>JBAOIA010000011.1:0-337353 GCA_037045145.1 Bacteroidia bacterium
TGAAGCCTGTACCATACATGTTTTGTATGCCTAACTGTACTGTGGCTCCAGTCATTTGATTTCCACCTACATTAAATGTGTTTAACAACAGATTGAAATTATTGACGTAGCTGGTATATATCCCCGTTTGATTATTGGTGAATGTGCTGTTTGCCACAGTAAAGGAAATTGGTACTCCGGTACTTCGTGCATCAATGGCTCTATATAAGTTATTAAACGATGAACCACTGTTGACAGTGAAATTACTATTCATGGATTTGATTCCTATGCTTTTTTTGTTAAACATTACTGATGAATTATAATTGTTGAATTGACAACCCAAAAAACTCATGCCTGTGCAACCATCTATATATACATGCTGCGGTGTATTTGAAAAAATATAGTTATTCGTTAATAAAATTTACTCCGGAAAAATAACTCCTGTTGCCATAATTCTTGCCATTATATAAATTTACATAAGGCAAAAACTCCACATCCATGATGCAGTTTTTAAATGTAGCTCCGGTAGTGGCTACAACAATTCCGCCTCTGTGTAAATTAACGGCAGGGTTATAAAACTTTTGCGCACGAACACCACATATTGCATATTCTATTATTGAATTATTTTTAATGGTGAGCTTACCCACTGCAAGCGGCATTATATTCTGACTTTGATTGCTCTGGCTGCCCCATACTTCTACACCCTGCCAGGTATAGGCAACATTACATGGGTCTCCCATATAGTTTGAAGTTAACAGCGTACCATCTGTAAGTGTTAGCGTACTGCCGGGCTCTACAATAACCTTTGCTTCCGGACTAAATTTAAACGTCATACCGGAAATAGTGAGGTTGGAGTTTTGCCTTATACGTAATTCTCCTGTTACATGTATTGGCACACTTACTCCCAATGGATTGTTTGATGTACCATAACTCCATGTAGCGGTTTGGTTGGTGCTTGCATTGGCAGGATAATTCAATGTATGCGTGGTTACTACTTGTGGTGCAACAGATGGTGTTATCGAACTATAATCCTGCCCGTCTATCTGATCGGGTAGGGTGTAAAGCGTACTATTCGGGTTTACACCTCCTAGTGTATAGTCTGCTTTTGGCGGATTGGGGAATGCAAATGGCTCATTCCCTGTTAACATTACAGGTAATACAATGCTAGGGGCGAATGCTCCAATATTCTTGCCGAAACTTCCACCCATTAAAGAAGATGCATACATGTAACCGTTTTTGGCTAATTCTATTTGTGAAAATCCGAAGGACAGTACTGTATTAGGGTTATTTGATCCTGTCACAGAGATAGGTGTTTGATTGGTGTTAAAAGGAATGGCAACATCCACAGAATAAATACCGTCAGTGCCTGCTCCTACAAAAAGTTTTGTGGTGCTACCATCTTGATAAAACTCTACTCCGCGAAAACCTGATGTGCTTAGATTATAATTAGCTCCGGGAATATTAAACTCCTGATAAACGTTGGCTCCATAAGTGGTTACATCTGCATCTCCGTTGCCATCTAATGCCAAATAGTGATAGCGCTGTTGGGTGGGGAAACCGCCTCCATAATTTCCCTTTGCATAGCTTGCCCAGGCCAACCATTTTCCATCGGCAGACAGTTCCAACTCGCGAGAAAAAATTCGTGCCCCATCATTATCCAGCGGTGTGGTTGGATATATTTGTGATGTATTAACTGGAACCGTCACCGTGCCGTCATTGTTTACTATTACTTTATGGATCTGCCCACTGCCCGATGGCCCTAAAGTTAGCGTACCCGAGCCTGCCATAAAATAAAGATAACGCTCCTGATCTACTCCGTGCGGAAGACCTAAGGCAATGGCTCCAAACTCCGTATTTTCACCACCATTAAATTGAACCTCCACCAAGGCATCTGCCAATGTCTCTACCGACAAACTATTCATATCCACTACTGCCCGATACAAACCCGTAATACTATTGCCTCCTCCCCAGGTGCTGAAAATATTATACTTCCGCTGGCAATTGGTAATGGTATCGTTGGTGCCAAAAGGAACAATAATCACCTCTGCCCCTCCTGTAATTATTGTACCCAGCAGGGTGTTGTTGTAGTCATACACTTTGTTGTCGGCTATATAAAAAACAAGGTTGTTGCCACTGTCGTAAACCCCGTTGGCCACCTGAATGGCTGTGGCCGGGCTACCTGCAATGGGTGTAACCACTACGTTGTTGATTTGCACATCCACTTTATTGGGTGCAATAAACCAGTTTTTCATTTGTGCCTGAAGGGGTGCTGTGATGCTTAGCATCAGCAATGTGGTAATGAGGTTGGATAGCTTTTTCATTTGTTGGTTTTTTAAAAGATAAGATGTTATTTGTGAATTATTACTTTTTCTGATACTGTTCTTGCACCATAATAAAGTGTGGCTATGTATATGCCGTTGGACAGATGGTGCAGGTCAACACTTTCCTTTTTATAGCTGCTCAATGTGCCGGTATAAACACATTGGTTCATGATATTATAAATGCGCAATTCAGCCCTTTTCTTTGGAATGCCTTTGAACTGAAAGGTAAAATTGCCGGATGAAGGGTTTGGATAAACACTAAAACAAACAGGATTATTTCTTTCAGGATGATTAAGCCCGGTAAGCACATTACCTGTACTATCAGTTTTTATTATGTATGCTTTAGCACCGGTGCTTCCAAAAGTTTGTCCTGAAATAATATAACCGCCATCTTTTGTTTGTCTGACAAATGTACCTAAAGCACCCGGTGGCGAACCAAATTGCTTTGTCCATTCAAGATCTCCATTAGAATTAGCTTTAAAAAGATGCAAATATCCATGAAGTGGAACACCGTTAAAAATTGTGCCCACACCAACAAATCCATTGTCTTTAGTTTGTTGAAGTGAATAGATTTCTATTGCGTCTAAACTATAATGCTGTTTTGTCCAAAGCGTATCTCCAAGTGAATCAATCTTTATTAGATAAGTATTGTTTTTATAAAATGTGGTATCGTAAGTAATAGCTGCAATAATAAAATTACTATCAGAAGTTTGCTGAATTGACATTGCAACATCACTTGTTGATTTATCATAGGTTCTTGTCCACAATGTATCACCATAAGCATTGGTGCGGATTACATAGATTTCATCCTCCGGATGAAGGAAGTCCAATGCCACCGGCCATAATAAAACCACCATCAAAGGTTTTATCAATAGCCCTAGCATCGCTGCTTAAAGTAGCAGAATAATTATATACTTTATTAGCTATTAGCAGTCCGTTGCTTAAAGCACCAATAAAATAAGCGCTCCCATTAGTAGCGGAAGTTGCTGTGAAAAATCCCGTTAGACCATAAATGGCGCTATATAGCATAGCCAGACTATTTCCAAAGTAAACATTTGTTGCACCTATTCCGGCAGAAAAAACTTTTGCCCAGAGCGAATCGCCATTTACATCAAGCCGCAAAAGCCAGCTTTTAGAATATAGGCCACCATCATATAAAGCATTTACAATGTAACCACTGTCTGGTAATTGTTCTATGTAAGTTCCGCCTTCAGCACCGGGTCCGTTAAAAGTTTTTACCCACTCAATGGTTCCAATGGAATCTAATTTAGTCACTAATACCTCACCACCATTAATAGAATTAGTGCCTGTAAAAACATATCCCTTATCAAAGGTTTCCTGAATACTATAGAACTCCGTAACAGCCTAACGTATCAATAATTTTTTCAAAAGTGTTTTGGGCTTGCACTTTTATGGTGTTCAACAAAATAATAAATAGAATGAGGACTGCTCGTATGTTTTTTAGTTGTTTTTTACTCATATTTGGTTGATTGAATAATGTTATTCCATTGTAACTACACTTTTTTATTTCTTTACAGTTTTATCCTCATAGGAGAATGACTTCTGTTTCACTCTCCTATGAGGATGCTATCTTTTTATTTTCTCACCGTCAACTTCCCTCTTGCCAAAGTTTTACTACCTGCTTTTATACTAAAATAATACATACCGCTTTTAACAACAACTGTCTGCCATTCTATTACACCTTCTTTTTCTGTTATCCTCACCTTCATTATTTCTCGTCCTGTCATATCTCTTATCTCAAACTCTGGTTTATCTTTTAAGCTGTTGATGCTATATTGAAATGTTGCCTTGTCAGTTGCTGGATTCGGTAAAACCATCACCCTGCATGCCACTACATCTTGCACCTCCTGAAAATGCGCTGCAGGAATATTTGTATTTCGCATTTGTCTGTTGTTTCCTGTACCTGTGGTATCATAATTATCCTGTGTACATATATCATAATAAAAACATAGTGCGTTTTCAGCTATGCTTCCGGCTATATTTGCGTTGTTATTTGCAAATAAAATCAACTCATTGATCTGACTGCTATCGAGCATGGAAAGGTTTTTTCCAGAATCTAAAAGATTCTTTCTGTATTCATAAATGTAGTTGTAACTCGTTAAGGTTTGCTGTTCTGCTTCTGTCAATCGGTAGCATAGTGGTATGGATAGTAAAACATCTTCTGCCAATGCATAGCTGCCCTCTTCAAAGTAATGTTCTGCCATCTCATATTTTGCCTCCAGAGTTTGAATCCGATTTAACCAATAATTTATTTGTTGTGAAATATTGGTGGTGTCGCCCGGATTCGATTCTTCAATAGTTTGGTTGTTCTTATAATTTAAATCTGATAATATCTTGTTTGACACCAATGCCATTTTTTCATTGTAGTCGCCTAGTGTGTTTTCCATTACTGTGCGCGAGGTGCCTACATCCCACGTTGTCTCAATGGCGGCTATCATATATGCTGGCAAGGGTGATGGTATATCATATTGCAAATAGTCTAAAAAATCTTCACTTCTTGTTGCATCAGAATTGGCCATACATACTACCAATAGCATGGCAGGTGGCAGTATGCCTGTGCCTGCAACATCACGCAAAACCTCTTGCGATACATAAGGCGACAATAACAACAACTCGTCTCGTAATGTTGTTGCCTCGGTGGACCAGGTTTGTTGTATCTGTGTCAGCAGGTTGTTTGTACTGCCACCATCCATAAGCGTATTATATGTATAGAGTAAATTCAAATAGGCTGTCTCGGCAGAATCATATTCCATATACAACTGTGATAGCTCCACCTCATCTAACGGCCTCAATGCACAAGGTGGATCGCACAGATTGGAGGGGCATGTTTCACTTCCGCTTATTGGAATTGTTGTTACCTTATACGTACTTACAGGGGTCTGCTGCATATTGCCGGTTTTGCAATAATAACTTAGCTGTGCTGGTGAAAAATTGTAAATGTCATTCCCTTGATTTACCTCACCTGCAGAAAAAGTGTTTCGCGCAGGACTTTGCAAGCTGCCCTGATTCAACCTGATGCCATCCCACGTTGTCTCGCCTGAGGTATATATATAAAAATCGTAATTTACGTTTTGAGTATTCTCATTACATAAGTATTGAAGTCCCTGGAAGTTTGGATTTGTACTGCTGCGGTTGATGCCCCATGCATAGTTTCCAAAGTTAACTTCGTTGAAAGTGTTTTTATATATCTGATTACTCGATGTGCCGGTTTGGTAGCTGGCTATACCAAATTTTGAAGGATTGTATGCTGGGTTGTATGACTTGTTGAAATGATTCTCCTCAATAGTGAAGCCTGTACCATACATGTTTTGTATGCCTAACTGTACTGTGGCTCCAGTCATTTGATTTCCACCTACATTAAATGTGTTTAACAACAGATTGAAATTATTGACGTAGCTGGTATATATCCCCGTTTGATTATTGGTGAATGTGCTGTTTGCCACAGTAAAGGAAATTGGTACTCCGGTACTTCGTGCATCAATGGCTCTATATAAGTTATTAAACGATGAACCACTGTTAACTATAAAATTACTATTCATGGATTTGATTCCTATGCTTTTTTTGTTAAACATTACTGATGAATTATAATTGTTGAATTGACAACCCAAAAAACTCATGCCTGTGCAACCATCTATATATACATGCTGCGGTGTATTTGAAAAAATATAGTTATTCGTTAATAAAATTTACTCCGGAAAAATAACTCCTGTTGCCATAATTCTTGCCATTATATAAATTTACATAAGGCAAAAACTCCACATCCATGATGCAGTTTTTAAATGTAGCTCCGGTAGTGGCTACAACAATTCCGCCTCTGTGTAAATTAACGGCAGGGTTATAAAACTTTTGCGCACGAACACCACATATTGCATATTCTATTATTGAATTATTTTTAATGGTGAGCTTACCCACTGCAAGCGGCATTATATTCTGACTTTGATTGCTCTGGCTGCCCCATACTTCTACACCCTGCCAGGTATAGGCAACATTACATGGGTCTCCCATATAGTTTGAAGTTAACAGCGTACCATCTGTAAGTGTTAGCGTACTGCCGGGCTCTACAATAACCTTTGCTTCCGGACTAAATTTAAACGTCATACCGGAAATAGTGAGGTTGGAGTTTTGCCTTATACGTAATTCTCCTGTTACATGTATTGGCACACTTACTCCCAATGGATTGTTTGATGTACCATAACTCCATGTAGCGGTTTGGTTGGTGCTTGCATTGGCAGGATAATTCAATGTATGCGTGGTTACTACTTGTGGTGCAACAGATGGTGTTATCGAACTATAATCCTGCCCGTCTATCTGATCGGGTAGGGTGTAAAGCGTACTATTCGGGTTTACACCTCCTAGTGTATAGTCTGCTTTTGGCGGATTGGGGAATGCAAATGATGGTTGTCCTGTTGATATAGAAGGACTGCCCGCGGTAGGGTTAAAAGCACCAATTATATTTAAGCTACCTGAACTTGCATACAAATTTCCATTGTAGGCCAACTCTATTTGTGAAAAACCATAAGCTGGTGAATTATTCACAAATGTTGGTGTCTGGTTGGCATTATAAGGAATAGCTACATCCACAGAAAAAACACCATCAGTACCTGCTCCTACAAAAAGTTTTGTGGTGCTACCATCTTGATAAAACTCTACTCCGCGAAAACCTGATGTGCTTAGATTATAATTAGCTCCGGGAATATTAAACTCCTGATAAACGTTGGCTCCATAAGTGGTTACATCTGCATCTCCGTTGCCATCTAATGCCAAATAGTGATAGCGCTGTTGGGTGGGGAAACCGCCTCCATAATTTCCCTTTGCATAGCTTGCCCAGGCCAACCATTTTCCATCGGCAGACAGTTCCAACTCGCGCGAAAAAATTCGTGCCCCATCATTATCCAGCGGTGTGGTTGGATATATTTGTGATGTATTAACTGGAACCGTCACCGTGCCGTCATTGTTTACTATTACTTTATGGATCTGCCCACTGCCCGATGGCCCTAAAGTTAGCGTACCCGAGCCTGCCATAAAATAAAGATAACGCTCCTGATCTACTCCGTGCGGAAGACCTAAGGCAATGGCTCCAAACTCCGTATTTACAACACCGCTAAATTGAACCTCCACCAAGGCATCTGCCAATGTCTCTACCGACAAACTATTCATATCCACTACTGCCCGATACAAACCCGTAATACTATTGCCTCCTCCCCAGGTGCTGAAAATATTATACTTCCGCTGGCAATTGGTAATGGTATCGTTGGTGCCAAAAGGAACAATAATCACCTCTGCCCCTCCTGTAATTATTGTACCCAGCAGGGTGTTGTTGTAGTCATACACTTTGTTGTCGGCTATATAAAAAACAAGGTTGTTGCCACTGTCGTAAACCCCGTTGGCCACCTGAATGGCTGTGGCCGGGCTACCTGCAATGGGTGTAACCACTACGTTGTTGATTTGCACATCCACTTTATTGGGTGCAATAAACCAGTTTTTCATTTGTGCCTGAAGGGGTGCTGTGATGCTTAGCATCAGCAATGTGGTAATGAGGTTGGATAGCTTTTTCATTTGTTGGTTTTTTAAAAGATAAGATGTTATTTGTGAATTATTACTTTTTCTGATACTGTTCTTGCACCATAATAAAGTGTGGCTATGTATATGCCGTTGGACAGATGGTGCAGGTCAACACTTTCCTTTTTATAGCTGCTCAATGTGCCGGTATAAACACATTGGTTCATGATATTATAAATTTTTAGTTCAGCATTTTTTCTCGGAATTCCTTTGAACAGAATGGTAAAATTGCCGGATGAAGGGTTTGGATAAACACTGAAATCGAAAGGATTGTTTACTTCGGCAATGCCTGTGCCATTGCCTACCATGCCCAGGCTGTCTGTCTTGATGATGTAACTTCCTGTGGATGTTGCCCCACAAATAATAAATCCTCCATCTTTGGTTTGCCGAACAAAATAGCCGTAATTATCAATGTTTGGGTTATACGTTCTTGTCCACAGTGTGTCGCCTGTGGCATTTGTCTTTATTAAATATAAACTTCTGCCATTAGAATTGTCCGTATTGCCTGTCATTATATACCCACCATCGGTGGTTTGGTCTATGGAGTAAACAACCTGATGAAGAGGATAAAAATACTTTTTTGTCCAAAGGGTATCACCTGCAGCATCTGTTTTGATTAAATAAATATTATTCTTATACACAGTAGTATCATAGGTAATTGCCGCAATAATAAAATTACTGTCAGTAGTTTGTTTCACATCCATGGCAGCATCGCTTGTTGATTTATCATAGGTTCTTGTCCATAAGGTATCGCCATAGGCATTGGTGCGAATTACATAAATATCACCATACTGGGATGATGTGGCACCTGCACCTGCCATAATAAATCCGTTATCATAGGTTTTATCTATGGCTCTAGCATCGCTGCTTAATGTAGAAGAATAATTATATGTTTTATTTGCCGCCACCAATCCGTTGCTCAGTACGGCAATAAAAAAGACTCTGGGAACAATTGGCATCGTATCTTGTTCAAAGTAACCCGTTAGTCCATATATAGCATTATTAACCGAAGCCATGCTGTTAACCATTGAGGGTATGGTTGCTCCAGTACCACCACTTAAAACTTTTGTCCAAAGCGTATCACCATTTGCGTCAAGTCTTAGAAGCCAGCTTCTTGCAAAAGGTACGCCTATATCATAAACTGCATTTACCATATAACCACTATCCGGAGTTTGCTCAATATAATTAGCCCCTTCCATACTGGGCCCACTGTAAATCTTTGCCCATTCAATGGTGCCGGCAGAATCAAGTTTTACTATACAAACATCGTTGCCATTATAGATGCTGCCTCCGCAAAAAACATATCCCCCATCAAAGGTTTCCTGAATGCTATATGCCCCGGCACTCCCCAACGTATCAATAATTTTTTCAAAAGTGTTTTGGGCTTTAGCTTTCAGGCTGCTCAGCAACACTATTATTAATATAATCTTTATCTGTTTCTGCATAGCGTCTTTATGGTGTTTGGTTTTTTTGGTGATATATACATTAATAGGCATCCTGCCTTTTATCTTCTATAGGTATCACAAATGTAATCAGTAAATGGTGTTCATAAAAATATCTTTTGGCTCATTTTATTTGAGCCTTTCGGCTCACATTGCTCAAACTACATTATGAAAAATTTCCCTTTCATCCTCCTGTTGCCATAATTCTTGCCATTATATAAATTAATGTATGGCAAAAACTCCACATCCATAATGCAGTTTTTAAATGTAGCTCCGGTAGTGGCAACAATAATTCCGCCTCTGTGTAAATTAACGGCAGGGTTATAAAACTTTTGTGCTCGGGCACCACATATTGCATATTCTATTGTTGAATTATTTTTAATGGTGAGCTTACCCACTGCAAGCGGCAGTATATTCTGACTTTGATTACTCTGGCTGCCCCATACTTCTACGCCCTGCCAGGTATAGGCTACATTACATGGGTCGCCCATAAAGTTTGAGGTTAACAACGTACCATCTGTAAGTGTTAGCGTGCTGCCGGGCTCTACAATAACCTTTGCTTCCGGACTAAATTTAAACGTCATGCCGGAAATAATGAGGTTGGAATTTTGCCGTATGCGCAATTCTCCTGTTACGTGTATTGGTACACTTACTCCCAATGGATTGCTTATGCCATAGCTCCACGTAGTGCTTTGGTTGGTGATTGCATTGTCAGGATAATTCAATGTATGCGTGGTTACTACCTGTGCTGAAACAGATGGTGTGATTGCACTATAATCCTGTCCATCTATCTGATCGGGTAGGGTGTAAAAGGAAGTACCCCATGTACCGCCAGGAACATTGGATAAAGTAAAAGAAAAGTTATTTCCCAATATTTGAGGAATAGAATTTTGTGGATCAAAAGAACCCATATTATACATGTTACCGCTGGGATTGCAGGCAGCATACATTCTTCCATTATAGGCAAGCTCAATTTGTGACTTACCGTAAGTTGATAAGTTTGTGCCTGATGAGCCGCTTATCTGAGTAAAATCAGAGGCTGGAGGAGGCGTGGGATAGCTTGACCAGTTTGACCATGGCAGATTAATATAAAAAATACCATCTATACCTGCACCTACAAAAAGTTTTGTAGTGTTACCTGATTGGTAAAATTCTATCCCTCTGAAATCGCTTACAGTGTTATTGCCCGTGTAATTGGGAATATTAAATCTTTTATAAGAATTATTTAAATAATCACCGCTTGCATCTAGTTCCAAAATATGATATCGAAATTGTGTACCCGATTGGTGATTTACCATAGCATAGCTACCCCATGCCAGCCATTTTCCATCTGGCGACAAATCCAATTCCTGTGCAAACACTTCTGCACCGGTATTATTGTTAGGATTTGCAACCGTGGGATAAATACGACCGTTAAGGGTTACAGAACCATCATTCTTGATGGTTACTTTTTTTATTCCTCCTGCTGTTGAATTTGTTGTACCCGGGCCTGCTAAAAAATAAAGATATCGTTTGCTTGAGGTTACTCTACCCACAGCAATAGCTCCAAACTCAGTTCCTGTATTGCCATAATAGTTTATTGTATCAACAAGTGTTGAGGTAACAGATAAACTGTTCAAATCTACCTCCGCACGCCACAAACTTGTTGCGCTTGTAAAACCTCCAGATGTTGTAAAAACGTTAAACTTCCGATGGCAATTGTTAATGGTATCGTTATCTCCAAATGGAACTATTATTATTTCTGTTCCACCATTATTAAGAGAGCCTATAAGTGTATTGTTGTAATCATATACGCCTCCATCTGACACGTAAAATAAAAGATTGCCCGCTTTGTCATACATGCCATTAGCAACCTGTACAACAGTAGCAGCAGAAACTCCACCAAAAGTAGGCGAGATTGTAGATGGAATCGGTGGGGACAAGGACATGTCCATCTTTTTTGGCGAAATGTACCAGTGGTTCAATTGACTTTGCGAGTAACTTGATGTATAAACTACAATAAGTGTGATAACAAACAAAAATTGCTTTTTCATTTTATTTCGTTTTTTATAGTTAGACTGATAATTGTTGATTTACTTTTGAATGACTATTTTTTTTGAAAAATATTGATGGCTTCCTATGATGGTTCTGAGTGAGTAAATACCGGAAGCCAATTCGGATAAATTAATCTGTTTAGGTTTATTATTTATTATGTTTCCGGCATAAACTAGTTGCGATGTGGTATTATAAATATACAGGGATGCCGTTTTCGTTGCCATACCGTTAACATGTACCTGAAAAATTCCGGTTGAAGGATTGGGATAAATATTAAACTTAAATGGGTTATTTACTTCGGCAACACCCGTTCCGGAATTAATATTTCCTAAACTGTCGGTTTTTATTATGTAAGCACCTCCAACACCATTAATAAAGCCATCACCACTAATGATGTATCCGCCATCCTTGGTTTGTTTGACAAAATAACCATGGTCACCTGCTATGCTACCAAATTCTTTTGTCCATATTGTATCTCCATTCTGATTAGCTTTTAAAATATAAACTTGAGGATCAGGGTTATTTATGGTACCCACAACAACATACCCTCCATCATTTGTTTGAAGAATTGAACGTCCTTCGCAGGTAAGTGAACCGCCATAAAGCTTTGTCCAAAGGGTGTCTCCATTAGAATCAGTTTTGATTAAACTCAAATTATATTGAAATGTCGATAAATTCTGAACGATACCCGTTATTATAAAACCGCTGTCATTAGTTTGGAAAATATCAAATGCTGCTTCATGCCATGAAAGGTCATAAGCTTTTGTCCACAAGGTATCACCATAAGTATTGGTTCGGATTACATAAATATCAGATTGCGAAAAAGGTTTCCCAATAACACCTGCCATTACGAAACCACCGTCAAATGTTTTTTCTATTGAACGAGAATCAGTGCCATAAATTGAAGGACTATAAATTTTATTTGACAATTGAAACCCATTTCCAGCTGTTGCAATAAAAAAAGCACTGATAAATGTAGGAGGCATTGGCTTATAGTAACCCGTTAGTCCATATATTGCACTATTAACTGAAGTCATACTATTTTGCACCGATGGATCTGTAGCACCTGTGCCAGCAGAAAATGTTTTTGTCCAAAGCGAATCGCCATTTACATCAAGCCGCAAAAGCCAGCTTTTTGAATACAATCCCCCATCATATATAGCATTTACGATATAGCCACTGTCGGGCAATTGTTCTATATAATCCGCAGACTCAATTCCTGGTCCGCTATATCTTTTTACCCATTCAATAGTTCCAATAGAATCAAGTTTAACAATAATGGCATCATTGCCGTTCAAAGAGCATACACCACAATAAATGTAACCCCCGTCAAAAGTTTGCATAATACAATTTGCTCCACCACTACCCAATGTATCAACTACTTTTTCGAAGGTGTTTTGGGCTTTAGCAGCGTTAGAAAATAAAAAAACAAATATTACAACTATTACTGTTTTCATTGGTTATGGCTTATTTAAAATTGCAGTGTAAAGATAAAAAATCAATCTGTCATTATAGAGGATAACCATTTATAAAAATTTCAAAAAGCATCATGACTACTTGTAGCATAACAAACCAAATGAAAACACAATTTAGATTTTTATGTACAGAATAGAGCTTATGATGTCTCGATCATATCTTTATCTATAATTGCCAATAGTGGGCATATATCACAGGCCCTGCGTCCTTCCTGATGAAACCACCTGCATCTTTCGCGAATACTGCATTGTGGTAAAGTGGTGTCCTTACTCAATGACAGGTTTTCTATATCCTTAAGCACTTTTCGCAGACATCCGCACGATTCTCCCTGCCAGTGCTTGCATCCGCTTTCTAAGCAAACATTACTAAAACGGAACCGCCTTTCGGGATTGCTGATTGCAGTCATCACATCAAACAGGTCTTCATCCACAACGATGTTTTCTTTTAAAAAATCAAATGTATCATTATCAATTTTTACACCTATAAGCTTTGCTCCGGTTTCGCATTTGGTGATGGGGCACATTTTCAACTCTTTCATGTCTTTAATTTTTGCGGTTTTGTAATAATTACTTTTTTCACTGTTAAAATTTATCTGATTCCGGTATTCGTTAATACCGGAAATCAGAATTTTTCAAAAGGGTTAGCCTCAGGGCGATTTCCAAATCCGAGTTGAGGATATGACTTCAAAGTAATATACAATTAATTGAACAACCTAATGGTCTTGTATCAACTGCAGATGTGATTGTACAAAAGATAGTTGCTATTAAAAAGGCTTCAATTTCAATAAAAAATCTTCTTTTCTGCCTCGGGCAATCTCTATGGTATTTCCGTTTGACATGATTACTTCTCCACCATTATTGTGGCTTACAGACTTTACGTGTGACAAGTTAACCATATATGACTTATGTACTCGAAAAAATCAAAATCAGTGAGTGCTTTTTCATAAACGCCTAATTGTTTAGTGACCAAACGCTCTGTATTGTCTGTAAGAAAAAAGCGGGAATAATTGCCTTCGCCTCTGATATGTATTACCTGCTTTAACTTGAGTACATCAAACCCTGAAAATTTGGGAAGGGCAATGTGCATTTCGTCCTTTTGACTTACGTTGTGATTGTGAAGTAATACCTGCAACAGTTCAGCAGATTTTTTACGCTCGGCCTCTACCTCAAACTTTTTTATGGCCCGTTGAAGGAATTCGGGCGTAACAGGCTTTACAAGATAGTCAACCGCTGCTACTTCAAATGCACGTACGGCATACTTATCGAAACCGGTGATAAAAACAACACTGAAGTCAATTTTTTCAAATCTCTTCAAAAGGTCAAAACCTGAGTAAGGCGGCATGTCAATATCACTAAAAACCAAATCGGGTTTTGTGTTTCGGATAAGTGTTTCTGCCTCCGGTACAGAGTTCGCTGTGCCCAGAATTCTTATCTGCGGGAAGTAACTTTCTATGCAGTCTCTTATAAGCTTAATCTGGTTGACTTCATCATCAACAATCACCAGCTTTATCATGGCTTAAAAGTAGTGGAAATCTGACAAAAAACTCCGGTTACAAAATAATTTTTGCAACCGGAGTACCTAACCTAAGCCTATGAAACAATACAACTGATAAACGGTACAGCGCCAATATTGTTTTTACCTCTCACTTATTAACTGAAGGTGAACGACATATTCATTTTATATACATTCGCAACTCCAAAAAGTCACACAAATAATATGCTTAAAAATTGCATCATTGCATCCTTTTTATGGATAGCACCATGGATTACATCAGCCACGAACAACAACACCGGTCATTTTACACTTCCGGCAGGTATTACATCAGAAGATTATCAACAAGGAAAGGTCGTCTTTAAAGTTAAAGATACCTACCGCTCGCTCTGTACAGCTACAGGCATCAACATACAACCACTGAATGTGGTTTTAAACAATTTAAGCTGTACAACTGTTGCAAAAATGTTTCCCGGAAAAGAAAAACCAGCTACTGAAAGAAATGCCATGCATCAACAGTATGCCGATTTGAGTTTAATCTATGTGGCGCAGATTAGTCCAACGGCCTCCATAGAGAAAGCAATTAACGCCATGCTTGCCACAGGTGTTTTAGTCTATGCTGAACCGTCTTACCTCTATAAAACAAACTTTACACCCAATGACGGACAGATTGGCTCGCAGTGGTTTCTTACAAAAATTCAGGCTTTTAGTGCCTGGGACACACAACAAGGCGACACCGCTGTTGTTATCGGGATTGTTGATTCAGGCACCGACTGGGATCACCCCGATCTGCAGAACAATATTAAATACAATTATGCCGACCCTATCAATGGTGTGGATGATGACAATGACGGATACATAGATAATTACCGTGGATGGGATATGAGTATGAACGACAATAACCCAATGGTAGACATGAGCGATCATGGCTCACATGTATCGGGATGTGCTGCTGCTACAACTAATAATGGCACCGGTGTTGCTTCACCTGGATTTAATTGTAAATTTTTACCGGTTAAGTGCGCCAATGCCACTTCCGTTACCACAATTGACAGAGGTTATGAAGGTATTGTTTACGCTGCCGATCATGGATGTCAGATCATCAACTGCTCATGGGGAGGCAGTGCAGGTGGCAGCGTTGGACAAGATGCCATTACCTATGCAACGGTAAATAAAGGAGCCTTGGTTGTTTGTTCTGCAGGAAACACCTACACCGATATTGCGCAATATCCAGCTGCATACAATTATGCATTTAGTGTTGCTGCAACAAACTCAAGTGATGAAAAATCATCTTTCTCTACCTATAATTACTCCGTAGATATCTCTGCTCCCGGGTCAAACATTTTCTCAACTTTATATAACAATAGCTATGCATCGTTGGATGGAACTTCAATGTCTGCACCCATTACATCAGGCTGTGCTGCTATTGTAAAATCGCAATTCCCGTCATATAACAACATGCAGGTGGCAGAACAATTACGTATGACTGCCGATAATATTTATGGCGTTTCGGGCAACAGTGGTTACATTGACAAATTAGGCACCGGACGTGTGAATCTTTATAATGCAGTTACACAAAGTCCAAAAGGGGTTAGAATGGATAATATCAGTCTATCAGATAATAATGATCTTGCTTTTGTTGCCGGAGATACATTACGAATTTCAGGTGATGTGCTTAATCTTCTTGCACCACTTTCAAATCTTACTGTAACACTTTCAACAGTTTCAAGCAGTGTTACTATTTTAAATAATACTATTAACCCCGGTGCTATGGCAACACTTGATTTGGTTAATACTGCCACTACTCCATTTTTAGTTAAGATAAAACCTTCTGCTCCGGTAAATTCAAGTGTTGTATTTAAGCTTTCTTTTACCGATGGTAACCTCATCGTTAACCAATATTTTACTGTTGTTGTAAATGTGGATTACATAAATGTTAACATCAATGAAGTGGCAACAACCATTACCAGTAAAGGACGTTTGTTTTATTATGGTATAAATCAGGTTTCAGGATTGGGTTTTGATTTTAATGGTGATAATTTAGTTTATGATGGTGGATTGATGATTGGCAACAACAATCTTGTTTCCGACAACTGTCGTGATGGTGCAAATTTTGATGATGACTTTCAAAAACAAATTGCTATTAAAGCTATTATTCCTTCTGTAAAATCAGAATTTGACCTGACAACAAATTTTAACGACAACAATGTTGCCACTGCAAACAGATTAAAAGTTTTAGTCAGACATAACACTTATGCATGGAGTTCACCCGGAAATTCACGTTTTATCATTGTTGAATATCATATTAAAAATACAGGCACCAATGCATTGAGTACACTTTATGCCGGCATTTGTGCCGATTGGGATATTCAAACCTATGCTAATAACAAGTCTGATGTTGATGCAGGAATTAAAATGGGATATACATGGTGTACAGATAATGGCGGGCTTTATGCAGGTATCAAACTCCTGTCAGCGACACCGTTTAACTCTTATGCCATAGACAATGTAACCGGTGGTGCAGGTGGTGTTGATGCTACAAGCGATTTTACAAGTGCCGAAAAATATACTACCTTAAGCACAAGCCGTGCGCAGGCAGGAAACACACTTCCTGCAGGAAATGACGTGATTCAGGTTGTAAGCTCAGGACCCTTTAACCTTGCCGGAGGCGATTCAATAACCGTTGCCTTTGCATTGATTGCCGGTGACAGCCTTGCCGACATTCAGCAAAGTGCTGCCAATGCACAGATAAAATATGACGGCATTTTAACTTCTGTTCAGGAAAATATTGCTCAAGGATTGGAAACACAATTGCTGAATCCATACCCAAATCCTAACAGTGGAAACGAATTAAACATACCTTTCTATATTGCAAATAATGAAATGAAATCTGTAAATATGAGTTTGACAGATATGACCGGAAGAACCGTTGTTGAACTTCAAAATATGCAAGTAGTTTCAGGAATGAATATTCAGACTATTAACCTGACAGGGCTAAGTAATGGTATCTATCTGATTAAAATGGTATGTGGTGATAAAATTCACACCGGAAAAATCTCAATACAACATTAACTTTTAAATCAAAAAAATAATACTTCAAACCACACAGACAATAACATTTCTGTGTGGTTTGATTTTTCTATCTTAGCCAAGAGAATAATACAACTTCAATATCATTAATAATTGTGTGATGAAAAAGAAAACTATTTTAATACTTACAACCATGAGTATTGTTGCAACTTCATTTGGCGAAAACAAAGACATAAAAGAACAATCTGCAAATCCATTATTAAAACCCTGGGTAGGGCCTTACAATGGTGTGCCGGCATTTGATAAAGTTAAAGAAGAATATTTTATTCCTGCTTTTGAAGCTGCTTTTGCAGAGAAGAAAGCAGAGATTCAGAAAATTGCTTCAAACAAAGAAGCTCCCAACTTTAAAAACACCATTGAAGCAATGGAAAAAGCCGGAGCTACTTTAAATCGTGTAAGAGCAATTTATGATATATGGTCATCCAATCTGAATACACCTGCAATGACTGCTATTCAGGAAAAAATTGAGCCACAGATTGCAAAGTTTAATGATGAGATTATTCAAAATAAACCACTGTTTACAAGAATAGAAAAAGTGTGTAACGACACTGTGGGAAAAAAATACAGTGTTGAGCAACATCAGTTATTAAAACGCTATTTCAACAATTTTGTCCTTGCCGGTGCAAAACTTAGTGATGCTGATAAAGCTAAAGTGGCTATTATTAATTCACGATTGGCTACCTTGTTTACGCAGTTTTCTAAAAATCAATTGGCTGATGAGAATGAAAAATTTATTGAAATAAAAAATGAAGCTGATTTATCGGGATTGCCTGACGACTTAAAATCTGCTTATGCAAAAAATGCAAAAGAACATGGCAAATCAACCTGGACGGTTGCTAATACGCGTTCTGCAGTTGAACCCTTTTTAACTTTTGCCAACAACAGGGAATTACGTAAACAGGTATGGACAATGTTTATAAACAGGGGCGACAATGGTGATGCAAACGATAACAATAAAATTATTCCTGAAATATTAAAATTACGTTATGAAAGAGCTAAGCTGATGGGTTTTGCATCCTTTGCTCATCAGAAACTTTCAGACAAAATGGCTAAAACTCCTGAAGCAACCATGAAACTCATGGAATCTGTTTGGCCAGCTTCTATTGCAAGAGTAAAAGAAGAAGTTACCGATATGCAGGCTATTGCCGATAAAGAAAATGCAGGGATTAAAATTGAGCCATGGGATTATCGTTACTATGCAGAAAAAGTAAGAAAATCAAAATATGATCTCGATCAGAATGAAGTGAAACAATATCTTCAGCTGGAGAAACTCAGAGAAGGAATGTTTTATGTTGCAGGAGAATTATTCAATCTTTCATTTACTCAGGTTCATGATGTGCCGGTTTTTCATCCTGATGTTACTGTATATAAAGTAGAAGACAAAAACACGCATAAGTTAAGAGGAATTTGGTACTTTGATCCCTATGCACGTACAGGAAAGCGCTCGGGTGCATGGATGACCGCTTATCGCGAACAGGAAAAACTGAGCGGAAACATTACAACTATAGTTTCAAACAATTGCAATTACATAAAAGGCTCCGGTAATGACCCCGTACTGATTTCATGGGATGATGCCACTACTTTATTTCATGAATTCGGACATGCCCTGCATGGTTTATGTTCTGATGTTACTTACCCAACAATTTCCGGAACTAATGTGGCAAGAGATTATGTTGAATTCCCTTCACAGCTTCTGGAGCGGTGGTTACCAACGGCTACGGTATTACAGAAGTATGCAATACACTACAAAACCGGACAGGTATTGCCAAAGAGTTTAATTGAAAAATTAGATAATGCCTCTAAATTCAATCAAGGTTTTGAAACAACAGAATATCTTTCGAGTGCATTGGTTGATATGAAATTACATCTTGCAAGTGATAAGGTAATAGATCCGGATCAATTTGAAAAAGAAACCTTAGCAGCACTGAATATGCCATCAGAAATTGTAATGCGTCACCGACTGCCACAGTTTGGACATATATTTTCAAGTGATGAATACGCAGCCGGCTATTACAGCTATCTGTGGTCAGATGTAATCAGTGCAGATGCTACTGAAGCCTTTACACAAGCCGGTGGTTTGTACGATAAAAATATTGCAGATAAATTGTACCGAAATGTGTTTAGTGTTGGGGCATCAATAGATGAAAGTGCCGGCTACCGCAATTTCAGAGGTAACGACCCTGACGTTAAAGCACTTATGCGCAGTAGAGACTTTCCGGAGAAATAAGCTCTGAAAGGCTTATTATCATAACTATTTTGACGGTCTTCCGTATGATTAAATACTTTTGTTTAGTTTAACATTACGGAATGTGATCAAAGGGAACTTCAGATATTTTCTACTTATCCTTTCATTGGTATTGGTATTTTCTGCCATTGCTCTTGAATGGAATATGCATAAACGCGATCTTGACTTTATCCGGATAACCGTTTTTGCAAAAAAGACTTTACATGAAGAAGAAAACCGGGCAAATAAATATGTTGAATGGCTTGGCAATATGTTGTCGCGACAAACTAGCTATGCTGCCATTGATGACAGTTTGTTGCTTACCTCACAAAAACCTGTTAGTGCCTTCTACAGTTTTGTCTATCTCAACGACTCATTAATTTACTGGGATAACAACGCTGTAAGCTTTGCATACAATCAGGTTAAAAATGGTATCAATCAGCAACTGATTCAGCTTAAAAACGGTTGGTATGAATTGTTTCGTTACCAACGAAGAAATATTACCATCATTGGCTTGTTGCCCATTCGTGCCGGATACGACTTTCAAAACAAGTATTTGCGAAATGAGTTCAATCCTGTTTTGGGAATTCCTGAACATGCTTTACTGTTGCCTGCACCCGCTGTTGGATCCTATCCTGTAATCAGTTCCGATGGAAATTATTTGTTTAGTATCAAATACAATCCCATAATGAGTGATCCAGGTCGCTTATGGTATATAGCTGCCTTGTATTTGGCTGGATTTTTTCTTTTACTTATTTCATTCTATCTCTATGCACGACAGTGGTTATTAAAAAATCCATTCGTGTCTTTTGTAATAATAAGCCTTTTGGTTTTCATCAAATGGCTCATGCTGACATTTCGTTTTCCGGAATTTCTTTACGGAATGCCGCTGTTTAACCCTAAGTTTTATGCAACATCTTACTTTCTGAATTCGCTTGGTGATTTTTTACTAAGTGCATCGGTTTTTTGTTGTGTCATTCTGTTTGTTTATAACTATCTGCATTTAAGAAGGAGAAAAATAAAAGTAATCAGGCAAAGCCCAACATTACTTTCTATAGTTGTAATCGGAAATCTGTTGTTTACTTTTTTATTCTCCGTATTTATTAATTATCTTATAAGTGGTTTAATTCTCAACTCAAAAATTTCTTTCAACGTAAACAATGTTTTTGAATTGACGTTTTTCAGTCTTATTGGATTTTTAATTATTGGCATCCTACTTTTTTCGTTTTATATATCCTGTGAAGGAACCGTAAAATTTGCAGAGTATAGCGGCTTCTCATTACCATACAATTTCCTTTTATTTCTAATTACGCAAGGACTTTTTCTGGTTGTATTAATTCTATTTCGCAATACCGAAGTCTTTATTAATTATGGTGTAGCTACATTTTTCCTAACCAACTCGCTCATTCTATTTATCAGTTATATACGGTTTACAAGCAGACAAAATTTTTCATTTGTACGATACATGTTTGTCATAGCAGGTTTTTCTGTTTATGCTGCATATACTATTTCGAGTTTCAATATGGTGCGTGAAAAAAACAACATGCGTCTGTTGGTATCTAAAGTTGAAAACAGAGAAGACTTGATTGCAGAGTATTTGTTTCAGGAAATTGATCAGAAACTGAAGACTGACCCTGTTATTATCTCAAATATTACACAAGGAAGATCGCCTTTACTGGAAGAAAAAATAAAAAAACGAATCATATTAAACGCCTTTAATCAGGCATATTGGACACGTTACGATATTCAAATTAAAGCTTTTGACTCCGCAGGTGTTTCTCTGTTTGCCAATTCCGATACATTACGCAATGTAACTTTTTATGATAGCATCATCAATACTCAGACACGACCTACATTCAGTCATTCATTCAATTACCTGAGTGCCAACTCAGGTAAAATAGGCTACCTCGGAAAAATTACATATCCAAAAGGCACCGGTGGCGAACTTGCGGGTACAATAATTATTCAACTCGATTCTAAATTTAATCAGGAAGAAGGAGGATTTCCGGACTTACTACTTTCCGAAAAAATGCCTGCATCACGCGATCTTTCAAAATATGGCTATGCAAAATATGAGAATGGAAGACTAATTTTTCAAAGTGGTAAGTTTAATTATTTTCATTCTGCTGCTACTTATGACAGAATGTTTGGGCTTGTTAAATCCGATCAGTTTGTAACCTTAGGTGGATACATTCATTTGTTCTATAATCAGGATAAAACCAATCTAATTGTAATTTCATACAAATCGCCACAGGCTATTGAACAGGTAACTTTATTCTCGTATGTTTTTATCTTCTTTTCTGCATCATTCATGTTGATTTATTTGATTTGGCTTTACCTGGCTAATAATTTCAGGTTACATCTTGATTTCAGAAAACGTATTCAACTTTCAGTTGTCGGCTTAGTTGTAATTGCTATTTTATTAATTGGTGGCGGTTCTATTTTTTATATTTCACGAGGTTACTCCGAAGAACAAAAGGTTAGGATTAAAGAAAAACTATCAACACTGATGCTGGCTATTGAATCAGAATTTAATGATAAAAACTTAACTGAGGCAAATCTAACCGAAGAAACCACTTTAAACTTTTCAAGAATTTCCAATACACTATCAAGCGATTTTAATCTCTATGACAAAAACGGGCGATTAATTTATTCAACACAACCAAAAATATTTGATAAAGAGATTATTTCAAGGTTGATGAACCGGGGTGCCTTCGATCAACTTAAAAATTATCAGGCTAATGGTTATATTCATGATGAAAAAATCGGTTTACTTGAATATACTTCAGCATACGAAACTATTGTTAATAAAGACAATAAAGTGGCTGCATATATCAACCTCCCCTACTTTGCCCGACAAAATGAATTAAAAAAAGAAATCAGTGGATTTTTGGTTACGCTAATCAACATTTACGTACTACTTTTTGGGATCGCCATTGTAATCACCTTTATTATTTCAAACCGGCTTGTAAAACCATTAAACCTTATTCAGCAAAAATTGGCAAGAGTAAAATTAGACAGTAGCAACGACCTTCTTGAATGGGAAGGAGGAGATGAAATTGGCTCTTTAGTAAATGAGTACAACAAGATGGTGAACAAGTTGGCAAAAAGCGCTGATGCATTAGCACAGTCGGAAAGAGAGACTGCATGGCGTGAAATGGCCAAGCAGGTTGCCCATGAAATTAAAAATCCGCTCACGCCAATGAAGTTGAGCATGCAGCATCTTGCCCGTGCATGGAAAGAGAAGAATAACAATTTCGAAAATATCTTTGAGAAAGTTTCCAGGACAATGATAGAGCAGATAGACTCCCTATCAAGGATAGCGACAGAGTTTTCGAACTTCGCAAAAATGCCCAAAGGTAATTTTGAAAAAATTGACCTTGTAAAATCTATACAAAGCAACATTGACCTCTATAGTGAAGTGCGAAATGTAGATTTTGTGTTCAATAAAATCAACATTGATGATGAAGCTATTGTAAATGGTGATTGGGAGCAAACATTAAGAGCTTTTGGTAACCTTATTAAAAATGCTGTACAAGCTATCCCCGAAAATCAACGAGGATTAATTCAGATTCAGCTTACAAAAGAAAACAAACAATTTTATATTAGTATCACTGATAACGGTAAAGGCATTACCGAAGAAGCAAAACAAAAAATATTTACACCTAACTTTACAACTAAAAGTGGTGGCACAGGTTTAGGCCTGGCTATGGTAAAAAGTATTATAGAAAATATGCATGGCAAAATATCGTTTGAAAGTGAATATGGAAAAGGAACTACTTTTAAAATAGAGCTTTTTGAAGCTGAATAAAAGCTACTGTTTACAGAATCGTTTTATAACTGCAACATTATCTTTGGAAACAGCTTTCAAAGAATAAATACCATTTTTTAATCTGCTGACATCAATAGAACTTAAGTTTGTATTGATAGTCTCTGAATATACTATAGCACCTTTTACATCCATTACTTCAACTGTAAATGGCAAAATTTCTGCCTTGAAATTAATTTTGTCTGACACCGGATTTGGATATGACTCAAAATTACCAGCAGGAGCAAGATTACTTAATCCGGTAAAATCCTGAAACTTAACAACGCCTTGTGTTGCCGTTCCAATCCAGATATTGTTCATTGAGTCAATTGTCAGACATTGAATATTATTATCAGGCATTGCCGTATTGACCGTGTTAAAGCAAGTATAAACTGTGCCCGTTTTTCTGATGATACCACTATCGGCAGTGGCTACCCAAACAGACTGATGATCGTTGCTGAATTGAATGTCGGAAAGACTATTGGACTGAATGAAAGAACTCCCCATATAATACCAAAACCATCCGCCAATATTTCTATAAACTACAATTCCATTTGCAGGAGTTGCCATCCAGATGTTACCAACTGAATCCTCATCAAATGCTAAGATGGTATTATCAGGAATTCCTGATCCGTTTGAAATATTAAGGTTTGATTTAATAGTGTCTTCGTGAAGAATAAATAATCCGCCATTCACACTTCCGGCATAAACTTTTCTGTTTTTTGAAGTATGAATAGATGCAATTGTATTTTGAATGATACTGCTTGCGGCAGAATAAACTATCCAGTTGGTTCCGTCAAACTTTACCAGCCCGTCCTGATTACCAATCCACAATGCACCTGCTGAATCAAACGCAAGAGTTCTAATTGAATTTTCTGTAATAGGACTGTTGGTGTCATCATAGACTATCCAGTTTGTACCATCGAACTTTGCAACACCTCCACCAAGGGTACCAATCCATGCATTGTTCAGTGAGTCGAATGCAATAGCGCGTACACTCATTGCAGGTAATCCTGAACTGAAAGGTAAATAAACATTCCAGTTAACATCATCAAAGACTGCAAGGCCATAATCGGTCCCAATCCATTTTCTGCCTATATGATCAACTTCAATACAACGTACTGAATTTTCAGGTAATGGTGAATTTGCTGTTGTATAGTTAGTTAACACCTGTTGTGAAAACCCTTGCACAGAAAATAAAACCAGGAAACAAATTATTAATCTTCTCATTCTTTAAAAATAAAAACCCTCCCTTAGGAGGGTATTATTCCGGTTTTAGATATAACTATTGTATTACAACTTTTAATGTTTGTTTTTTACTACCTGTATCAACAGTTAACAAATATATTCCTTTATTGTATTTAGATAAGTCTAATTTGTGATTGTTTGTTCCTATCACATTTGCAATGTTTTTTATTAACACCGTCTTACCTAAAATGTCTGTCATTTTAATCAAAGCTATACCATTGGTTTCTGAATTTATTTTCAGGTTAACCATTCCTGTTGCAGTTGGATTGGGGGTTACTTCTAAATCGGAAACACTACTACTCATCTCACCTATGCGGCAATTAAATGCAACATGCACTGCTCTTCTGCCGGCATGTCCACAGTCATTGTATGCATTAACACCCACACTACCCGGGTTGGTTCCGAAGTTAACTGTGATGCTTGTGGTTCCTTGTCCGGAGGTAATTATTGATCCTGAAGGAACAATCCATTGATAGTTGTTTGCTCCAAACACACTGTTAGTCTGATAAGTCACATTTTGTTGTCCTGCACAAACTGTGGTTGGTCCTGTTAAAGTTGTTGGTACAGATGGTGTCTTCTTAATCGCAACACAACGTGGCTTACTGCTCATGCAGGAATTGTCCGCTGTTACGCAAACATTACCACTGCTGAAACTACTACTCACATTAATAGAGGCAATCTTAGTACCTTGTCCACTCACGACACTAGCCCCAGTAGGTACCGACCATGTGTAAGAAGTTGCTCCACTCACTGTGGCGGCTGTAAAATTTCCTGCTGCATTACAAAGTCCGGTTACAGGACCACTAATCGTTGATGGTGTAGCTGGAATATTCTTAGTAATGGTTAGCAATCTTTTGGAACTAACACCACAAGCTCCATTGGCAATTACTGAAACGCTACCGCTGGAAAAGTTAGATCCAAAACTCACTTGAATACTGTTAGTTCCTTGTCCTGAAAGAATGGTTACTCCTGAAGGAACTGTCCAGGTATAACCAATGGCATTGGCAACGAAAGCGACAGAATAGTTTTCGTTAACTGTTGGGCAAGGTTTTTTATTACCTGCTATCAATCCAGGCATGGCAGGTGCTGCTCCTCCTGTATTTGCATTGATAGTTATTGTGTTTGTACTAAAACATCCACCGGCAACAAAACCTGTTACTATATAAGTGGTTGTTGTAGCTGGTGTTGCAATTACGGTTGCTCCAGTTGTTGTATTTAAACCTGTTGAAGGACTCCATGTATAGGTATCTGCGCCTGAAGCTGTTAATGTAGCTGACTGACCATTACAGATAGAAGTTGTACTGGCAGTTACGTTAACTATAGGCTGTGTAATAATGCTTACGGTAATTGATGCAGAAGATGTACAGCCATTATCTGTGCCGACAACAGTATAAGTTGTTGTTGCAGTAGGATTGGCAATAACTGTTGCACCTGTTGTAGTATTCAAATTTGTTCCTGGTGACCACGAATAGTCCGATGCACCACTGGCACTTAAGGTCACAAACTGACCGCTGCACACACTAACATCGCCACTTGTTTGAACAACCGGGTTTGGAGTTACGTTTACAGTAACTGATGTACTATTTGAACATCCGTTGGCTGTACCTGTAACCAAATAAGTAGTAGTTGATGATGGTGATGCACTAACTGTTGTGCCGGTAGTGGTATTTAAACCAGTTGCAGGGCTCCATGTATATGCTGATGCACCAGATGCTGTTAATAGCGTTGACTGGCCTTCGCAGATGAAGTTGACTCCGCTTACAATTATGTTAAGTGAGGGTGTTACTGTTAGTTGTGTAATTACTATACTATCACAACCCGAAACATTGATAAAGTTATCATAATAGGTTCCTGTAGTTGTATAAATATTTCCGTTTATTGCGTAAGAACCCCCTTGACAAATTGTTTGTGGATTCTGAATTGAATCGGCCACTGGACCAAAAGGCAAATTCCACAATGTTGCATTCGTTGATGCACATCCAAAACTATTAACAATTGTTACATCCGGACCATGTAAGGGCAACGGATTTGCAAGTATTATTTGATTGATACATGCAGTTGTTTGATTGTTATCCCAAAGATAGGTGTATGGTGCATAAGCTCCGTTAGAAGTATCTGATGCACACACCTGAGCATAGCTTCCTGCACAATGACCATTAGGGTATGTTATAGAAACTAAAGCATAAGGTGTAGGTTTAACATTCACAATAACCTGTGCAGAGGCACTGCCACAGGCATTAGAACCCGTAACTGTATAATTCCCTGCCTGTACCGGTTGAATATTAATTATTGATGGAGCTGATTGAGTAGAACTGAAGCCATCAGGACCTGTCCAAGACCAAGAAGTAACATCATTACCAACCCCACTCAAAAACAAAATATCTCCAACACACAATGAGCCTGGACTTGCAAGTGCACTTACATTTGTAGGCACAGGATTAACCGTTACTGTAAACTGTGTGGTATCTGAACATCCATTCAACATACCAATAACCGAATAAGTAGTGGTTTGTGTCGGTGCAGCTGTAACACTGGCACCTGTAGTAGCACTTAATCCTGTTGCAGGAGACCATGAATAGGTAGTAGCGCCACTTGCAGAAAGAGAAGTAGAATTTCCTAAACAGATTGTATTGTTGCCGGAAACACTAACATTAGGATTTGCAACATTCACCGTCACTGAACCTGAGCCAGCACAACCTGTAGTACTTTCAACTGCAGAGACAGTATAGGTTGTTGTTTGTGCAGGATTAGCAATCGGATTCTGATTCGTTGAACTAAATCCTGAAGGATTAGATGTCCAGTTATACGATATTGTTGTCGGAACTTGTGAATTGATTTTTAATGTCCAGTTTTGAATAGTACCCACATCTACGGAGGCACGGTCAATTACATGAAGTTTCCAAACACCATTCACATTACCTGTCAAACTATTAAAGTTTCCTTCAGGAATAAATGTTCCATTATAAGGTGGATTACCGCTGGTTATAGCCATTGGTCCGTTCATTGCAAAAGTTGTATTGGTATAATTGTCACCACTTCCACCTCTGCGGTTACTTAACACAGCATATTGTCCTGATGGAGCCACCAAACGCAATTCAATGTCACCATCATAAGTATGTGTAATGTTTGCATTTACAGATACTACTACACCAGAACTTAACGTTGCCGGATTTATACCGCTAACAGTTATTGGTGATTGAACTCCTGTTGAATTATTATCAGGAATAGGATAAGCTGTATTGTTAGAAAAAGTTTGTACAACAGTTACAGTTCCTGAACTTGTTGCTGAGCCATTCAGTTGCACAGGATCTCCGGCACAAACATTTGCAGAACTTGTAGATGCAGTTACAGGAAAACTATTAACCGTTACGGTAATAGGAGTAGATGCAGTAGCGCAAGTTGATGTATTATTTACAGTACAGGTATATGTTCCACCTTGTGAAACAGTGATACTTTGTGTTGTAGCACCATTACTCCATAGATAATCGCTTGCACTGCTGCAAGTCAAAGTTACACTGCCACCTGCACAAAATGTTGTTGGTCCATTTGCAGTCACAGTTGGAACTACACCACCTTGTTTTGTAAGTGTAAATGGCACTGCCATTACGTTGTTGTTATCGTTCTCCTCAAGAAAATAATTGTCGGGGTCCTGTTGACATACGATGTAATACGTACCGTTGCAAGTACCGGGAGGAATGTTAATCCACATGCCATCAAGACTTTGATTATAGGTATCAAAATAACCAGCCGATATACCTTGTAACGTAGCTGAACAGCCATAACTTCCTCCACCTAAACCATAGTTACCATAAAACTCTGCAGGTGTATCAAGTGTATCGCCATTGTCCGCAATACACAATCCACTTCCATTTGATGATGCACATGCTCCAATATCTAATAGGCAAAAAGCAAGTTTAGCACCATTACCTACTATCGGCCAGTTAACCGGATTAGGGTCTGCTGTTGGTGTTCTTAATGTGTAAACACCCCAGTTGTCAACGTGCTGATGACCATGTGTTGGGTGATAAGTCATGGTTCCAGCAGGACGATCATAATATGACATTGAATTGCCATTTTTATGATAAATTCTTTGGTTGATAATAATTTTAGGATAGGTAATGTTATCTGGACAAATTGATGGTGCTGTACCAACAAAAGTATCTGTGCCGCAAACAAAAATATTTGATGAGCGGGTTTCCATTGGACCATGTCCGATGTTAGGTGTTGAGACTGTAATTCTAAGACGCCCATCGTTAGCTCCATTCCCTGACTGTGAATATTCAATAACACCATTAGAGCCAAGTATGGTCAATGGCTTTCTTGATGCTGTGATATCAGGTAATAAATCACAATTGGTTCCGCCACCCAGACAAGAGCAACCCGTAGCATTGGTTAATGTACATTGTGAGTACAGTGATTGTGCCGACATTAGCAAAACCACCAGAATTAGGTGAATACGATTCATTTGGTATTTGATTTAAATATTATAGGTGATAAAAAGTAGCCCAAATTAAACATATTTCTGAAACCAGCAAGTATGTTTTTTGACTAACTGAAAAAAATTGTGGTTAAAATTCACTAAACTATAGGCGAACAGCTATTTTTCTGAAAGTAACGTATCCATAATACGGATAAAATCGTCCTTTGTCTTTTCGTGATATGAGCCTGTGGCCGGCCCATTAAAACCTGTGTAGATTTTTCTGACATTACCTTTGCGATCAATAATAATAGTTGTAGGATAGCCATTGATTTTACTGAGCATATTCATTTTAGATGCAGCCATTTCTCTGTTACCGGCAATCAATGTTTCATACTGAACATGATATCTGTCTTTCACTCTTTTCACATTATTAACTGACTTTCTGAAGTCAGATGTTTTTTCAAATGCCAAACCGATTATGGTAATATCCTTGTCTTTGTTTCTGGAATAATAATCAGATAAAAAAGCTGTTTCGTCCATACAATTCGGGCACCATGTTCCCATCATTTCAATAACTACTACTCTACCTTTTAATTCTTTTCGGGGATATGAAAAAACCGTACTGTCCAATCGTAATGCGTTAAATGAAAAAGAAGTAGTATCACTCTTCAGAAAGGTTAGCTTAAAAGGATCTGGCAATTCTGCATTTTCATCAACCACTGCTTGCCAGGGTTGTTGCCAGTGATGCCCTGAATAAAAAACACCCTGCATTGTATTGTTTTTTACAGATGCTTTAAAGAGATAGGCAAATGCCCCATCAAAATAAGATAAAAACAAACTGTCATTATTCAGACATCCATGAAGATAACGATAATCACCAGATTCAGTTAAAAGTGTTCCTTTCACATCGGCACCTTCTTGTTTAAACATTGCAATTGCCTCAGATGAATCTTTTGTGCCCGGGCTGAATTTCCATTTCCATTTTTCAGCGAGTTTCATTTCAGACTTTGCATTATTTATAAAACGATAACTTTCTCCTAAAACAGCTTTGAAGGGTGTTGGTGCATAATTTTTTCTGGAATTGTTATACCAATAGCCATTCATGCTATCACCGGCAACCCTAACTCTGAATTCTGAATCGTAAATCGGTAATTGAATAATTAAAGAATCATTCGCATACGATATTTCATTGACTTCAATCTCTTCATCTCCATTTTTAATAAAAATCTCACTTCGTCCATTAACTTCTTTTGTTTCAAAATTAAATGGCAACTCACCTCCGGGTGTCATTAATACTGCTCTCCAAATACCGGAGGCAATAATCAAACCATGCAATGCGCTATGACTCAAGTGTATTTATAAAAAGCTATTTACTTCGCGTAATTCTTTTGCGTAATTCTTTGGGGTTCACCTTTGCTGTAGCCATCTTCAAAGCATTTACTTCCATCTCCGAGAGAAAACGCCATTTACCTCGTGCAATATCTTTCTTGGTCATACCAGCAAAAACTACGCGATCTAATTTAATTACATTGTAATCCATGGATTCAAATATACGTCTTACAATTCGGTTTTTACCTGAATGAATTTCTATTCCTATCTGTTTTTTGTCATTAAATCCACCATCGTACTGTATGTCGTCAACTACAGCTATTCCATCATCGAGCATGACCCCTTCTTTTATTTTTTCTTTATCAGAAGACTTTAGATTTCTATCCAGCTCAACATGATAAATTTTCTGAACTTCATAACTCGGATGGGTAAGTTTTTTTGCCAAATCACCATCATTGGTAAATAACAATACACCTGTAGTGTTTCTGTCAAGACGACCAACCGGATAAACACGCTCCTTACATGCACCTGCAATAAGATGCATAACTGTTCGTCTGTCTTGCGGATCATCCATAGTTGTAATGTAGTCCTTGGGCTTATTCAATAAAAGATACATGGGCTTTTCATTTCTGATAGTTTCACCATTGTACTTAATCACGTCATTCTGCGAAACCTTGGTTCCCATTGTTGTAACAATTTCACCATTTACAGAAATAAGACCTGCAGTAATTAATTCATCTGCTTCGCGTCTGCTGCAAATACCACTGTTGGCAATATATCTGTTCAAACGAACCTGTCCATCTGATAACTGTTCTGTTGTTTCTTTTCTTTTCTTACTATACTTTTTATTGTCGTCTTTCTTACGAAACGGTTTTTCAAATCTTCCTGAACTTCGCTCTTTTCTATCGTATGAACGTTTCTCTCCTGAATCATCATTAAAAGGTTTGTTAAATCGCCTTGGTTTTTCATCACCTTCAAAGCTATCATCTCTTCTTTTAAAACTTTTTGACTTTTCAAATCTTCCTGAACCACCAAAGTCACTTTGTTTTCTGAATCTTGGTTTATTATCGCCTTCAAATCCCTCACTTCTTTTTTTGTAAGGACGTGGGTTTTCAGACGACTTAAAACCTCTTTTCTCCCGGTCAAAACCGCCTTCTTTCTTAAAGCGCGATGGTCTTTCTTCTCCTTCAAATCCTTCACCTCTTTTTCTGTAAGGACGTGGAGATTCAGACGACTTAAAGCCTATTTTCTCTCGGTCAAAACCACCTTCTTTCTTGAAGCGTGATGGTCGTTCTTCACCTTCAAATCCTTCACCTCTTTTTTTGTAAGGACGTGGAGATTCAGACGACTTAAAACCTCTTTTCTCCCGGTCAAAACCGCCTTCTTTCTTGAAGCGTGATGGTCTTTCTTCACCTTCAAATCCTTCACCTCTTTTTCTGTAAGGACGTGGAGATTCGGACGACTTAAAACCTCTTTTCTCTCGGTCAAAACCACCTTCTTTCTTAAAGCGCGATGGCCTTTCTCCTCCTTCTCCATCAGAAGCTTTTGAGAAAGATCTTTTCCCTTCAAAACGACTTGATTTTCTTTTGTCGAAACCAGCGTTTTCATCACTGATGGAATCTCTTCGTTTTCTTTCAAATCCTGACTCATCAGCATCAAACCTGCGTTTACCGGAAAATTTATTTTTTGAATAATTGTTTCCTGATTTCACAAATTCCTCTTTGGATTTATCAGTGCTGCTTCCGAATTTCTTTCCTCTGGAAGGGCGTCCTTCAGATTTAAATTTGCCGGCTTGCGGCTTGTCGCTGTAGCCGCGTTTACGGCCTTTACTGTTCTGCATTTGTTGTTTATTGTATGGCAAACTGGGCCAATATTTCCATCTGTATAGTTATCTTCTGAAACTCAAGTCCTGAAGGCTCAAAATTGGAATCTGCCATTGAAGCTTCCATCATGCGGCTTTTCATCATCATTGGCTCTGCATAATTTGTTCCTTCAACTTCTTTTATCAACAACACTTTACCGATTTTTTCTCCAATTCCTTCACAAAGATAGGTGGCTTTGGCTTTGGCTGCCTGCAACGCTTCTGTTTTTACCTGCCTTTTAAACTCATCCATTTTGCTGTGTGAAGTGGAACTGATGTACATGTTTTGTGTGCCTTTGTCATCAAGCTGACTCATCAATCTTTCAATTTGTTCGCCTGAATTAAACTTAATTACATAACTTGATGAAGCAACAAAATCAGGGGCTTTCTTTTTACGTTGCCAGTACCACCCACTGTTATTGTAACCATTCATCCCCTGGATGGATATATTTTCTTTAGCTATGCCTGTCTTTGCGCAAGCAGCTAAAAAATTCTTGCGCACCTCATTAATATCTGTTTTTTTCTTATTCTCTGTGTATTCCTGAATGGTTATGACAACAAAAATTTCATCAGGTATTATTTTCATTTCTGCAGTTCCTGTGACTTCAATTTTTCTTGTTTCATTCATATTGGCTGGGGTTTGTGAATGTGCCATTTTAGTGCTAATCATTAGTGCGATTATGGCTGTCAGTTTTACTAGTTTTGTTTGCATTTTAATTGTTTTCCAATTTGGATACAAAGATAGGCTTAATTCCACAGTCAGGCTTTGATTCGTTCATTTAAGCTTAATTATTCAGATATTTGCTGCCGCAAAAAATCAGATTATGAAAGCAAAAACTGCTAAAGAGAGTTTAACCATACAAACTGAGATAGTACTTCCCAACGACACCAACGTGCTTGGCAACCTGATGGGAGGTCGCCTGCTACATTGGATGGACGTTTGTTCTGCTGTTGCTGCACACCGTCATTGTGGGCGTGTAGTGGTTACAGCTTCCGTAAACAATGTATCGTTTAATCAACCTATACGTTTAGGTGATATTGTTACCATTCAGGCAAAAGTATCGCGCTCTTTTACATCAAGTATGGAAGTCTTTATGGAAGTTTGGGTTGAACGTAATGCCACCGGAGATAAAATAAAATGCAATGAAGCCATTTACACCTTTGTGGCTGTTGACCAACAAGGCAGCCCCATAGCTGTACCAGAATTAATAGCCGAAACAGAAGAAGAAAAGAAACGTTTTGATGGCGCATTAAGACGCAAGCAACTTGCCTTAATCCTTGCAGGAAAAATGAAACCTGCTGATGCAACGGAATTAAAAGCATTGTTTTTTTAAAGTCATAAAATTCTATTCTGCTTCAATTTGTACAAGCAGTGAAAAAATACTTCTACTATTTTGTTCTGTAAAATCTGTAAATAGATTCTGTTACTTTTGTTCTTCATGGAAAAATCTATTCAGGCTTACAACAACAGTCAATTACCGGAAGACAAAAAAATTTGTGATTTATTGGCTGCTACTATTAATAGCGAATTAAAAGTTGCAGAAAGTAAAATTTGGCATGCACATCCGGTTTGGTTTATTAATGAAAACCCAATTGTTGGATATAGCAAACAAAAATCGGGTTTGAGGCTTATGTTTTGGAGTGGGATTGACTTTGAGGAAGAGGGCTTAAACGTGCATGGCGAAAAGTTTAAAGATGCTTCAGTTTTTTATACTTCATTTGAACAAATAAATTTAAAAGATTTAAAACGCTGGCTCAAAAAATCGAAAGCCATTCAATGGGACTACAAAAATTTAGTGAAAAGAAAAGGTCAACTTGTCAGAATAAATCTTTGAAGTTGACCTGCTCCTAATTAGTTTCACTTAATCCTAACTTCCAAGAACCGTAATTTTCGCTTTACGATTAGCATTGTTTTTGGTATCATACCAGAAAACAATTTTTTCAATTATTCTGTTATTGCCTTTTAAATCTATTACCCTGCTCTGACTGTTTTTGCTAAAACTGTGTCTCAATTCCAATTCTTGTGTTCCTCCATTCTCAAAATGAACAACCACCTTATGCATATTTAAAGCACCTCCACGAACCACAAATTTAAGTTGATGAAAAACACCATCATGTAAAGATACATCCAACACATCTTTATCTATTCTATAATCTACCACCTTAGTACCTAACACTCGCCAGTTTTCTGCTTTGAATGACATTGATACAGCTGCAATACATAAAAGTATGCTGCAGCAAATAATTGAATATCCTCTTTTCATAAATTTATTTTGTTTTTAGAATAGACTCGCTGAATTTCATTTGGTTTAATCTGTAACTAAAAGAAAGTAAATTTAGGAGTAATGATTCATTTAAAAACCATCTGACAATGAGAATACTTAATCCAGATTAATGTTTTTCTTCAACGGTCACTCTAACTTTGCACAAAAAAAAGAAAATGGCAAAAAGATCTGTAGAAATAGTTGTTAGTCCACGTGAACCACATTTTGTAGGTGACGGTTTCAGAGTACATAATTTTATACCCAGCGGTTATCGTCTTGACATGCAGCGGATGAACCCATTCATCATGTTGGATTATAATTCTAAATTTCACTTTGATCCCAGCGATACTCCAAAAGGTGTTGGCGTACATCCACACCGGGGATTTGAAACTGTTACCATAGCCTATAAAGGTAGGGTAGAACATCATGACAGCAGTGGCGGTGGTGGAGTAATAGGTGAAGGTGATGTTCAATGGATGACTGCTGCAAGTGGGGTGTTGCATAAAGAATTTCATGAGAAAGAATGGAGCAAAACAGGTGGTGATTTTCAGATGGTACAGTTGTGGGTAAACCTTCCTGCAAAAGACAAGATGAGTAAACCCAAGTATCAGGCTTTAGAAAATTCTAAGATCAATCGTTACAAATCAGAAGATTTGAAAACAGAGATTGAAATTATTGCAGGAGAATATAAAGGTATTAAAGGCAGTGCCTCTACTTTTACACCATTACATCTTTACAATGTTAAGATGGCCAAAGATGCTAAAACAGAATTAAGTCTGCCTAAAAATTTTAACACGGCATTATTGGTTATTGAAGGAAGCATTACAATAAATGAAACAGAAAAAGTAGATACAAATCATTTTGCACTTCTGGCTAATGACGGTGAAAGTTTTACAATTGAAGCTACTGAAAATGCCGTTTGTCTGGTGCTTAGCGGTGAACCCATTAACGAGCCTATAGCAGCACATGGTCCTTTTGTAATGAATACAAGACAGGAACTGATACAGGCTTTTGAAGATTTTAACCAGGGACGTTTTGGAACTTTGGACGAATAATAAACTTCACTCGAAGTATTAATATCAATCCTGATTCTCTGCTTCTCTGCATTCTATTTCAAAACGGTTGTTTAAATACCCATGGCGGATAGATTCAATTAGATAAAGAAAAATAAATTGAATAAATCCATAACGTTTGAACTGTTCAATGTGTTTGAGTTCATGCTTCATCCATTTTGAATCACTCTGAAAAGTTTTAACTGATGCCCCATGCAGATAAATTGTTTTTCCGAAGACAATTGCCATTGATTTGTAGCCTAAAAACCGGGCTGCCATCCATGCAACAAATGCATTCTCTTTAATCCTGAAATCCATTAACAGTTTTACTATCTGATTAGGTTTATATTTCCAACATAAAAATGTTGCTTACTGAATAAATCGCGAACTGTTGCTTTATATATGTAAACACCTTGTTGCACTTTGTTTCCTAAATAGGTTCCATCCCACCCTTTGCTTAAATCATTTGAAGTAAATAATAACTGACCCCAGCGATTAAAAACCTGTATGTGAAATTGAACAATGCCAATGCCGTAAGCATTCAAGGTTTCGTTGAAGCCATCATCGTTTGGTGTAAATGAATTTGGCATGTAAAAAGTAAAGTCATCTTTTATTTCTATACTGACTAATGCTGTATCCTTACAACCGTCTGCACTTTCTATATATTGTACAATGGTATATTGCTCTGGCTTATCATACCAATGAGAAGGATTTTGTTCTGTTGTATTCGTTGTATCTCCAAAATCATAGAACCATGATACTGCATTCCATGACCGGTCTTTAATTTCAATCAATGGATGCAAAATTGTATTACTTAATGGTTCTGCTACAAAAGAAGCTTCAGGTTTTGCAAAAACGTGTAAGTAGTCCTGCCGCAAAAAAGTATCGCGGCATCCTAAATCTGTTTCAACAAATAACACAGGACTAAAATATCCTGCCTGATCATAAACAACTGCTGCAGGGAATTTTAATGTATCTGCTATACCATTTCCAAAATCCCAATTCCATTTTGTTATAACCCCTTCATTGGTAACTGAGCTATCAGAAAATAAAACCCAAAGTGGCTGACATCCTTCAACAGTATCTGCAATAAATCCTGCTTCGGGTAACTGATAAACTCTATAAATATGTTTTATGCTATCAACACATTGATTGGCTGTTGTAACAACTAAAGTAATTTCAAAGTCGCCTGTACCTGAAAAGGTATAGGCAGGATTAGTTACAGAAGAACCTGAGCCATCGCCAAAATGCCATTGATTGGAAACAATACTTCCTGCAACAACATTACTTGAATTATTAAAAATCATAGGCTGATCTTTACAAACATTCAATGCTGAAAATGCTGCCTGTGGTTTTGGTGCAACGGTAACAGAATCTGCAACTGTATCACTGCAACCAAAACTATTGGTTACAACAAGTTCTGTATAATAAACGCCATAAGCACCATAATCGTGAACGGGATTTTGAAGTGCGGATTGATCGCCATCACCAAATTGCCACTGCCAAATTTGCAAGGAATCATTTACCGTTGAAGACTGATCAAAGAATGCAACCGGTGCTAACTGACATGCATTGCTGTGTGCAAAAGTTGCGATAGGCTTATCATGTATAATCACGGCAATGGTAGTGTCATTCTTACACCCATTACTTCCTGTAACTTCAAGGTTTATATTATAACTGCCCTCGTTCTGATAAACATGAGTAGGTGAAAAAATCGAATCACTTGAATTGTCTCCCCATTGCCAAAAGGTATTTGCAATACTCCCTCCTGACAATGTTGATTGATTATTGGGTACCAGAGCAGATTGTTCACAAATGTCATTAACAGAAAAAGCTACGTCAGGCAAATGGTTTACTAATACAGGAACTGAAACAGAATCTGAACAACCATTTGTTGCACGAACAATCAGCTTAACAAAAACGTTTCCCGACTGTAAAAATGTATGTAACGGTGATGCTATTGACGCACTGGTACTATCACCAAAACTCCATTTCCACCAATTGATGTTATAACCTGCTAAAGCCGATGTGTCCTGAAACTGTACAGGACTGCCGACACAGGGATTGGAAAAAATAAAACCTACATCAGGCAGCGGCCTGATGATAACGTTCTTTGCAATTGTCTTGCTGCAAAAACCTTCATTCTGTACTGTCAGTGAAACAGTGTACATTGTATCCAGTGAAAAAATATGTGACGGAGATTGTATTGTCGAAGTGGTACTATCACCAAAGTTCCATGACCATGAAATTAAACTATCGGAAACAGGAAGTGATAAGTCGTTAAAAAGTGTTGCATTTCCCAAACAGACATGTGGTGCAAAAAAATTGGCTACAGGTAAAGGAAACACACGAACCGTGTCTATAGCTGTGTCTTTACATGCAAAGTCTGATGTTGCAATTAACTGCACCTGATAATATCCGTCAAGCGTAAAAGTGTTTTGTCCATGTTGTGTTGCAGAAGTATGTCCATCACCAAAATCCCATTGCCAGCTTACAATATTTCCTGATGGTATATTTGATGTATTTTGAAATACTTCAACTGTATTAACACAGGCACTTCCTGTAGCAAACTGTGCCAATGGTTTTGGTCGTACAGTAATATTTTGAGTGACAGTTGCCTTACAATTGTTATTGCCTGTTACAGTGAGTGTAACCGGTTGAACTCCGTAATTTGCAAATACAAACTGTGGGTTGGCAATATTTGCAGTGCCACTTCCAAAATCCCATAACCATCCGGAAATACTTCCATTTATCAATGCTGAAGTATCATAAAAACTTCCGTTTGCTGACTGACACATTTCGTCCCAACGGAATCCTGCAACAGGCAGTGGTTTAATAAAAACTGGTCTGTAAACAGTATCGCTGCAACCGAGTGTATTACCTACAATCAATCCAATTTGCACAAAACCTGTATCAGTATAAACATGAAAGACGCTATCTGTACCGGTCAGAAAAGTACCATCACCAAAATCCCATTTCAGGTAATTGATACTTCCATTTGTAGATGTTGAAATACTGTTCAGATTAATACTGTCATTAACACAACTTGATGAGTTTGTAAACGATGGTATTGGTTTACCACTTACACTTACTTCATGTAATACCGTATGTGTACAACCATTGTTGCTTGTAACAGTTAAATAAGCATTGTAGCTTCCCGGTGCAGCATAGCTATGCGTTGTAGTTGCTGTATTGCCATGTGCGGTTCCATCACCAAAATCCCAATCCCATCCTATAATGGTGCCCGAAGAAATAGTTGATGTGCTGGAAAATGATAACGGCACTAAAGCGCATCCTGATGGTGCAGTAAATTTAGATACCGGTGTTATAGAAGTTGAAATATTATTTACAACACTATCAATGCAACCATTTGAAGCACCAACAATACTCATCACTGCGTAAGTGCCTGTACCGGTGTATGTGTGGTTAACGTTCTGGCCCGCTGTCTGCGCACTGCCATCACCAAAATTCCAAATCCACGAATTTATTGTTGTACCTGCCGGTGCAACAGCAGTACTGTTGAACTGAGCCTGCTGTCCGGGACAAACAGGCATTGAGGTAAATGATGCAACAGGAGAAGGTTTAACTGTAATACTTCGTGCCATAGAGTCACGGCATCCGTTATCGCCTAAAACAACCAATGAAATATTAAAACTTCCTGTGCTGTTATACTGGTGAAACGGGTTTTGTAATGTTGAATTTGTTCCATCACCAAAATACCACAACCATGATGAAATACTGCCACCTGCAAGACTTGATGCATCATTAAACGCTGTAAATTGTGATTCGCATGACCCACTGTTTGTAAAAGCTGCTGTTGGTAAACTTGCCATAGCAACACCTTTAGTAATGGTGTCTGTGCAGCCATTACTGCCTGTAACAATCAGCTGAACTGAGTAGTTGCCACCACCGTTATAAACATGAACCGGATTAGCAGTAACATCTAAGGGTGAGCCATCACCAAAATCCCATTGCCATGCAGTAATGGTGCCGCCCGTCAGTTGAGAAACATCAGTAAAAGTAACGGTATTGTTCATGCACTGAACACTAAATGTAAATCCTGCTACAGGATCAGGCATAGGCGATACAGGTTTAACAATAGTATCTGCACAGCCATTATCTCCTGTAACAATAAGTGAAACATCATAGGGCCCCATACCACTGTAAACATGTGTTGGGTCAGATGCTGATGATGAAAGAAGTCCATCACCAAACAACCATTCATAACTTGTTATTGTTCCGGAAGGGAAACTCGCATTCTGATTAAAAGTTACAGCCTGATTTGGGCATCCGGGTATAAAAGTAAAGTCCGAAACAGGGGAAGGTAAAATACTTATTGACTTGGTTATAGATTTGGTACAACCTCCTGCATTGGTTGCTGTAAGTGTAACATTATAATTTCCTGAAGATGGAAACTGATGCCATGGGTTCTGCATTGTTGAAGTAGTACCATCGCCAAAGTCCCACAGCCATTGGTTAACTGGCGAGCCAGACTGAACATAAGAGGAATCGAAAAACTGGGTTCCGCTCTCGCAGCCTGGATTGAAATTAAAATTTGAATACAACTGTGTAACGGCAATAACCTGATTTAGTGTAACAACACATCCGGTAACTGAGGTCATCTGAACTGAATATGTAGCACCTATGACAGGATTATTGATTGTGATGGTTTGCGATGTTGCACCATTACTCCAAAGGTAGGAGGCAAATCCAGGAGGAGCAATAAGCAATGCTGTAGAACTTCCGGGGCAGTAATCGCTGGTAACAGTCATCGGGCTGCAATATGCATCAACATAAGCATAACCAAAGTGGCCACCTAAGGAACAATCACCGGTAGAAAACTCAATGGTTACCGTTTGACCCATGTAGGACGACAGTTCAATACCTACTGTTGTCCATGTTTTAAAATGAATATCGCTTCCAATGTTAGGATCGAACCAAGTCTGAAAACCGGGAATACCGGCACCGGAAACCACATTGTAAGTTCCGCAGCCAACAGGGTTACCTGCCTGATCAAATACGCGAATCTCAAAACGTGGTTGTTCTATGGGGTCGTGTACAGGGTCTTCTAAAACAACTGCATAACGGTAAATAAACAACTCTGTTTGTGGTGTAACCTGAAAGGAATAAGAAAGCTGTTCTGCTTGTGAGCCTGCCTGATCATTTCCTAATCGTGCGGAATAAGTACCACCGGGTGCCACAACAGGAATCTGATTGTTTGAATGGGGATCAAATCCCGCACCTGACATGATAGTATGTTGTCCGGTCACTATCCCGTTAGAAAACATACTGATAGGGCAGCAAGAGCCGGTTCGTCCTGTCCAGCCTACAAAATTCCCTAATTCAAAATCAAGATTGGTACAACTGCTTGGCTGTTGACCGTATGATAGATTACCTCCAACTGTCATCAAGAAAACAAGTAAATAGATGGAGGATACTTTCATGGTTAAATGAAATAATGGTTTTTGACTCTTTATAGCTTGTAAAAGTAACAGAATTTTTTTAAAAACAACATGTTCTTTCTAAAAAATTCAAGCAAGTGTATAGACCCGACTAAAGCTTTACGAATCTTTTGCAGATAGTACTTTTATTCTGAAATTCAATAACTATTGAATACACTCCTTCTTTAAGCATACTCAAATCCAATACTGAATTTTGCGTTATAGCATCTTTCTTCATCACCACTCCTAAAATGTTGCAAACCGAATAACTTACCGGTATATTTTCAGTATGAAATTGCACAGACACTTTATTTTGCACAGGGTTTGGCAGTAAAAGTACCGATTCATTGTTCTGTAACTCCTGAATGTTTTGAGTGACCAGGTTATATTTAATAATTCCTATCTGAGTTTCTTCCTGTAAAATAGAAATATTGTCAAAATTATTGGCAAAAATCACATAGTATGAAGCTGTGTCCAGATAGTGCTGGAGATAATTCTCATCTGTATTGTGGCTATCATTATAGCTTGCACTTCCTATAACAGCACCGTTAAACTTGTCAATTTTTAATACAAGAATATCGTTGTTGACAGGATTATTTGCTGTGTTAAAAAAACTATAAGATAAAAAAGCATATTGTTGATTAAAAGCAATATCGCCAAAGTCATACTGTCCCTGCGACTCCGGCACCAAACTAATATTGAACAATGAAACATCCTGTCCGGTGAATCCTAAAAAAAAGCTGTTGGACTTAATATAATATTGGTTTGTTTGCTGATCTACAGCAAACTTCTCAAGTTCATCAAAACAAGAAACATTACTTGTAAAATTTTTTGTTTCTGTCATTGTTAACATATCTACACTTGCTACCGACACAAAATGACCTACCGCATCAATAAAAGCAATTTTAAGTGTATCAAAATCCTGAAAGACAATATGAGATGTGCCCATTGTATGACTGTAAATAGTATCTGCAAGTACAGCTCCGCTGCTTCCATCAACTTTAATAAGACGTGAACTATAGTTTGTTAAAGTGGGGTCGGCATTACGTACATACATCAATACTTCGTCTAAAGAATTCAGAAACAAAGTTGGCTTATCATTACTATTTGTACTCAGCACCGGCAATGCTGTCATCCACTGAAATAGGCCATTCACACTGAACTTATAAATTCTAACAGAATCAGAAACCATGCAGGTAAAAAAATCTGTTGCGGACAAATTACTTAGTGGTGCAGCTATAGTTCCATTGTTAACAGTAATTTCATTACTCCAGTCAGTTGTCAGATTTTCACTCATTGAATTATGAAACAACTTTATCACTCCACTGTTCGCATTATATTTAATGAGAGAGGTAATATAATGATTGGCTACATGAATGGTTCCACCACCATAATAAAAAGGTGACTGCACTGTATCATTGGTTAAAGTTATATTCTGAATATCATTTCCGGTATTCAAATCTACTTTTCTAAATCTCTGCAAATCATCTTCGTAAAATGAAAGTGTGAGCGTGTCCTGTTGAACATACTTGCCAAGAGGGTAAGAAAATGTATGTGGCTGAAGAGAATCGAAACAGCAAAAATTATTTACCCATTGCTGTGTGAATTGTGCTTTTAAACAAAAGCTACTCAACAAAAACATTACTGTTCCAAAATATTTCACTTTGAAAGTTGATTTTTAGAAACCATTTTAAAAATGATAATTGAGTTGAATAAATCAATCATCATCTTGTTAGGTATTACAATGTAAAATGCCTAAGCTGGGAATTTACTTCTTTCGGTTAAAATCACCTGCCTGAACAAATGAAATTTTGTCTGGATTAATCCACTTTTTCATTGCAGCATTTACATCTTCTACCTTCAATGCTTTAATTTTATTTTCAAACTCTTCATCCCATTTTATGGAGCGGCCGAGGTATATATAGCTGTTAAGCTTGCTGCATAATTCTCTGTCCTGAGAGCGGCTTACTGACCTTGCCTGTATTAATCCTTTCACAGCATCTGTAAGTTCGGTATTTGTAAATCCTTCGTTCAACATTTTCTGAATTTCTTCCTTCCATGCTGCTATCAGTTTTTCTGAGTTATCGGGATTATAGATGGCATAAGACAAAAATCCTCCTGATTCATCTAAAGAACTTGCCTGCAATTGTGAGCCAACACCATAGCTTATTCCTTCTTTCTGTCTGATGCGTGTTGCAAGTCGCGAGTTCAGAAAGCCTCCGCCCAACATATAATTTCCAACTAATAATGCGGGATAATCTGCATTGTCATCTTTCAACGGTAAATTCATTCCTGCCACCATCATTGCATTGGCTTTGTCGGGTGTATTGATTTTTTCGTTTACAGGGGTCACATCAAAATAAGGCTCAATTGCACGCTCATATAAAACCGGTGAGCCCCATTTATCAAGTAAATTATTCAGTGAAATAACCAATGATGGCTCATCAAAATCGCCAACAATAGCAGCAGTTGCATTTGAAGTGGTATAAAACCTTTCATAAAAATTTTTGATGTCAGCCAGCGTAAGTTTATTCAATGCATCCTTTTCCTCATCAAAACTCATTTCATAACGAAAATCGTCTTTGGGATAAGGATTAAGTGTTTTGCCAAATACCCTGAATGCGATTGACTGTGGTTCGCTGCGTGAACTTTCAAGATTGGAGATTTGTTCTTCTTTTAACTTATCAAACTCTGCCTGTGCAAATGCCGGTTGTTTAATGATTTCACCTATCAGATTTAAAATACCACTCAGGTTTTCTTTAGTTGTTGTTATTGATACATTAACAGTTTGCCCATCACCACGTATGCCAACATTGGATTTAAGTTTATCTATCTCGTCATTAATTTGCTGAAATGATTTATTCTTTGTTCCTCTTCTTAACATCGAAGCGGTGAATGATGCAGCAGTGCCTTTGTTTTGCATTACAGCAGCATTGCCCATTCTCAATGTAATGTTCACACTGACATTACCGCCACGAGTAGTTTTTTTCAGTAGTGTATATTTGGCACCTCCGGAAATAGTTGCCTGTTTTATTCTGTTACTGATGTTTGCAGGTGATGGATCAAATGCTTCTGCTTCTGCCAATGCTTTTTTCCCTTTATAATCTTTAACTAATGACTGAACATCAGGTGTTGCAGGAATCACCGCTCTGTCTGGTGTTGCATCAGGAATAAAAAGTCCTGTCGTTCGGTTGCTGGGTTTAAAATACTCTGCAGCCACTCTGTTCACATCGGCAGTAGTAACTTTTTCCAATGCATCACGATAAATAAAATACAAACGCCAATCGCCTTGAGAAATAAATTCACTCAGTGAAAGTCCTACCCTATCGCTGTTGTTAAACATCAATGACAGTTGCTTTATAATAGCATTCTTGCCACGCTCTGTTTCTTCGTTCGTAATAGGATTTTTACTCAGGTTATCAAAAATACCTTTCATTGTATTCATGACTGTATCAAGAGGCTTGTCTTTTAAAACTTCTGCATAGAAATAGGCATATCCCGGGTCTTTAAGTTGAAAAGAATAGCCCGATGTGCTTGTAGCTTTTTTTGTTTCTACCAGTGCTTTATACAATCTTCCTGAAGGCTCGTTGGTTAAAGCTTCTATCAAAACTTCAATAGCGGCATAGTCGGCATGAGAACCTGAGGGAATATGATATCCGCAAGAGGCAACCTGCACATCGCCCACTCTGCGTAAAACAACATTACGCTCGCCATCCTGAACAGGTTCTACTGTAAAAGTCTCCTGTAATTTACGTTCAGGTTTAGGTATAGGGCTAAAATACTCATTCACTAATTGAAGTGTTTTTTGCTCATCAATCTTACCGGCAATGGTAAGCACTGCATTATCCGGTTGATAATATTTATGATAAAATGCTTTCAGGTTTTCAATAGGAACACGTTCAATATCTTCTTTTGAACCAATGGTAGATTTTCCGTAGTTGTGCCATAGATAAGCTGTTGACATTACACGTTCTTCCAATACACTTGACGGGCTATTCTCTCCTCTTTCAAATTCATTTCGCACAACAGAAAATTCCGATTCAAGATCCTTCTTGTTGATGAATGAATTAACCATTCTATCGCTCTCAAGACTTAAAGCCCATCGAAGATTTTCTTCTGTTGCATTGAATGTTTCAAAATAATTTGTCCTGTCATACCATGTAGTTCCGTTTGGTCTTGCACCATGTGCTGTAAGTTCCTGCGGAATATTAGGATGTTTGGTAGAACCTTTAAACACCATGTGCTCTAATAAATGCGCCATTCCTGATTCGCCATATCCTTCCATGCGCGAGCCAACCAGGTAAGTAATGTTTACAGTGATTGTTGATTTTGATGGATCGGGAAACAGTAATACACGCAAGCCATTGTTGAGTTTATATTCCGTAATCCCTTCTACTGAAGTAACTTTAACGGGGGTAGTTGCTGTCTTGGTTTTGTCTTGTGCAAATCCATTAAAGGAATACAGTGCTATATAGACAAATGCAAGTACAAACTGATTTAATATTCGCAATTTCATAATGATGTGAGTTTAACTAATATAAAATTTTATTACCAAAGATAGTTTCTGTTAGTCAGAAATTGTTGTATCATCCAATTAAACTGTTGTGAGGTAAAACCGCATTTACAACCGGCAGAATAATATGACATGATGTTGCCAATATGCGGCACATACCAATTGCCTGAAGGGTCTGGCAGATAAGGAAGCATCTGACAGTCTGCACCATTTAATCCATTAGGATCTGCGGGGGTATCGCAAATCAGATCACCTGCAACCAGACAATTTGTACCATTAATGAGTTCTACGCCATTGGCTGTTTCAAAAGTATGATAGAGACCGAAAAAATGTCCCATCTCATGAGAAAAAGTTTTGCCATCACCAACACATGACTTATTCAGAAAAATCATGTCGCGTCCACCCGGAAAATGAGCATAACCACAAACTGATGAATTTGTATTGTCAAATAATGTATTGCTGAAATAAACATTTATTGTATTGGGGGTATAGTATAAATTGTAAACTTCATTTTCATGTTTCAATGCATAAAAATCATTGTAATTATAATTGTTTACATACACAAACTCACAGATGCTGAACGACAAACACATTGGTGCAAAGTCGTTATTTAAAATCTGCAATGCCGACAAAATGGATGCCTGTGTGATACCATCGGCACCGGTACTGTCACGAAAAATATAGGCAGTGATAGAAAGTGTTTTATTCAAACAGTTAATTGGAAAAAAAAGCCCACGCTGATTCTGCGAAGAACTTAAATTAGCTGCTGCTTCAGCCTGCATTTTGGCTGTATCAATAACCGTTCCGCACATGCCCTGTGCATTACCGTCTGATACTGTAAAAGCACAGAAAAATAAAATGACGTAAATTAAAGTTGCTGTTTTCATGCAAAGGCTATACTTTTGAGTGATTGAAAATTCATCTTACCGCATACTTACACTACAAACATATAAATTTTTTACATCGTTACCGAAAAGCCGTAAATTTGAAAACAAAAATTAACATTTCACTTTTTTCTTCATTCATCTTGAAAAGAATTTGTTTCTTCATTCTTTTTTGGAGTATATCCAATGCAAGTGCACAAATTACTGCAAGCACCACAAGTGGTTGTGCACCTCTGGTAAATGTCAATTTTACTTCTCCGGCAGGATTGACAAATATTGACTGGGATTTTGGTGATATGACAACATCAAATCTTCCTAATCCGGTACATACTTTTTTTACATCAGGCAGTTTTAATGTTGTTTGTACAGGTTTACTATCAGGAAATCCTTTTATTGACTCTATAAAAATAAATGTATTCCGAAAACCATTTGCATCACTTACAGCAACACCTCCGCTTTCAGGATGTGTTCCTTTAACAGTGCATTTTAATGATTCCTCTGTCGGTGGTGGTGGCACAGCCATTGTTTCAAGGCAGTGGGCATTTGGTGATGGTGCAACCAATGTAGGAAACAACCCCTCACCAACAAACATATACTCTCTTGCCGGAAGTTTTGCTGTCACGTTAAAAGTAACCGATGCCAATGGCTGCGACACTTCTATTTCTGTTCCAAATTATATAAACACCAGTATTCAACCTAATGCTGTAATATCAACAGTACCCAATCCACCTACTGGTTGCACTCCTCCATTATTGGTTGCCTTTTCTGCCTCTGCATCAACTTCTAATTCTACTACAGGAACAGGCCTTACCTACTTTTGGGATTTTGGTGGTGGAAACACATCAACAGTTGTATCACCTCCATCAATAAACTATCCTACAACCGGAACTTTTAATATTTCTCTTACAGTGACCGATAATAACAACTGTCCTAAAACAGTTACCACACAGGTTTTTATTAATCAACCTTTTGCTTCGTTTTATGCAGTTGGTGCGGTTAATGATACTGTTTGTCCTACAGTCATGTTCAAAAGTCAGTCTAGCGGCACCAATCCAATCTATAACTATGGTGATGGCACCTCAGGTGTTGACAGTATTCACACCTATGCACCGGGTACTTATCAGGTAACCTTGCAGGTATTGAATGGAATATGCTCTGACGATACAACCATTACCATTCATGTAGAAGATGTTGTTGCCAACTTTACTTCAACACCAAGTTACAGTTGCAGTTGGCCACTTACTGTTCAATATACCAGTACAGTTTCAACAGCAGGAACCTACCAATGGATTTTTGGTGATGGCACAACTTCAAACCTTGCCAATCCAAGTCATACTTTCTATCGTCCGGATACAAACCAATACACCATTTATGATTATTACTACTACACAGATCAATTAACTTTTACAAGTGTACATGGTTGTAAAGATACCGTTGTAATACAAAAAAACGATACGGTGTTTAGTATCACTGCGCGTTTTATGCCCAATAAGTCCATTGGCTGTGCGCCAATGACAGTTACTTTTTCTGATTCAAGCCGCTCGCGTGAGTCAATTGTAAATTACACCTATCTGTTTGGCGATGGTACGCAAACTTCAGGAAGCAATGGTGTGGTTTCGCATACTTACAACACACCGGGTATTTACTATGTGAGGTTAGTAGTTACAAATGCAGCAGGCTGTAAAGACACTTCTTTTGTGATTCCAATTTACGTTGGTTCTGCTGTCACAACTGCCTTTACCGTTGTACCTACGACAATATGCGCCTACACACCGGTACAATTTAATGTCCTTAATCCGGACACTAATAATATTTATCATTTTTCAGGTGATGGAGGAATGTTGTCTCACTGTTATAATCAGACCAATCCTATTTGGAATTTCAACACACAAACCGGACAACAGACAATTACACTTTCTACTTCAAACAATGGTTGCGTCAGCACAGCCACACAAAATGTCACTGTAAAAGGACCTATGGCAAAATTTTATGTGGCCGGAAACTGCAACACCCCTTTTAAATATAATTTCCCTGCAACAATTAACGATGCTTCTACATGGAACTGGGACTTTGGTGATGGTACTGCATTAATTAATTCAGGAAACATAAATCCAACACATACCTATGCTGCTACAGGTGACTATTGGGTAAAGTTGACTTCATTTAATACTACTTCTGGTTGTGCCCCCGATATTGATTCCAATATTGTTCGTGTCAGAAATTTATCGGCAAGCTTTACAGGAGATTCTGTAATCTGCACAGGTTATACTGCCAATGTAGATGCTTCTTCATCTATTGATGCTTATGGTAGTTGTAATGAAGGGTTTTTATGGTATTGGGGGGGGAATGCTTTTCCGCATAATTCAGCTTCGCCCATTGCATCACACATTTATTTTAATAATGGTCCCTTTTTTATTAAGTTGGTTGTTACCGACATAAACGGATGTGTTGACTCTGTGAAGAAAAAAATAAACGTGTATTCTTCCAATGCCTATTTTAAAACCAATAAAAACTACGGATGTCTTCCGCTTACGGTAAATTTTACAGACAGTAGTTTTGCTGATACAACCATAGCTACTTACTCATGGGATTTTGGTGATGGAAACACTTCTTCTGTTAAGAACCCTAGTCACACCTACACCACTGCACCCGCAGGCGGCAGCTGGACGGTAACACTGATTGTTACAGATTCTCTTGGCTGCACCAGTGTTTATCAAAAGACAATTACTGCGTCATTGCCTGATACGTTATTCTCTTCCACAAAAACAAATATTTGTGTAGGCGAGCCCATTGTATTCAACCCACATTTTACTGGTCATTCATCCTATTCGTGGAACTTTGGTGACGGCACCACATCTGCACAGGTCTCCCCGTCACATACTTATAATGCCTCTGGAGCATACACTGTAATATTATCTGTTACCGATTCAATAGGTTGCCCCGGAAGTAAAAAAATTACAAACTACATTAATGTGCAAGCATATCCAAAAGCAGGTTTTACCAGTAGTGCCGACAGTATGCTCAATAAATGCTATCCATTATTGGTAAATTTTTATGATACAAGTATTGTAAGTGTTTTTGGAAGCCGCAAGTGGAACCTAGGCAACAGCGCCAACATTTTTACAACGCCTGTGGCAGGAACCATTTATCAAACACCCGGAACTTACTACATTCAACTTATTGAAGAGACTACATTTGGTTGCAGAGACACCGCTTATGATACACTTCGTGTTCTTGGACCTGTTGGCAATTTCAACATTGCACCTGCAACAATCTGTAAAGGACAATCCATTACTTTCAGTATAAAAGATACAGCAGACCTTGGTGCATTTTCATGGGACTTTGGTGATGGTATGACCTCTCCGGGAATTTCACCAATAACACATACGTATAATATTAATCCAGTCAGCGGACAAACGCTTGTTGGGTTGGTGATGTGGTCGGCAGATTCGGCATGTACCTATACACAAACCAATCCTGTATTTATTCGAAAAGTGATTGCCAATTTCAACATTAACAGTGGTGACACTGCTTTATGTGTTGGTGAACCTGTAACCTTAGTGAACACTTCTCAAAATGCAAGTAACAACTACTGGAACTTTGGTAACGGTCAGACATTTAATGGTGCCACACCACCGTCATACACCATCAATCAAACAGGGGTTTACACCATTACCTTAGCAATAGATAATTCATCATGGGGGTGTAAGGATACTATCAGAAAAAAAATAAGCATCAATAACCTACCGGTAGTAACTGCAACCGGTGGCGACACTTGTTCCGGTAAACCAATAGTACTACATGCATCAGGTGGTGTAAGTTATCTGTGGTCGCCAGCAACGGGACTTTCAAGTACAACAGTCGCCAACCCTATTGCCACTCCTGGTCAAAGCACTATTTATACCGTATTGATAACAGATGTAAACGGATGTACAGGAGTAGCCACTGCGCCTGTAACAATTTACAGCCCGCCTCTGCAAGTAAATGTTACTCATTTACTTTTTGTAGGAGACTCTTTACAACTGAATACAGGACTTACAAATAATTTAATCATCAACTGGAATCCTGTTACAGGACTAAGTTGTGATCATTGTCCTGCCCCCTGGGCACAGCCTCTGGTTAATACACTTTATACTGCTACATTTACTGATTCCATAGGTTGTTTTTCCGGTATATCAAGATTCAATATTGAAATAGATCCACGAATAACTATTGATGTACCTACAGCTTTTTCACCCAACGGTGATGGCGATAACGATGTAATATATGTTAATGGACTTGGATTGAAACGTCTGATTGAATTTAAGATTTACAATCGTTGGGGGCAATTGATTTTTGAAAGTAACGACTTAAACAAAGGCTGGGATGGTTATTTTAAAGGTCAGTTGCAGAATGTAGAGACCTATGTTTATACAGCCAAAGCCGAAGGGTGGCTGAATGGTAAAATCGTGAGTAAGAAAGGAACTTTCAATCTGCTGAGATAAAATAAACTCCTTTACCCTATTCCACTAAACTGCTTCAAAAAGCGAACATCGTTTTCAGAAAAAATTCGTAGGTCGTTGATATTATAAACCAACATAGTGATTCTTTCTATTCCCATACCGAAAGCAAAACCACTGTAAACATTGCTGTCTATTTTACAGTTGTCGAGAACGGCAGGATCTATCATGCCACAGCCCAGAATTTCTACCCAGCCGGTGTATTTACAGATGTTACATCCTTCACCTTTACAAAAATTACAGGAAATATCCATTTCTGCAGATGGTTCTGTAAACGGGAAATAAGAAGGGCGTAATCTGATTTCAGTATCTGCACCAAACATCTCTCTGGCAAAATAGAGTAATGTTTGTTTCAAATCGGCAAAAGAGACATCTTTATCAATGTAGAGTCCTTCAACCTGATGAAAAAAACAATGTGCCCTTGCAGAAATTGCTTCATTGCGGTAAACTCTTCCGGGCGATATTGTACGCAACGGTGGTTTGTGCTTTTCCATAATTCTCACCTGCACAGATGATGTATGTGTGCGCAGTGCCAGATCAGGATTTTTGCGTATAAAAAAAGTATCCTGCATGTCGCGAGCCGGATGCTCTTCAGGAAAATTGAGTGCTGTAAAGTTATGCCAGTCGTCTTCTATTTCAGGACCATCAGAAACGGTGAATCCAACAGCACTGAAAATTTCAATAATTTTATTTCTGATAATTGATAGCGGATGCAAAGCACCTTCACTCAATGGCTCACCGGGTAAGGTGATGTCTATCTTCTTCTCTTCAGTAGTTATGTTCTCAAATTTTTCTTTAAAACTTTCGAAAATGGCTTCTGTCTTTTGCTTTAACAAATTAACCTGCAAGCCATAATTTTTTCTTTCAGCAGGTTCTATGTTTTTCATCAATGCAAACAAATCTGCCAACACCCCTTTCTTGGAAAGATATTTAAGACGGAAGTTTTCAAGATCGGCAGGTGATTGAATAGAAAATAATTCTGCCTCTTGAATATGCTGCTTAATTAATTCTTGCGACATAAGATAGAATAAGAAGATGCAAATTAACAATAAAAACTGCTGCTGTCAGCTAACATTTTAAATTGATTTAACAGTCAAATAAAATACCTGATGCAGCAATTAATCCACGCCTGCACCATGACAGTTTTTAAATTTTTTCCCACTACCGCAGGGGCAAGGGTCGTTTCGTCCGACCTTAACTTCGGCCTTAGCAGGTTGCTGTTTTGGTGGTTGCGGTGGCCCCTGTGGACGACTTTGTCCTCCTGAATCTGAGTCACTGTGGCTGGTTTGCATTTTGCTCATATCAGTACGTTGCTGTTGTACTTTAGCTTCACGCACGTTTTCCTGATTTTGCACAGGGATATAGCTTTTTATCAAAAACGAAACGATTTCTTTATTCACCCTGTCAATCATCTGTTTGAAAAGTTCAAACGATTCAAACTTATAAATCAACAGAGGGTCTTTTTGTTCGTACACCGCATTTTGTACACTCTGACGCAAGTCGTCCATTTCGCGCAGATGCTCTGTCCATGCTTCATCAATAAAATTAAGTACCGATGATTTTTCTAGAGAAGAAATTAACTCTTTACATTTTGAATCATACGACTTTTTCAACCCTGCAATTACATTCATTGCCTTTGTGCCATCACTGAATGGTACAACAACATCAACAATTGTCTGACCCTGATTGGTGAAAATATTTTCAATAACAGGGAATGCTTTTTCTGCAATAAGATTTGATTTCTGACGGTAATGGTTATTTGCTTTTTCAAAAACCATCTGTGTTAAATCTTCAAGCTTTATTTGTAAAAACTCTTTAGCATCAATTGGTGCTTCTATTGACAGATAACGAATCAGGTCTAACTGTAATGCATCAAAATCGCGCTCCTGATTGTAGCTGCTAACTATGCTTTCGCAAACATCGAATTGCATATTCATAATGTCGAGTGCAAGCCTTTCGCCAAACAACGCATGTCGTCTTTTCTTATAGATAACTTCACGCTGTGCATTCATCACATCATCGTATTCGAGCAAACGCTTACGTATTCCGAAGTTATTCTCTTCAACTTTCTTTTGTGCACGTTCAATAGATTTTGTAATCATGCTATGCTGGATTACCTCACCTTCTTCAATGCCCATTCTATCCATGAGTTTGGCAATTCTTTCACTGCCGAATAAACGCATCAAATCATCTTCTAACGAAACAAAAAACTGCGAAGAACCGGGATCACCCTGACGACCTGAACGTCCGCGCAACTGTCTGTCAACACGTCTTGAATCATGTCGCTCAGTACCAATAATGGCAAGACCACCTGCTTCTTTTACACCCTGACCCAATTTAATATCTGTACCACGTCCGGCCATGTTGGTAGCAATAGTTACCGTTCCTGCCTGCCCTGCTTCTGCAACAATATCCGCTTCTTTCTTATGCAACTTGGCATTTAAAACGTTGTGCTTAATATTTCTTTGCTTGAGCATTCGGCTAAGCAACTCCGAAATTTCAACCGATGTTGTTCCTACAAGAACCGGTCTGCCTGCTGCTGTGAGTTTGGCAATCTCTTCAATAACTGCATTATATTTTTCGCGCTTGGTTTTATAAACCAAATCTTCTCTGTCGTCACGAATAATTTTTTTGTTGGTTGGAATAACTACTACATCCAACTTATATATCTGCCAAAATTCACCTGCTTCTGTTTCTGCTGTACCTGTCATACCGGCCAGTTTGTGGTACATACGGAAGTAATTCTGCAAGGTCACTGTGGCATAGGTTTGCGTTGCTGCCTCAATCTTTACGCCTTCTTTGGCTTCAATAGCCTGATGCAAACCGTCAGAATATCTTCGTCCTTCAAGTACACGACCCGTTTGTTCATCAACAATCTTTACCTTTCCTTCGGCAATAATATATTCATCATCTTTTTCGAAAAGAGTATATGCTTTAAGTAACTGATTGATGGTGTGAATACGCTCTGATTTTACTGAGAAGTCGCGCATCAATGCTTCTTTACGCTCTAACTTTTCTTCGTTTGTTCCACCAGATTTTTCTATTTCTGCAATGGAAGCACCTACATCAGGCATAACAAAAAAGTTAACATCTTCGTTGTTTGCCGTAATTAGTTCAATCCCTTTCTCTGTCAGCTCAACTGTGTTATTTTTTTCATCAATCACAAAAAACAATTCTGCATCTACTTTATGCATTTCTTTTGACTGGTCTTGCATGTAGTGGTTTTCTGTTTTCTGCAATAATGCTCTTACACCTTGCTCACTTAAAAACTTAACCAATGCTCTGTTTTTCGGAAGACCTCTATATGCTCTTATCAATGGCATGCCGGCTTCATCGGGTTTGTTTTCTCCCAGTTTCTTTTTGGCATCGGCAATTACCGTGTTGATATAATTTCGTTGTGCATTAAAAAGAATTTCAACTTTAGGCTTCAATGCAAAATATTCCTGCGTGTCGCCTTTAGGTGTTGGACCTGAAATAATCAATGGTGTTCTTGCATCATCAACCAATACACTGTCCACCTCATCCACAATGGCATAGTGATGCGGTCGTTGTACCATCTCATGTGCATGACGCGTCATATTATCCCGCAGATAATCGAAACCAAACTCATTGTTTGTTCCGTAGGTGATATCAGCCAGGTAAGCCTTTCGTCTTTCTTCAGTGTTGGGCTGATGTTTGTCTATACAATCTACTGTAAGACCTAAAAATTCGAATATCGGACCATTCCACTCAGCATCTCGTTTGGCAAGATAATCGTTAACCGTAACAACATGCACTCCTGCACCTGCTAATGCATTGAGATAAATTGGTAATGTTGCAACAAGAGTTTTACCCTCACCGGTTGCCATCTCTGCAATTTTGCCCTGATGCAAAACAGAACCACCGATAAGCTGCACGTCATAATGAATCATGTTCCAGAGAACCTTACTTCCGGCAGCTGTCCAGGTATTGCTGTATATTGCCTTTTCACCTTCTATTCTGATACCATCACGCTTGGTTACCAGATTTCTATCATTATCGTTGGCTTCTACTGCCAGTTCTGCATTCTCTGTAAATCGTTTGGCAACTTCGCGGACAAGTGCAAATGCTTCGGGCTGAATTTCATTAAGCACCTCTTCTGTCTTCTTATTTCTCTCTTTTTTTAATGCATCTATACGATTATAAATTTCTTCCTTTCGGTTGGCATCCATTTCTGAATCGCTTTCAGCTTCTTCGTTTAGCTGAGAAAGTTCTGCATCAACCTCAGTAAGATAGTCTTGTATGCGTGTCTTAAATTCATTGGTTTTATTGCGTAAATCGTCATTGCTGAGTGCTGCCATGTTTTCGGCTGCTGCATTTACTGCTTCAATTACGGGTGACAGTGCTTTGTAATCGCTTTCGGCCTTACTGCCAAAAATTTTGGAAATAGTTTTATTAATAAAATCAATCATTGTTGCTGATTATAATGAGCTAAAAATAAAAGGTGACAAAAGTAACGTAAAGTGGCTGCAATTCAAAGTGATTTGCAAAGGTTGATTGCCTAAAAACTATGCTTTAAATGATTGGTGCATGAATTTAGGACCTCAATCAGCAAGCTGTTGTCAACTGAAATGCCAAAAAACATTTGGCGACATTATGGCATAAAAGGTTTCTAATCCTGTTGTTGTGCCGGTTTTTGTATCAGTCTCCACTGGCGATTTGGCTCTGTAAAAAACTTGTGCACTTTCTCTTCAAAATCCTTTAAAGAAGTTGGTGACTCGGGAACACCATCAAAAACACGTTTTGTTTTACCATTTAAATTCACTGTGACGATGGTAGCAGGGTAATCTGCAATACCCGGGTTATAAAAGCTATCCGGCATAGTAATAATTCCAGATTGCCTTGCTTCTTCAATAATATTATTCAGTTCCTGCTTTTCAATCTGTGTAGCATAAATTCCAAGGCTATCCATAAATCCTTTCCTGTTGATTACTGCATAACCGCTCTTATATAATGTTGCATCATAATATGGGCAACGGCCAAAACAAGGATAACGACTCATGCTGATGAGTAAACTGTCTGTTGAATTACTTTCAGAAACTTTTTTTGAAGTGTTGCATGAAAAGTTAACTGACAAAAGCAGGCCAACGAAAGGAACAGAAAATAAACTGACATATTTCATTCTGCAAATGTGAAAATAACTTTTGCCTTTATCAAATAACTGTGTGAAATAATATGAGCTGCTACATCCTTAGTAAAATCAATAAAAAATTTAAGAAAATGAAAAGTATAAAAATCATGGGAGTGTTATTACTCTCTGTCGGAACTGTGGCATTACTTACATCAATGAAAAAAAGCAGTGACCGTTTTAAAGTAAAAACTAAAGCCGAAAAAGGATGTGTTTTTCTTTCTGTTTTTGAAGCTGAAGGAATAGACTCGAACTTTATTTATTCAACACCGGTAAAGGTAAAAGAATCAATGTCATCGGCACTGGAGTGGATTAGCAAAGCACAATTAAAAGACGGTGGCTGGGGAGCAGGTTCTCATTCCAGACAATCGGTATTTGACCCACATGCCGTGAGTTCCGACCCGGCAACAACAGCTATGGTTGCTATGGCATTGCTACGAACAGGCAGTACTCCAACAACAGGAAAATATTCGGCCAACCTTTCTTTAGCAACAGAATACTTACTGAAACAAATTGAAGCTGCCGATGCACAAACATTAAATATCACTAAGCAAACAGCAACGCAGCCACAGGTTAAACTTGGTCAAAACATTGATGTTGTTCTTACCACACAGTATCTTACTAATCTAATGGATTACATCATTAACAATCAGACATTAAAAACAAGAGTAAGTAAAAGTCTTGATAAGTGCGTTGTTAAAATACAGCATGCACAGAGTGAAAATGGAAGTATTAAAGGTGCAGGATGGGCAGGTGTTTTGCAATCGTCCTTTGCAACCAATGCATTGGAAAGTGCAAAAGCAGCAGGTGCAGATGTTGACGAGGCAAAACTTGAGCGATATAAAAATTATCAGAAGGGAAACTATGATACAAAGACAAATTCTGTTGCCACAGGTGACGGTGCCGGAGTCATGTTATACAGTATTTCGGGTACTGCACGCAGTACTGCACGCGAAGCAAGTATTGCAAAAGATAAAATAGCAAAAGCAAAAAAAGACGGTAAATTATCGCCTTCTTCAACTGTCACAAGTGAAAGCTTGCAGGCTGCAGGTATGAATGAAGCTGATGCTTACAAATATGCTGCTGCCTATGAAATTAATCAGGCTGCCAGCAAGCAGGCACAGCGTAATGATGTGATGAATGGATTTGGCAGCAATGGTGGAGAGGAGTTTCTTTCATACCTGCAAACCGGTGAAGGACTAATTATCAGTAAGGATAAAGAATGGCATAAATGGTATGACAATGTGAGTGGACGACTTCTAAATATTCAGAATAATGATGGCAGCTGGAATGGGCATCACTGTATTACCAGTCCGGTTTTTTGCACAGCAACTTCTTTGCTTATACTATCTGTAAATAATGACATCGAAAAATTGGTGTCGCTGAATAAATAAAAAAGTATGGGAGTGCTGCATTTGCAGCACTCCCATACTTTTTAAGCTTTCACTTTACACTTCAGTATTGTATGAAAGCTCTCTCCTATCAAAGGGAATGTTTCAACAACTTCCAATCCTGCTTTTTCAACCAAACCGGCCATAGCTTTTACGCTGTACATTTTACTGTTGCCATTTGCCAGTGCAGTAAAATACAAGGATGTTGCCGTAAGACAATATGAAGCGGCTTCAAATTTTTGATTGTCAATAAATGGTTCAAGAATAAAAACTGTTGTGTGAGTTGACGCTGCCTGTCTTACATTTTCAAGAATGGCAACAATTTCATCTTCACCAAAACAATCTAAAAACTGACTCATCCAAACAACATCTGCACCTTTTGGAATTTTCTGACTTTTATCGAGTAGGTTAATCTCAAAATACGAAATGCGATCAGTAAGATTTCTTTTCTCAGCATTGGCTTTTGCAACTGCAATTTGCTGTGGCAGATCAAGAATTTTTACATGTACATCAGCATTGAATTCACAGGAAGCAAAGGCCCATTTCCCCGTATTTCCACCAATATCAAAAATGGTTGCCGGCTTTTCCTTAAACACAATGTTGAGTGCATCACGAAAAGCTTCATCACTATAAAAATGGTCAAACTCAAACCACGATTTTTTAATTTTTTCGGGCAGTGATGATAATGCAGGATAAATTGTTGGCCAGTTGCCAAGCGTTTTAAGTCCTTCAGGTTTTCCATTTTGAATAGACTCGGTCAGAAACTTGAATCCATCATAGCACACATCGTTTGTAAAGTTTATGTTAACACGAGTCATTTCATCAGAATTTAAAAAATATCCGAGCATAGTAACGGTTACAGTATGGTCGTCTAAATATTTTACAATATCGGCATTAGCTGCCATTTCGAGTAAAACTTTTACTCCATAAATACTTACGTTTGTTTTGTCACTTATCTCCTTTAGAGAGATTCCTTTTCTGTTTTTACATATCAGCGGTAAAATGCCTAAACGTTGCATGGCTACCACTACCTGAAAAACAACAGGTGCAAAAGCCAATTTCTGTGCTTCGTTTTTTGCTTCAAATGCAGTTAATTCGCGTTTAACTATCAAAGTATTTTCTTCTGAATCCATCTTTCTATTCCTGAACTATATTATGTGAATATTTTTTACGCAATCTTTTCTTCTTTAAATCTTCGATATGCCACTTTATATTTTTACCTAAAGTGCCTGCAAAACGTTGTTTAAAAGTTTCTTTCTCCGGCAAAGAAATAAAATTTTCTACTTTTTGCAATTTACCTTCTATATCAGGCTCATTATGTGGTAGCAAACGTAGTGTTTTGTACATAATTGGCAGATAAGAGATAGGCAGGCTAAAACGATGTATAAAGCTTACCATAGAACGTGTTTGCACCGGATCTGTTGCCAGTGCAATTTTTTTGAATCCTAACTTTTTAGCCAAACGATATGAATAATAAACATTTTCAACACTGTGCTCTGCTTTGTCTTCAACATAAATATGTTCTTCAGGAATCCCCATGGCTATAGCAAATGCTTTCATTGTCTTTCCTTCTACATAAGGTGAGTAAACAGCACTACCTGAAAAAATAATATTTTTAGCATAGCCATTCTGATAAAGAAATTTCGCCCAAATCATTCTCATTTGCACTACCTGTGGCCAGGGCTGGCCTTCAAAATAAGGAAATCCGGGAACTATAATTACATCAAATGGTTTTGTTGCAATTGCCTTACTATAGGCCTTTTCCTTCGATAAAAACAGACCACGGCAGGAAGACAAGAAAAAAGAAAGCAGGCAAAATAAGATAATCTGCCTGCTTAAAAGAAAGCACAAATTCTTATTCACCAAATTACTTGAATTTATTCTTCCAGGTTTTATAGTATTTACCTTCAATATCTTTTTTAAGTTTAGTTGCTGGCGCAATCCAATAGTTTTTCAAGCCAAAACCACCGGCTTTTTCTTCTATCTTTTCGGTGTAAAGCATCTTGTTGTTTGACAAATCAACAAATGTTACCCACAAAACAGCTTTTTCTAATGTTTTGTTGAAACTTTCAACTACATAAACCAATCCAATTGCATCTTTCTCTTTTGATTTATAATGTGAAACTGCTTTTTTAACATCATCTTCTCCAATAGAATAACTTCCATTTATAACTTTTTCATGCACATTAATTTTACTGTTGATATCCTGAACAACATCAACATTTGTCTCGTACTTATCATTCGTAAGTTTAAAAGCTTTTTGCAGACTGAATTTTTCATACTCTGCTACAAAAGTGTTGTTCCATGCGGCCAAAAATTTGTCTTTTACTGCAGCCGGGTCGGAAAAACCGTCAGTTCCGATAAATCGAGCTTGTGACAAATCATAACCCATAAATATGAGTTTAACATTGTTTTTAAAGAGTTCATTCATTTTCTCCTGCGAAAATGCATGAAGCATAATAAAGGAGAACAGTAAAGTAAGGCAGGTCTTTTTCATAATTTATAAGTTTGAAAATTTATTAAATGTAAATACTAAAATCTGTTTTTTTGAAATAATGTTGTTACTAATCAAATCAATGCTCAAAGTTATACAATTTTATTCATTTATAACAAACCAAAATGAGCCGCCATGTTTTTCAACATTAGCTAAATTTTGGCGATAAGAATCTGTATATCGCCTTAGCATTTTCTATCATATTAGTTTTTCTTAGATGTAAAGTTCAATTTTATGTTTCAATAATTTAATTTTCATTGCTGTTAAAATTTAATGTAGCAAGCTACAATCCTAAATATATACTATTCGTTCAGATTTACGTTTATCTGCCTTAAAAACTTTTTGTTGTAACTCATCACTATCAATAAACTTAAATGCCGGAGTTACTCTGATTTTGGACTTAAATAATGAAGAAATTTCATGTTCAAATGAATCAGAATATAAATCTTTTGGCAACACAATGGTAATGGCATCAATATTAAATTCATTTCGTCTGACTTCAACTTGAAATAATTCAATTTGCGGCATCATGTTGAGTACATTAAAGATTATTTGTGGAAATAATGTAGTTCCTTTAAACTTGATCATCTGCTGCTTTCTACCCATAACAGGGCCTAAGCGAGTGGTGAATCGGCCACATTTACATAAATCATAATGAACGTGGCATAAATCACCGGTTTTAAAACGAATTAACGGCATACCCTCTACACTAAGTGTGGTTACAACAACTTCACCCAATTCACCATTACGTACCTGCAGTCCGTTATCGTCAACTACTTCAAGAATTAATAACTCTGGATGTGCATGTCCGCCATTGCCATAACCACACTCTGTAAATGCAGAACTCATCTCCGTTGATGCATAGGTTGAATACAATTTTACATCCCACAACGAGGTGATTCTTTTTCCAAGCTCGTTCAATGAAAAATCAGCATTGCGAACAGGTTCTCCAAGACAAACAATTTTTTTTACTGAAGTTGATTGAAAATCAATTTTTCTTTCAGATGCATACTGTAATAATTGTGGTATAAACGATGGAATGGCAATTAATGTAGAAGGTTTAAAACGATGAATATAATCCCACTGCGCCTGAGGTGTTCCCGGCCCAACTCTTATGCTGGCAGCACCTAATTTTCTGATACCTAAAAAGTAGGCTAATCCTGCCATGAATAATTTGTCAATGGTGGTCATCATTTGAAAAATATCTTTCTTACTGCCATCAGCGCATTGCAGTGATAAGGCTTCGTTATATGCCAATCTTTCCAGGTCGGCTGATGTGAGATAAAATGTAACCGGATCACTCAATGTTCCTGATGTAGTCACATAATCGGCAACCAGGCTTTTATCAACACATAAAAAAGAATCATTATGTGTTGCCAGATTATCCTTTGTTGTAAATGGCAATTCATTTAAATTGTCAAGTGTAATGTTTTCAATCTTTATGTTATGTTGCCTGAAGACTTCTTTATAATATGCAGAGTTAGTGCTAACATAGAGCAGCAATTCAGAAAGTTTTTGTTGCTGCATTTTACGTATGGTTTCAACACCTTCAAATTCTATTTCACCGAGATGTTTCATTACTTTAATTTTTCAGTACAGGTTTCAATCATCTTTTGAATTTTTTCCTCTTCTGCCTTTGATGCCACTTCTTGTTTTAGTGCTTCCTTATAATAGGCTGTCGCCCTTTGGTAATTTTTTTCATGATAAAAATAATCGCCTAAACTCATGTAGGTAACATAGCTCATTGGGTTATTATCTATATATTGTTTGATCTCAATCTCACTGAGGTGCAGTTTTACACCAAAAGTATTGTGTTTATAAATGCGTTGTTTAATGACTTTAAATGCTTCAAATTTTTTTAAATCGTTGGAATTTACAAATTCACTGGCTGGAATATTCAGTGAGTCAGCATCAGGCATTTTTCCTTTTAAAACATCAGATAAGTTATAGTGAACATAAACACCTTCCTGATAAGGCATTGTAGAAATCCAAAAATCGCTGCTTTGAGGCTTGAACAAAATGCTGTGATGTGCAATCAACTGATTTATTGCCTTTGGATTTCCATAACCAATATTTTTATTGTGCATCCCAAACTTATTTCGGAGGACAGATACCGCTGATGAAATACTGAGTGGGTAATTTTCTTTTAGCAACTCTGTTATTCTGTCAAAGCGGAACTTACTATCGCTAAGCTCTATATTGGAAATGTTGTGTGGATCGTTTTTTAATTCAGCACCCTGATAGTGATTGGAGCATACCAACAATTCGTGTGGTGAATGATACACATCCATTCTTGTTGGTGTTTTCTCTATTAATGCAGCCGTGCTATCCTGTGCTGAGCCAATAAGCAACGATTCTGAAACAAATGTTTCTCTTTTTTCTGCAATTGCAATTGCCTGCTTAATGTTTGTTGCATGCTGCAAAATTTCGCGTGCTAATAATGAAATAGGATCCTTTGCAGTGGTAGGGATATCAGACTTTGCTGCATTGATAGTAACTGTTAACCCTTTTTCATTCATGCCCGAAACAACTCCGGTAAGTCCGGCCCATGAATAAGAAACAAATGAGTAGCCGCTATCAGGTTTTACAAAAAGTAACAGTTTGTTACGGGCAAAATCATCGCCCATATAAAAATCAAAATTTCTGCCGATTAGTAATTTATGATCGTCCGTAAGGCTGTCGTTAGCAGCAAATGACGTACAACCTACTAATTGAAAATCTGTAAGTGCATGTCCAATATCGTGTGCGGCATGATAGTTTAGAATTCGATAATACTTTGGTCCAATATAATCGTACTTATCGGAAAAAGAAAGTGAGATACCATAAATTTCGCGAAGGTTTTCTGCGGGAATATATTTGTAAATATCGCGATTAAACCATGCTACAAACATTTTAATAAACTGCAGAAAAAAATTTGTTGGGAATTATTTCATTGATCTGATCAACAAAATACTCTTCCTGTTTCTCAATTAATTCTTTTGCCAATACGCCATATACAACACCTCTTTCATAGTCATTTCCTTCAATATACATTTCCCAGACACCTTGTTGATTTTTGCGCAACCAGTTGTTGCCGATACGATAGCTGTCAACACCTGTTTGAATACGTTTAAGGTCACCTGGTTTTAGTTTACTGCTTATAGCAGGATCGGGAATCTGAATCCTCCATAGAAATAAAAGAAATAATATAATAAGTATGCCTGCAGTCCATAGTAAAGTTTTAAATATAAAGCGCAGACTACCTTTAAACGATGGCATTAATAGTATTTAAAATTCTGATTGGCGAAGGTAATAAAAACATGGGGGCGCTCCTTAAGCGCCCCATGTGTAAATCATGAAAATTATTTTTAATATCCAACAGTAATGGTGCTGCCGTCTGATTCTGACGGATGCACTGCCATAACCGGTATTTTACTATGGTTCACAACCTGTGTTGCATAGGTGCCAAGGAAAAATCCGGTAATACTTGGTTCTTGTTCTGTCATTATTACAATTAAATCAGCATCCCATTCTTCTGCTGCTTGCATGGTCATTTTGGCCAGGTTGTCGCCTTCAACAAATTTTTTCTCAACACTTACTCCATGTTGCAGAAGCCATTCCTCTACCTGATCCACTTTTAGTTTAAACATTCTCTTATTGTCTTCATTACCGAAGTTTATAAGACCTGCAATACAAATGTGTGAACCATAAGAACGTGCAACAGCTAATGCATAACTTACTTTCTGACGTGATTGTGGTGTATTATCAATTGGTAAAACAATTTTTTTAAACCCAATTTTCTTGCTGTGTGTCTGTACAGAAATCACCGGACAGCCTGCCTCTTCAACAACCTTGCTGGTGTTGGTTCCGACATTAAACTTTTTGTATCCGGAAACACCATGCGTTCCCATAATTATGATGTCAACTCTCTCGCGTTTGGCAACATCAACAATTTTACGATAAATTCTGCCAACCTCTGTGATAGACTTTACGGTAATACCGTTATTCATATGAATTTGCTTGCCAATTTCTTCGAGTTTGGTATTCGATTCAGACTCTAACTTTTTATCTACGTTTCCAAATGCTGCACCAAATGCCGAAGTAAAAGAAACCGATTCTAGAATATGAAGCAGATAAATATCTGCCTTTAATAATTTGGCCATGAAAACGGCATGTTCCAAGCTTAACGCTGCTGTTTCTGAAAAATCATAAGGAATTAAAATTCTCTTGATTTCAAATAATTGATTGCTGCTCATAGGAAATGGATTTATGATAGTACATATTGTGTTGTGTCTTTTCTAACCATAGGTCGGATGCATAAGACAGGAATTTCTGAGTTATTAATAACTTCTTGTGCTGCTGTGCCGATAAATAAATCTGCAATATTGGTTTCGCCTTGAGTCATGATGATTATTAAATCACACTTTTTCATTCTTGCATATTCGATTATACTTAACGATACATTTGAATCACTTTGCGGAATTAATTCACCTTGACATTCAACGCCCGATTCGGTAATGAACTGTTTTACCTGCTGCAATTGTCGTTCCAATTTATTGACTAAAAACTCATCATTGGTTTCAAGCACTGAAAAAATGTGCACTACAGCATCAAAAAGTTTTGCCATATCAATGGCATAGTTCACCTTTTCGCGTGTTTCTTTGGTAAGATCCAGCGGTAGTGCAATATCCTTACATCCTTTAAGGTGTTCATGACCTTTGATTGTAATGACAGGACATAAAGCTTCTTTAATTACTCGTGAAGTGTTGGAGCCGAGAAATTTCTTTTTCATAGTGCTGGCACCTTGTGTTCCCATCACAATAAATGAAGCATTAACGTCATTGGCTTCAGCTACAATTTCATCATAAATTTTTCCTGTTCTGATATTGGTGGAGGTAGAAACCTTCTCTTCTTTATGCACCTTTGTTGCCAATTCATCCAGTCTGCGCTCAATATCATTTCGAATCTGATCGGCATAGTTTTCTTTTGAAAAAATACTGTTGGTTAAATGAGATATAAAGTCCTGATCAATTACGTGCAAAAGTCTGATATGACTTCCGGTTAACCGTGCAAGATTATAAGTTTGTGAAAGGGCAATGAGTGATTGTTCTGAAAAGTCTATCGGGGTGACTATAACCTTCTTCTCTTGGTTCATAAAAAACAGGTGTATTAACTATGCAAATATAAAAAAAGGAAATATCAAATTTAATAAAAATGCCCTCCAACTGATTATTTAACTGTAAATTACATGAGCAGGTCGGACTTTTAGCCTGATGATTTAATATATCTTACCTTAGCACAGAAATTTTTTACAAATGTTATGAATCAAATATCCGAATCAGAGCTTATTCTAAACCCCGATGGAAGTGTTTATCATCTCAACCTTCTTCCTGATGATATTTCTGATGTAATTATAAATGTTGGCGACCCTGATCGTGTATCAAAAGTCAGTGCTTTTTTTGACAACATTGAAGTAAAAAAGCAGAAACGTGAGTTTGTTACCCATACCGGTCATTATAAAGGGCGTAGAATTTCTGTTATATCAACCGGAATTGGAACTGACAACATTGATATTGTATATAATGAGCTTGATGCATTAGTGAATATTGATCTTAAAACAAGAACTGTAAAACCTAATTTAACAGCACTTAATCTTATTCGTATTGGCACTTCCGGAGCGCTTCAACCCGAAATTCCTGTTGACTCATTTGTGTTTTCGACATTCGGTTTAGGATTAGACGGTTTATTAAACTTTTATCAATATACAAATACTCCCGAAGAACAAGCTATTATTGAAGGTTTCAGAAAGCACTATCCCAATAATTGCAAGCTGCCTGAATCCTATCTGACACGCAGCTCTTTAAAATTAGAAAAAGCACTTTCAGAAGGTATGTTTAAAGGTATTACTGCATCTTGCTCAGGTTTTTATGCACCGCAAGGAAGGGTGTTGCGCTATCAACTGGCCAGGACAGATATGATTGAAAAATTAAATTCATTCCGTCATGGTGAGCACAAAGTCACTAATTTTGAAATGGAAACCGGTGCTATGTATGGTTTGGCTAAACTTTTAGGACATCATTGTTGTGCTGTAAATCTTATTGTTGCCAACAGAATTGCACAAGAATTTTCAAAAAAATATGAAGAGCGCATGCATCAATTAATTCAAACTGTATTAGATAGAATCAGTGCTCAACTATAAATTTTTCAGAGGTATATGTCTGTTTCAGTAAAAAATGTAACTAAACTTTTTGGGAAGCAACGTGCTTTGGATAATGTAAGTTTTGAAATCAACACCGGACAGGTTGTTGGTTTACTTGGACCCAATGGTGCGGGTAAATCAACGCTTATGAAAATAATTTCATGCTTTATTCCTCAGCATGAAGGGAAAGTTTCTGTTTGTGGCTTTGATACACTCTCACAATCCTTAGACGTAAGGCGCAATGTTGGATATCTTTCCGAGCATAACCCGCTTTATCCTGACATGTTTGTTAAAGAGTATCTTCAGTTTGTTGGTGGAATTTTTTTACCTCAAAAAGCAGCTGCAAAATGTGCCGACAACATGATTGCCCTCACAGGATTAACACCTGAATATAAAAAGAAAATTGGTGCACTCTCAAAAGGTTATAGACAAAGAGTAGGAATTGCACAAGCACTTATTCATGATCCTGCTGTTCTCATTCTTGATGAACCAACTTCCGGATTAGACCCCAATCAGTTGGTTGAAATTCGTGCTTTAATACAATCCATAGGAAAACAAAAAACCGTTATTCTTTCTACACACATAATGCAGGAGGTTGAGGCTATTTGCAATCGTGTTATTATAATCAACAAAGGAAAAATTGTGGCTGATGATGATACCGGCATGCTTCGTCAAAAAGCTAATACTGTGCATGAAATCACTGTTGAGTTTGATGGAAAAATTGATGCTAAGTGGCTGCAATCTATTCCTACGGTGAGTAAGGTTATTCAACATTCCGGAAATACGTGGAAGGTAAATTACAGCGGTGACGATGATGTGCGTAAAGCTGTTTTCACTATGGCAGTAAGTCATAATGTAGCTGTACTGTCAATGCAAAAAGAAGAAAGCCGCCTTGAAGATGTGTTTCAACAGCTTACACAAGGTTGATTCTAACAAATACCGTCTCTTTTATTTATAAATATTTTAGGGTATTATTCAAACAGCCTTTATCAGGAAAAAATTCTTCTTACCTTTTTGAATCAGTAAAAATTTATTAGCAATCAACTGTTCTTTATTGACAATTTGCGAAGGGTCAGAAAATTTCAGCTTATTCATTGAAACACCGTTTGCAGTAATCATTTTTCGTGCTTCTCCTTTGCTTCCAAAAATTGATGTCTCTACTGCAAATAAATCAAGTACCTGTGTGCCTGCCTGAATTTTTTGAAAATCAACTTCAAATGCATTTTTACCTAATCCGTTAAAAACATCTTGTAAATCAGTCTCCGTTAATTGGGCAAGTTCTTTATCAGTGCCATTAAAAAACACTTCTGAAATTTCTAAAGCCCTATCGCAATCCTGTTGCGAATGTACACGGGTTGTTATTTCACCAGCTAATGCTTTTTGAAGTAATCTTAAGTGGGGCGCATTTAAATGTTCCGACTCTATTGTTTCTATCTCCTGTTGATTCTTCAGAGAAAATATGCGTATATAATTTTTTGCATCTTCATCACTTGCATTTAGCCAGAACTGATAAAAAGCATAAGGTGATGTTTTATTTCTGTCGAGCCATAAATTTCCGCTTTCTGTCTTACCGAACTTAGTACCGTCAGATTTTTTTATCAATGGTGTTGTTAAAGCAAATGCATCTTCAACACGACCTTTTCTTCGAAGTAATTCAGTTCCTGTAACAATATTTCCCCACTGATCGCTGCCTCCCATTTGCAGTTTACAGTTTTTTGCATAATATAAATGATAGAAGTCGTATCCCTGCACTAACTGATATGCCATTTCCATAAATGTCATTCCATTTTCTAATCTGTTTTTTACAGAATCTTTTGCCAGCATATAATTAACAGTAATGTGCTTACCCACATCACGAATAAAATCAAGAAACTTCACATCCCTGAACCAGTCATAATTATTGACAATTTCTGCTGAATTTTTTCCACAGTCAAAATCCAGAAATTTCTCTAATTGTTTTTTCTGACAATTTAAGTTGTGTTGCAGAATTTCTTCACTTAACATATTTCTTTCTGCGCTTTTTCCACTTGGATCACCAACCATGCCTGTTGCACCACCAACCAATGCAATTGGTTTGTGTCCTGCTCTTTGAAAATGCATTAATGTAGTAACCTGTACTAAATTTCCAACGCCCAATGAATCACTGGTAGGGTCAAATCCTATATAGCCGGTAACTGTTTCTTTATTCAATAATTCTTCTGTCCCGGGCATTATATCCTGCAGCATGCCGCGCCATCTGAGTTCGTCAATAAATCCCATATCTGATTTTTAGTGCCGGCAAAGATAATCATACAGCACTTTACTATTATCAGCTACAAAGGGTAAAATTCATGCAACCTTTTATTTGTTGTTCCGTACAACTTGCTTTAACATTAGCAATATGGCATACAAACAAATCATTATCCCTGAAAGATTTCTCAACTATTTATATCATGCTTTTAAAAACATAAGTAATCCTGAGAGTCACAGAGTAAAACTAATTACACGCGATGGACAGAAGTACCGCAATCTGCAGGTGATAAATGGTTGTGTGCTGCTAATAGAACGTTCAGCACCCGTTACTTCAAACGATATTGAAATTCTTCAACTTGATATGGATTTTATTCCGGTAAAAGTTAAATAATATTTGATGTTGGCACAGCCGGTAGTTCCGTTTACGGAATTGCCGGTTTTTTATTTGCTGATATTCTATCTCAAATTTTCACTTGTGCTGCACCTTGCTTCCTGCAATCCCAGATTTGCAAATCTTTAGGCAATTTACTGACATCAACTTTTGTGCGACTGCTCAAATCAACAATCAACAAATCAGAATCAAAATATTTAAAAAGTGTTGGTAGTTTATTTCTGAAACGCGAGGTAACAATTAGCCCATCAACTTTAATTTTGTTTAATGGTGTTTTTTGGGGTAGCCAGCTACCGGGAATAAAAAATAATTTACTGTCTATTTGAATAAATCCATCTTGAATAGCAGCAATATTTCCAACTATTTTACTGTTAAAAATCTCTTTTACTTTACTTTCTGAAGGCTGCTGAAAAAATGGAATGTGAAGCATTTCTCTTTTACCGGTTTCATACCAATAACGGTTAATATTAAAACGCAACAGGCTTTTATCTTCTATTACTTGTTGCGGTGTTATGACTAACCTCTTTCTTGCCTGTGACAAATCAATTGCTGTACTGTTTTTTAAGGCATATATTGTTAAGGTTTTTTGTTGCAGAATATTCCACTCATGCCACAGTTGGGCAAATAGAAAAACGATTGTCAATGCTAATGCTCCATAAAGCGCATTCCTATAGTTATAAAGCAGAAACCATACTATAAAAGCTATGATGCCATAGATAATCCATGTTTCTGCAATGTTAATATACAATCCACTAATCAAAGCAAACGGAAGGTTTTCTAAAAACAATAATAATTTATTCATAAGAAAGGTGAGTACAAAAGTTATTTTCCAAGAATAAAATACAAGAGATGACATGAAGGGTAATGCAGATAAAATAGTAGCGCCAACTGAAACCCAAATAATTCCCGTTGAGATAGGAATGACTAAAAGGTTAGATATTAAAAACAGATTCGGGAACTGATTAAAATAAAGTATTCCTAATGGAAATGTTACCAACTGCGCACATAATGACACTGAGGTCAACTGCCATGCCTGATTCATGAGTATTGAACTTGGATAAAGGACAGTAACCAATCGCTGATTCAGATAAACAATTCCTATAACAGCAAGATAAGAAAGCTGAAAACCAACTTCCGTAATTGAAAACGGATTAATCAACAACAGTAATAATGCAGAAGCCAGTGTAGTGTTCAGCATATAATTATCACGACCCAATTGTTTTGCAATGATGATGATTGAAATCATTGTTGCTGACCTTAATACTGAAGGTGAAAGTCCTGTAAGCATGGCATAAAACCAAATCAATAACAGAATTAGCAGTTGTTTAAACAGATTCAGATTCTTCTTATTGTCAGGAATAAAAATCAGTCTTTGCAATATCACAAAAATCAACCCTACATGCAATCCTGAAACACTTAAAACATGTAATGCACCCGAACTTGCATAAGCCGACAATAAATCATCATCAAGTAAATCATTAAAGCCTATTAACAGTGCTGAGCAGACCGCCACTTCCTGCGGAACTAAAATTTGTCCATGTATTTCATTCAAAAACTTTTTCCGTAATTCAAAAGCCGTACTCAAAAGAATATTAGAGAATCCTTTTCCTGCAGAAGCCCATCGCCCTGACTTTAAATAAAACTGATGGTATATCTGATGAAAACCAAGAAACCTTTTGTAGTTAAATGACCCCGGATTTTGCGGTGGTGCAATCGGTTGTGGTTTTGCATTGGTAACAATCATATCAGCATACTGCAATGCCTTTGCCGCAGCATCAGTGGCAAAATACAACAGTGTCTTACCTCTGCATGTCTGCCATTTATTGTTTTCAAAAACTGCTTCTATTTCAGCTTCTGCTTTTAAGGATTTTTGTTTGATGTGGTATGGCTCGGTTATACGGAGTAAAAAGTATTCAGCACTTTCAAATTGTGAATAGTGATATGGGTCATATTGTTTCGTCTTTAGTTGTGTGAGTAAAACACCCGAAGAAAATAAAAACAAATGCAATACTATTCCAAAAAGGTATCGAAGTTTATATCGCTGACTGAAATAATTTGAGAAATGAAAAACTAAAATTCCACTAAACCCTGAAAACAATATAGCAATTGCCAGCCATGAAGGCACATACATAAATATGCCTACTATTATACCGGTAACAAAGGGTATTAAAATTCTTAAAACAGGAATATGCGATAGGTGACGCATAACTGTGCGGTTTGCTGTAAAAGTATAAAATAAAACACAATATTGTAGATATTAATCGAAAAAAAAGATTGTGCTACTTTTCTCAATCTGACGAACAAAATATACCAATACCTCTGAAGAATAATTTTCTATATATTATCGGAAGAACTTTCTAAATGAAACTGATAAAAGAAAAAGATAATATCTATTAAAGTAATTCAACAATACGATAATTCACTTAAGAATATTTTGTGGAATCTTAAAACACATTGAATAAAAACATTTAGGTGTTTACAATCGGTAAATTCATTAAAGAACTTCCATTCGCAAATTACAACGACTGCAAAAATTTTATCAAAGCTAGTCGGTCGTTTTTGCTCATGTTCTTAAAAGCATTCTTTGCCGTCTCTGCTTCACCGCCATGCCATAAAATTGCTTCCTGCAATGAGCGTGCCCTGCCATCATGTAAATAAAAGTTATGGCCGTTTACTTTTTGTGTCAATCCTATACCCCATAATGGTGCAGTACGCCATTCACTTCCATTGGCATCAAAATCAGGTCTGTGGTCTGCAAGACCTTCGCCCATATCATGAAGCAACAAATCTGTGTAAGGAAAAATTCTTTGATTACTTACTTCTGGGAAATCAACACGAACACCGGTTTGCATAGCAGGTCTATGACAAGAACCGCACTTTGCATCATTAAAAAGCTTCTTACCTTGCAACACTGTGGCATCATCAGCACTCCGTCTAACAGGCACAGCTAATGTCTGTACGTAAAAAGAAACAGCACGTAATATACTATCAGGGATTTCAGGGTCATCGTTTCTGTTATCGTACTGTGCTTGCCCTTTGCTTGATTCTTCCGGAAAAACATAACTTGTAATACCCATGTCTTCATTATAAGCCCCTGCCGTTTGTTGCAACACTGTTGGATTATTTGCCTTCCAACCGAAACGACCTAAAGTGTGTGTTCCCTTTATTACATTCCAAACATAATTCGGCTTGCCGGAAATACCATCACCGTTGGCATCGTTCTCATCTGCATACTTAATAATTTCAGATTCGTCAACAGCTTCGAGCAAACCCAGGCCAAATACAGGTGGTGCCATACGAGGTGACAGCATTACTCCTGCCGGTAAAGGTATATAACTGTTGGCTAGCTGATAGGTTGGTGTGCGTAATGAATATGTTTCTCCGTCAGGAAATGTAAATGTTTGTTCAGAATAATTAATAATAACATCTGCTTCTTTGACAACACCATTTATAGATCGTTGTTGTAACTGCACGCCAAAACCCGGCACAGCCAATGGTCCTCCGTTTGATGCTACACCCGGTATGCTCACCCTGATTAACATAGCCGACAGTGGCTCACTACTATTTCCGGGTGGCTTACCCCTGCCATCAGCAATATGACATGATGCACAGGAAACATTGTTGAAGATAGGCCCAAGTCCTGAATTCAATGGTGCAGGTGCACTGACAAATGTTGCTTCAAATGCCTTATCACCTATTTCATGAATCATGGCATTATGTGCTGAAATTTCAGGAAAAATACTGGAGAATGCACCTGCAGACTCATCAAACAATGTCTGTTTGCCTCCTGAAAGCCACTCATTCCATTCTGATTCTGAAAGCACTTCGGCCTTTCTGCATGACTGTGCTCCGAATAAAAACAGAAAAATAATTACAACAACAATGCTTCTTTTCAAGACTAATTTATTTTTTGACTAACTAAATTTGCCAAATCGTTTTCGATAATATTTTTCAAATCACGAATTGCGTTCTGTGCATTGATTACCTGTGTTTGCTGTGTAAATATGGCCTCACCAAACGGAACTGTTATATTTCCCAATGCTGTTATAGCTGTACTGATTTTTGTTTTAATAGCGCCATCTAAAGAAAGATTGTTTGCTCTGACAAAACGCTCTAATGATTGACCTTGTGTAATATATTTTCCCAGATATACATTCTCAACACTTTTAATGTTGTTTGTAAAATCTATAATTGAATTTTTCGCAAATGGTGATTCTTCGAGCATGGCATTTTGAGAAACTAATGGATCTTCCATCTTTCCATCTGCTACTTCTTCACAAATACCTGCCATAGCACTTACCATTTCCATAAATGCAGCATGCTGTGTAGTGAAAACCTGACTACCATTACCTGCATTAGCAAACTCATTATGATAATTTCCGGTGTTCCAACTTGAAGCTACTTGCTGTGTTAGTGATTTCAGATTTGCTGCCAATGCCTCTAAATAATCTAACTGGCGTGAAGTAAATTGTACAATAGTTTTATTTCCATCAACTCCCCAAAGCAAATACTCAACAGGATGAAATCCTTTTAATGCATCTTCTAGCGAATTGACATAAGTTTCGTCATAAACAGATTGGTTGTTTAATACCGAATCGAGAGAATTAAAATCAACAGGCCAGGTGTCAATACGCGGATCAATATCATCTGTTGCAACAGGGCCAAACAAAAATCCTTCGGACTGCTCCCATGCCTGGCGACATTGTCTCCATAACGACTTACAGTTATCAAGGTTAGCCTGTGTCTGATTCTGAGTAAAGGCTGTAATTGCCTGGTGCAATTGTTCTGTTTTAGAAGCTAAATCATTGTAAGTAGCTTGTGCAACATTAACAGAAAAGTCATTCAGAATTTGTGTTGATGAATAATCATCACTGCTGCTTTTATCTTTTTTACAAGAACTTAAAACCAACACTGATGCTAATGAAAGTAAAATAAAACGAATTTGCATGATTAAATTATATTGATATTTGAATTAGTGAATTATCTATTACTACGGGGTATTTTTTCAGCGGTTGTGTTGCGGGTTCAGCAACAACGTTTCCATTAAGGTCAAAACGGCTGCCATGAAGTGTACAGTAAAGTCCTCCATCACTTACATTGAGTGGGTTGGCGCGGTGTGTGCATTTCATCTCTAAGGCAGTAAAATGATTGTCGGGGTTTTTAACCAGTAAGATATCATACTCTGCTGAAGCATTGCGCACAATTAAAATTTTCTTATCGTTCATGGCTGAAAGTGGAACTGTAAGAAGATGATTCACGGCTTCTGTTTTGAATATTGTAGTGCTTTTACACGAAGAAAGCAGCGACAGTAAACTTCCTCCTGCTACCACCATACCACAACTCATACATGAGTTTTTAATAAAATTTCTACGTTTCATTTTTAAAAACTATAGCCCACACCAAGATTTATAAAACTGTTTGTTGTATAATAGGCCGGTGCATTAGGAAATGGATTCAGATTAAGTGCAGGGTTGAGATCGCCTGTTTGCTTATAAACGTAATCTAACTTTACCACCACTCCGGCTGTAGGAAAGCAAGAAAATCCTGCAATGACATATTGCTGTTTCAAAATATCGTTTTCAATGCCATTCTCTGGAATACTGCTGTTAAGATTAAAATTTTCATATCGGACAAATGCATCTGTTCTTAGTCTTTTTAAGATGCGATAAGCAACTTCTGCATAACCACCAATGGATAATTCAGCAGTGTTGTTGGCATAGGCACGATTAATTTTATCGGCTTCGGGGATTGAAATTGCAGCAAAAAGTACTTTAGCTGTAAGTCCGTTTTTACGATATTGTACATTTACTTCGCCAAGCCCGACTGGGGTGCCGAACATACCTGAATTTAGTTGCAGGCTATCCGCTTCTCTTTTTGTCAGCCCGGCACTTCCACCATAGTAAGCTGAAAGCTGAAAAGTAAAATTTTGCTTTACATATTGCACTGACCCTGTTAAAGCTATATTAGAAGCTGTTGCATTGCTGCCTTCAAATCTGCCTCCACGAATACCGGTACCATTACTGAATCCTGATGCATCAAGCCCATTAACAACAGCAATGGAATAATTTAATCCTGTCATCACATCTGAACTGCCATATAGAGCAACACCCAACTCGCGCCATGTTGATGGAATAAGAAAAGTTTCTGTAAAGGGTCGTTGATTTCCATGAAAAGTTGTTGGTAAGTGGTTCTCATTAATAATTCCAATACGTGGAATAAATAGTCCAGCCTGTAAGTAAATTTTTCTATTTAGCTGAAAACGCAGATAAGCTTGCTCCAATGCAATCTCCCCACCTGCCTTGCCGCCTTCAACGCGTGCATCTGCCAATTCGGTTTCTGAAAGAAAGGATATATTCTTGCTGAATTTATGACCTACAAAAACTACGGCTCTGGTTAAGTTTGCATTAGCAGTCCTGTAGCGTGAATCATAACTTACCATCGCTTCTCCATAGCCTGAGATATAGGTCTGCTTTTCATTAGCTACATTGGTATGTAATGAATCCTCACCCGTTTGTGCCTGAGTAAGGAATGGAAAAAATATAAATATGGCTGCAATGTAGTTTTTCATTGAATAAAAATTATCGGCTGCGAAAGTAATGAGAAAATACTATTTAGAATGTTTCTAAATAAAATTTTTATCTAACTCTTTGTTTTTCAGAAACAAAAACAAGGAATTAAAAAAAATGAAAAAACTTACCCCTGCCTGAGTTTCAAGTGTATCTTCCGTCAGCATTGATAAAAAAGCCGTGACCCAAAAGGTCATATATAAAAAAGACCCGGAATTTTGATATTGAAAAACAGGATAAAAAAGCACAATAATGAAAAGTAAAAGAGCAGGAATACCCAGTGCAACAGCAACAGCCAAAAACTGATTGTGTGAACGTAAACGAAACTTTGTTTCTAACATCGAATTGGCTTCATCATATTTTTTTGCAAAAGCATCAGGCACATCACCTGTGCCAACACCGGTTAACGCATGTTGTTTGATAATTTGTAAAGCTGTCTGCCAGAACTCAAAACGCATAGTCAAAGAATGTCCGCTGGCATTACCTCCTGACCTATAATTATTCAACTCCCAAAGTGTTACCCTTAGTCTGTTGTGAATATTAGATTCTATTAATTCATCTGCATTCGCTACACCATGCTCTATTGCTTCAATTTCTGCTTCAGTAAGCAGTTGAACAGCATGAGCATCTTTTTTTAATCCTTTAGAAGATAAAAACCGGAATATTGTTCTTTTTATTTCATCACCATTCAGATTTTTTCCATCATAATTTATCTTGCTTCTATGGTTCCATGCTTCCCGCAATTCGGGTTCGCAAATGTTAATCCACACCGGATGACCGTTTTCAGCCTCACGGCTAAGTGTGTCATGCGTATAGGGAATACCATTTGCCGTATGCATAGTTAAACTATTCAACTCTGCTTCATTAAAGAATGTCACTTCATGCCATGTGTTTTTGATATTGAAAGCAAGTATTGTTACAGCCGTTACAACTGAACTTGCAATAATGCCTTTTAGTCTTACAGATTTACTATTCAGAATTTTTTTGATAGCATAAATCAATACTACTACTGCCAGTATGCCCAAACCGGTGACAGACTCTATTATTGTCAAGAAATACAGAAACCAGATTATTACAAGCAGCAACCCATAACCATATTTAACTCTTCTAAACAGCCAAAAAGATAAGTAAACAGCAATACAAATCAACAGCGACAGCCTGATATGTGAAATGAAAACAGAAATATCTCTGACATTGTGAAATTCAATGGGTATAATCCCAACATAAATACACATGCTGATTAATGTAGATACCAATACAGAAGCCACAAATACTAATGCCAAAGTTTTAAATTGCTTATCAGAAAAAACAGGCATTGACGAAAAAACAATTGGAACTAATAGTAAAGGCAGTTTGACACGTACATCTTTAAACCCATATTGTAAATCAGTAGTATAAAGCAATCCTGCCACATGCCAAAAAAAGAAAGCAGCCAGTAATAAAACAACTTTATTAGAAAATGCTTTCTTTAATTTTTCTTTTAAATCACCATTAAAAAGCCATGCTACTATGATTATCAGTTGTGATACACTCATTAAAAACATGGAGAGTGGCAGGCCAATAGCAAACAGTAAAACACCGGCAAAAAAAAGAGGATTACTAATACTTTGTAGCCGGCCTGTCATTATTCACGCAGAAAACTAGTGCTTTTCTTTAGCCGAAGCCATAGAGTTTTTCATGATGGAACTGTAAACATCTTTATCCTTGAGTGCTTCTGTTGCCTTCTTAATTTCCAAATCGTTTTTAAAAGATGCTTCAATCTGCCCGGACTGATAATAATAACGTGAAACAATTTCATTCTCGAGCAACTCTGTTATCTCGTCTTTAAATTTCTGAAGGTCTGCATTTTTATCATGCGATATTTTTTTCTTCAGCACTTCAAACTCTGCTGCTGCTGCACTAAAGTACTTTTCTTTTTCTGCTGTAGTTTTAAAATCATCAAGAATTTTTTCACTCTTGGTTTCATAATCATAGTCTTTTGCAGAAATCCATTTTACAAACTCAGCATATTCCGCATCAGAAAGATGAAATTCTTTTGCAGGTGCAATTGATGGATGTGTGTTACGATACATTGTTGCATAATCAAACAATAAATATTTCAGTAACAAACTTTGCGAAATGGGACTAAGCTGTCTGATATCAGTAACAAAGTCAGGCATAACACCACCGCCATCATAAACAGTACGACCGGCCTTGGTTTTAAATTGTGTGATGAGTGAATCAGGAATTTTTCCTACGCTGCCATCGTCATTACGATGTGAATAATCAAGTGCCTGAATGCAACGACCACTGGGAATATAATACTTTGCTGTTGTAACTTTAAGTTGTGCCCCATAACTCAACGGTCTGGTGGTTTGTACAAGTCCTTTACCAAAAGTTCTCTGACCAATAATGATACCTCTATCTAAGTCCTGAAGGCTTCCCGAAACAATTTCAGACGCAGAAGCACTGCTGCTGTTTACTAAAACAGCCACCGGAATTTCTGTGTCAACAGGATTGTTCAATGCATGATAGGTTTTATCCCACTCTTTGGCTTTTCCCTTTGTACTAACTACTTCAACACCTTTATTCACAAAAATATTTACAATATTAACTGCTTCGTTGAGCAGACCACCGGGATTTCCACGCAAGTCAAAAATCAATCCTCTTAATTTTGTCTTAGCTTCCAGGGCTTGTAATGCATTTTTAACTTCCTGCCCTGCATTTTCAGTAAATCCTGTCAGACGAATATAGCCTAAATCATTATCAATAATTCCACTGTAGGAAACACTGTTTATCTTAATCTCTTCGCGCACTACATTTTTATCAATCAGGTTGGGTTCACCATCGCGTCTGATTGTTATTTTAACTGAGGTTTTTGGCTGACCTTTAAGCAACTTGCTCACCTCCTCATTCTTTTTTCCTTTAATGGGTTTACCATCAAGTTCAACAATAACATCACCTGCACGCAGGTCTGCTTTTTGTGCTGGAAACCCTTCGTAAGGATCTGTTATAATAACTTCATTGTTGCGCTGGCCTATTAAAGAACCTATTCCTCCATACTGTCCGGTGGTCATGAAACGATAGTCTTCAATTTCGCTTTCGGGAATATAGTTGGTGTATGGGTCAAGAGAAGCAAGCATATCATCAATGCCTTTTTTCATCAGGTCACCCGGCTTTGTCTCATCAACATAATAAATGTTCAACTCTCGAAACAAGGTGGCGAAAATGTCGAGGTTGCGCGATATTTCAAAATAATCGTCACTGAAACTATAAACAGAAAAAGCAGATATGCCAACCAGAATAACGGCAACATACAATCTGATTCTTTTACGCATTTTTTGTAGCATCTTATAAACTATTTAATCAATTAATATTTAAAAATCATTAAGGTACCGGATGATGACCGTGACCACCAAATGGATTGCAGGATAAAATTCTTTTAAGTGATAAAAAACCACCTTTCAACGGCCCATACTTTTTCAGTGCTTCCATACAAAACTCGCTGCATGTAGGATAATAGCGACATGACATAGGCAACAATGGCGATATGGCTATTTTATAAAACTTTACTATGGCTATCAGAATCCTGTTCAGCAGTTTGATCATTCAATTCCTTTAAACGCTGTAAAATTAGGATTATTTTAGATTGTATTTCTGTGAAGGTAGCGTTAATATTTCCATTATAAACAAACATGATGTGAATGACCTGATCTTTCTTTTTCAGTTCGTTGCTCAATATCTGTTTATTAAGCCTGTAACTTTCTCGAATTAGCCTTTTAATACGGTTGCGTGAAACGGCACTTCTGATTTTTCGCTTAGGTACACTAATTGCAATTTTAACAGGAACTGTTGATGTACTTTCATTTAATTTCAGCCAATATACCCTGAAAGGAAAGCGGTTAAACGCTGCACCCTGACTAAATATCTGTTCAAAATCGTTCCTTCTACATAGACGTTCTGCTTTATTAAATGTATGTCGCAAAGTGCCCTCAGTCATTGTTTGCAAAAGTACAAACATTGTATTTGTAAGATAATTATTTTTCAAGATTATACTGTTTTTGATTCTAACTCTATAATTTGGCGAAAATTTAAATATGCTTAAATCCGGTCTGGCCCTTTGCTTTTTGTTTTTGCTTTTAGGGAACAGCAGCAGCGCCAAGGAAACCATTTTTAAAGAGCAACGCATTGGTTTTGGATATTATCCATCATTTCATGGTTCGCAAAACTTCTGGCTTAATTACAGTGTTAATAAGCGAAGCCGCAATGTCATTTATGCTATCCGAGGTATGTATAATTTTCGCTCCGAAAAAACGCAGGAAGTGAGTAATTATGCCATTGGACCCTGTGTTTCTGTAAAACTACTCTCATTTTTTAAAGAAAGATTAGAAATTAGACCTACACTGTATATTCCATATGTAAATTTTAAATACGAAAAAACAACCTACCCCGGAAGTTTATACGCAACACAATATAACGGTGCTGCACTTTTACCGGGTTTAAATCTGCAAACAGAGTTGACTGACAGAATTGGTGTGCGTTATGGTGCTAATGCAGGAATTTATTATGCTAAAACTCGTGAACCCATTTTTGAACAGAAAAACGGAGTTACAACTTATGATGTTTACACCGATAAAAACATGTATTGGATAATGCTGATTGATTTTAGCATTACCATTAAAATCACTAAAAATTATTTGCCGCATCAGCGTTAAGTAGTGCGTATTATTCGCGCCACTCCTGTCCTGTAAGATTCAGGAACACATCTTCCAGATTTGCTTTTTTTACTTCTTTTTTTCTTTCAAAACCTTTGGCTACTAAAGCATCAATCAACTGGTCTGGTGTATCGAGTGCTATAATTTTTCCGTTTTCAATAATGGCTACACGACTGCATAACTCCTCTGCCTCATCCATATAATGCGTGGTGATTACTACTGTGGTGCCTTCGTTTTTTATCTGTCGAATCAAGTCCCAAAGGTTTCTTCTTGCTTGCGGGTCTAATCCGGTGGTAGGTTCATCAAGAAAAATAACTGCCGGTTTGTTGATTAATGTTGTTGCAATAGAAAAACGTTGCTTCTGCCCGCCTGACAATTCTTTATATTTTGATTTTGCTTTATCCGTTAAACCAACTTTCTGAAGCAACTCCATTGCATTAACATCTCGGCTATACAATCCTGCAAATAAGTCAATCAACTCAAGTAATGTCAGACTTGGATAATAGCCTGCTGCCTGCAACTGAACTCCAATAATTTTTTTTATTTCATCATCGTCTGTACCAACATGAAATCCTTTGATAGTAATCTCACCTGAAGTTTTCGTACGAAGGGTTTCCATAATTTCAAGCGTTGTTGTTTTACCGGCACCATTGGGACCTAATAAACCAAAAATCTCACCTTCATTTACATCAAACGATATACCTTTAACAGCCTGAAAGCTTTCGTAATGTTTGACTAAATTATTTACCGTAATAATTGGCTCCATAATGTGCAAAGTTATAACATTTGACTTCCTTCGTCAAAATGCTATGAAGTTTTACCTTTGCCAAAAATAAACCGGTGTTAAAAGTTGATGACATACTGGTATCGGACCAGGTTATAACAGAGAAATTTATTTGCGATCTTTCCAAGTGTAAAGGAGCATGTTGTGTAGAAGGTGAATCGGGTGCGCCATTGGAAGAAGATGAGTTGAAAGCACTGGAAAAAGTCTATCCAAAAGTTAAATCTTATTTAACGGATAAGGGAATTAAAGCAATTGAAGCGCAAGGGTATTATATTAAAGATGATGATGATGAATGGGTGACACCCTTGATGTGGCCCGGAGGTCCATGTGCTTACACAATTTTTGAAAATGGTATTGCCCTATGTGGAATCGAAAAAGCATACCGAGATAAAAAAATAAAATTCAACAAGCCAATTAGCTGTCATCTTTATCCTATCCGTGTATTAAAAACAAAATCGGGCGATGCACTCAACTATCATGAATGGGAAGTATGCAATCCTGCCTGTAAGTTGGGAAAAAAAGAAAAAGTGAGGGTGTATGAATTTCTGAAAACAGCACTGACAAGAAAATATGGCGAAGCATGGTATAACAAATTAGTTAAGGCAGCACAAGAGTATTTACAGGCACTGACAAAATAATAATTACTTGACAAAACAATGAAATAATTTACCTTTGCTATTCCATAACCGAATCAAATGTATTTATTTAAACATAGAATAACCTGGTTGATTTTTTTTATAATTGTACAATCAGCAGCCGCACAAACTACAATTACAGGAACCGTTACCGATCAAAAAAATAATCCTGTTGCAGGAGCCAATATAGTTATTCGCGACAGTTATGATGGCGCCAGTAGCGATGCCTCAGGAAAATTTAATTTCACTTCTGACGAGACAGGTGATGTAATAATAGTTTGCAGTATGATTGGATTTAACCCTACTGATAAAAAAATAAAACTTCAGGGTGGTACTATTGAAGTAAATTTTAAACTAAAAGAAACAAGCAATGAACTAAATACCGTAACTATTACTGCAGGAGCCTTTGAAGCAAGTGATGAAAAGAAAATGGTCATTTTACGGCCTTTAGATATTGTTACTACCGCAGGTTCGCAAGGTGATATTTACGGAGCACTGCAAACACTTCCGGGCACACAGCCTACACAAGATCAGGAAGGACTTTTTGTTCGCGGTGGTGATGCTGCAGAAGCTAAAACACTTATTGATGGAATAGAAGTTGCCAACCCATATTTTTCAAGCGTTCCGGATGTTCCGCAACGAAGCAGGTTTTCACCATTTATGTTTAAAGGTACAAACTTCAGCACAGGAGGTTATTCAGCGCAATATGGTCAGGCCATGTCATCTGTTTTGGCTTTAGAGAGCGAAGATCTTCCACCACGTTCTGTCGGAAATATTGGTATCATGTCTGTTGGTGGTGGTGGCGGCTACATGCATCGGTGGAAAAAAACTTCAGCAGGTGTCTTTGCCAACTATTTTAACCTTGCACCTTATTTTGCCTTAATAAAACAAAACCGCGACTGGAATTCTCCTCCTCAGACTTTCAGCAGCTCTGCTATATTCAGACATAAAACATCTGAAACCGGCATTATTAAAGCTTTTATCAATTATCAGTATAGTGACTTGTCACTTAACTTCGACAATCTGGAAGACGTTACCGGAAAAAGTAAAAATCATTTTGGTCTCAACAACTACAATATCTTCTCTATAGTATCCTATAAGGAGGTACTGAATAAATGGACAGTGCAGGCTGCCGGATCATACAGTAAAGACATTAATCGCATTTATCCAAAACCACAACATCTGCTTTTCAGTAATCAATTGTGGCAAAGTCGTGTAGTAGTGTCACGATCAATAAGTGAGCTGAGCACTATACGCGGTGGCGCAGAAGTAAAATATAACGACTTCAGTAACCTCTATAATAATTTCAGAGTGGACAGTACTGAAATGTTTACTGCAGTTTTTCTGGAAGGTGATGCTTACATTACAAGAAAATTAGTAGCACGTGCAGGACTTAGAGTTGAAAATTCATACCTTCTTCGTGCAAGTAATCTTGCCCCTCGCATCAGTGTTGCATATAAATTAGGAAAGTTTGATCAGTTAAATGTAGCTTATGGTGACTATTATCAAACACCTGATAAAAACTATCTCATATTTACTAACCTTGACCACTTTGAGAAAGCAACACATTATATATTGAACTATCAGTATGTAAATGAAAAAAGAACTTTTCGTGTTGAAGCATACTATAAAAAATACAATCACTTGGTACAGACAACTAATATGGCATCGAATGTATATGCCACCGCTTTTGCTACTGGCGATGATGGAAAAGGCTTTGCACAAGGAATAGATTTTTTCTGGCGTGATAAACAAACTTTTAAGTATGTGGATTACTGGATTTCATATTCTTTCCTCGACACCAAACGAAAATATTTATACTATCCGTTTGAAGTACAGCCTACCTTTGCCTCAAAGCATGTAGTGAGTGTAGTTATGAAACGGTGGTTTCCAAAATTGAGAAGTAGTATTGGCTTTACTTATGTGTATGCAGCAGGAAGACCTTATTATAATCCCAATAAAACGAGTGAAAATAATTTTCTTTCCGACCGTACTAACGATTATAACAACCTGAGTTTAACGTGGAGTTACCTGACATCAATAGGCAGACACTTTACAGTAATTTCTGCTGCTGTAAACAATGTGTTGGGTATTGAAAGTGCCTACAGCTATCGTTACAGCACAGATGGACTAAGAAGAAGTGCTGTTGGCCCGACTTCAAAGCGTTCATTCTTTATTGGTGTATTTATCAGCTTCGGGGAAGATAAAACAGAATAAATTTTTAAATTAAATAATACAATGAAAAATCTCACATTTCTTTTATTCTTTGTTGCAGGCAACATGTTTGCACAAAGCAACATCAAGTTTGAAAAAACAATGGTCAAACAAATTGATATGCTTGGCAAAGCCAAAGCAGGTACAGACTACTTAAATGCTGCCAATGCATTTGAACGTATTGCAAATGCAGAAACTAAGGAGTGGCTGCCTTTATATTATCAAGCTTATGCTTTAGTACTTTCTTTAAATGATGAAAAAGACAATGTAAAAAAAGATGCTGTTTTAGACAAAGCTCTTGAAATCGCCAATAAAGCAGATAAACTTTCGCCCGATAATTCAGAGATAGTTACACTGCAATCATGGATTACCTCAATGAAAATTGGAATTGACCCAGCAACTCGCGGACAGAAATTAGGTATGGAAGCAGGAATGCTCACAGCACATGCAATAGAACTGAACCCGGAAAATCCACGTCCTTATTTTCTACAGGGAACCGGACTACTTTTTACCCCTGAACAATATGGTGGCGGAAAAGCCAAGGCATTACCGATTCTGGAAATGGCAATTGAAAAATTTAATGCATTTAAACCAGCCAATGCCATGATGCCTAACTGGGGAAAAGAATTTGCACAGAAAATGCTTGATGAGTGTAAAAAATAATTCTTGGTTTGAAGCAGTTTATTGTTTAGAAAGTTTCTGATTCAGATAATCTTTAAGGTTTCAAGGTGCAAGCATGTAGCTTGCACCTTCATTATTTTTTAAATCTTAAACTAAAAACGGATTGTACATTTTTTCAAAACCTATTGTTGTTTCGGGGCCATGACCCGGAAGTACTTTTACATCTGCCGGTAACGTAAATAATTGTGTTCTGATACTGTTCAATAATGTTTGTTCATCACCACCGGGTAAATCATAACGACCGATACTCATTTGAAACAATACATCACCCCCAATAACTATTTTATGTTGTTTATGATAAAAACATAAACTTCCAGGACTATGACCAGGAGTAAATAAAATTTCAAATGAAAGATTACCGAACGAAATAATATCTCCCTCATTCAAATACTTTTCTGCCGTTGGAGATGGCTCCAGAAATATTCCCCACTGCTTACTGTACTCTCCTGCCGCTTCGAGCAATCGTAACTCCAATTGATGAAACTGAGGTTTTAGTCCGAAAGTATCATAGACTAATTTGTTTCCGAAAATGTGATCAACATGGCAATGTGTATTCAGTAATAAAACCGGTTTAAGTTTTTGTTCTTTAATAAAGCCCAGCAACTCTTCCTTCTCTTCCGGCATATAACATCCGGGGTCTATTATAGCACACTGTGATGTCTCATCATAAACAATATAGGTGTTTTCTTCAAAAGGATTAAATGTAAATTTCTTTATCTGCATGACATTAGTTTATGAAACTGCAAATTAAAGAATATTAACTATTGCTTATAAGTAAAGAAAAACGCGACTTTTGAAAATTTAAAAGGAGATGCAGATTGCAGATTTGAAAAGTAGAAACTTTTTATGCTGTGCAATTTGCAAACTCAAATGTTAATTAGCTTATTATAAAACAAAAAAGTTAGAATTTTTCTGTGACTTATTTTATTAAGTGTGATACATTAGCCTAAATTTTAAATATGAAATACATCAAACATCTTTGTAAAGATAAAAAGTTGGCACCGGTAATTAAACATCATGGCGTTGTTGAACTAAAAAAAAGAAAAGATTTGTTTCTGAGCTTATGCGGTTCAATTATATCACAACAGTTGTCTGTAAAAGTTGCTGATGTAATAAAGCAGCGTTTTTATAATTTGTTTGATGGAAAACCAACTCCCGAAAAAGTGCTTCAGGCAAAAACAGAATCATTGAGAAGTATTGGTTTAAGTAATTCAAAAGCAAACTATATCAGAAACATCGCTGCCTTTGCAATGGAAAATAGTTTGCAGTTGAGTAAAATAAATAAGATGAGCAATGATGAGTTTATTGAATACATTACTCAGATAAAAGGTGTAGGCCGCTGGACTGCAGAAATGATAATGATGTTCACCTTAGGTCGCGAAGATGTTTTTTCTGTTGACGATTATGGTATTCAACAATCGGTAATAGGTCTATATAAAATAAGAATATCTGATAAGAAAAAGTTGCGTCTGCGAATTTTATCTATTTCTGAGCAATGGGCACCATACCGAACTTATGCTTGCATGTATTTATGGCGATGGAGAGATAATGCGTGAATACTCAATCCGTCATGCTCATAACTTCATGGATACCACATGTAGAATAGTATTATTTTATACATTTTTGCGTTACTGTTTTGTTTTCATGAAAAGATATATATTTATTCTACTAATGCTGCTGTCATCAGTTGCTTTTGCACAACCAACTGGTAGTGGTTTTGCAGTGGTAGAACTTTTTACTTCACAGGGTTGCGGCAGTTGCCCGGCAGCAGAAATAGTTCTTAAAAAAGAAATGGATGATGCAGTAAAAAACAACAAGCCTGTATATTTTTTAAGTTTTCATGTGGACTATTGGAATAAATACGGCTGGAAAGATCCATACAGCAGCATTAAGTATTCAAGACGACAAAATAATTATGTCAGCGCAACAGGCAGTAACGAAGTGTTTACACCACAGGTTTTTATTAACGGCAACACAGGCTTTGTTGGCTCCGACAGCAAACGTCTGAAAATAGAAATTGAAAAAGGTCTTAAAACACCTTCCAAACAAAAACTGACTGTCAAGGTTATGCAAACTCTTAATGATACACTACATCTCAGCTATAGTGCAAGTAAAGCCGATGCCAATGCAAATATTATTGTTGCCGTAGTACAAAAGAGTGTTACCACAAAAATTACAAAAGGTGAAAACATTGGAAGAACACTGGTGCAAGACAACGTAGTGAGACTTTACGAAGTTTATCCTGCTGACTTAAAAGGAACAATTCTGTTAAAAACCAACAAGCTAGCACTGGATGAGAATTTTCAACTCATTGCATTTATTCAGAACAAACAAAGTAAGAAAATTTCTGCTGTTACTGCATTAACACTTTAGTTTCTTTTCCTCTTTATCAGGTAAATGCATTTTCTCCTGTAATATCCATTCCTGTAATCAGCAAATGAATATCATGTGTTCCTTCGTAAGTAATTACCGACTCAAGGTTCATCATGTGGCGCATAATAGGGTATTCTCCAGTGATGCCCATGCCGCCATGTATTTGTCGTGCTTCGCGTGCACACCACAATGCAGTGTGTACGTTATTACGTTTAGCCATACTGATTTGTGCCGGGTTGGCTCTGTTTTCATTCTTTAATTTTCCAAGTCGCCATACTAACAACTGACCTTTGGTAATTTCTGTAAGCATCTCGGCAAGTTTTTTCTGCTGAAGTTGAAAGCCACCAATAGGCCTTCCAAATTGCTTACGCTCTTTGGCATAACGCAAAGCGCTGTCATAACAATCCATGGCTGCACCTAATGCCCCCCATGCAATTCCGTAACGTGCACTGTTCAAACAACCTAATGGGCCTTTCAAGCCTTTTACATTAGGCAATAAATTTTCTTTAGGTACTTCAACATTATCAAAAACCAACTCCCCTGTTGCGCTTGCACGTAAACTCCATTTTCCATGCGTTTCAGGTGTTGTAAATCCTTTCATGCCTCGCTCTACTATCAATCCTCTGATTACACCTTCTTCGTCTTTTGCCCAAACCACTGCAACCTGTGCAAAGGGCGCATTGCTAATCCACATCTTAGCGCCATTGAGTAAATAATGATCGCCTTTATCTTTAATATTGGTAACCATACCTCCGGGGTTTGAACCATGGTCAGGCTCGGTCAGGCCAAAACATCCCATCCATTCTCCTGATGCAAGTTTGGGTAAATATTTTTTGCGTTGTGCTTCACTTCCATAAGTATAAATCGGATACATCACCAAAGAACTCTGTACCGATGCAGTTGAACGAATACCACTGTCACCTCGTTCCAGTTCCTGCATGATTAAACCATAGCTAATCTGATCTAATCCACCACCACCATATTCTGCCGGAATATAAGGGCCGAATGCTCCTACTTCTGCCAGGCCTTTAATAAGATGTTTTGGAAACTCACACTTCTGACAGGCATCTTCAATAATTGGAGAAACCTCTTTCTTTACCCATTCACGCACACTGTCGCGAATCAATTTATGCTCGTCAGTTAATAATTCATCTATTAAATAATAATCCGGTGCCTGAAATCTGTCTTTTGACATGTTTTAAATTTTAGTCTGCAAAAATAGGTTTTTTGGTTGAAGGAAAATCTGGCTTTGCAGGAATTAAATTTGTACTAAGAATCTCTTCAAATTAATAACCTAAAATACTTCCCAGCCATTGTTCAGCTTCTTCAACGGTCATTGATTTACGTTTTGCATAATCCTCAACCTGATCGCGTTGAATTTTTCCAACAGCAAAATAATGTGATTCCGGATGTGCAAAATATAATCCACTGACAGCAGCAGTCGGATACATGGCTAAATGCTCTGTGAGTATTATTCCTGTATTTTTTTCTACATCAAGCAGTTTCCAAAGTGTATGTTTCTCTGTATGGTCAGGCTGTGCCGGATAGCCTGCTGCCGGTCGAATACCTTGATATTTTTCTTTAATCAAATCCTGTCTGCTCAGGTTTTCATCTGTAGTATAACGCCAGAATTCTTTTCTCACTCTTTCATGCAGATGTTCTGCAAATGCTTCGGCAAGACGGTCGGCCAAAACTTTTAACATGATGGCTGAATAATCATCATGATCGTCTGCAAACTTTTTTAACCATTGTTCAATTCCAAAACCTGTTGACACTGCAAAGGCACCTATATAGTCTGAAGAAAGAATAAAATCGGATAATGCAATATTTTTCTGACCTGCTGCTCTTTCTGACTGCTGACGAATGGTATGTAGTGTAGCAATTTTCTTTTCTCTTTTCTCATCAAATACTTCAATATCATCTCCCTTATTGGCTGCAGGAAAAATCCCGAATACGGCATTTGCGGTAAGCCATTTTTCTTTTACAATACGTTGTAGCATTGCTTGTGCATCATCAAAAAGTTTTTGTGCTTCTTTACCGCGATGTGGATCACTTAATATTTTCGGGTAGCTGCCTTTCATCTCCCAGGCAATAAAAAATGGTGTCCAGTCAATATATTCTGTCAACAACGACAAATCATAATCACTGAAAACTTTAACTCCTTTAAACTCCGGCTCTGAAACAACTGCACCGTTAAGCTCAAATTTATTTTGTTGCGCCTCTGTCAGCGACAAAAATTTTCCTTTAGACCTTTCTGCTTTGTGATAGGAGCGGGTTCTTTCATTCTCTGCTTTAACCTCTTCAATAAATTTACTTTTCTGTTCTGCAGAAAGTAAATTACTTACAACAGGTACACTACGTGAAGCATCGTTTACATGCACTACAACACCTGAATAGTTTGGCTCAATCTTTACGGCTGTATGTACCTTACTGGTGGTAGCTCCACCAATCAGCAGTGGCATTGTAAATTTTTCACGTTCCATTTCCTTAGCAACATGCACCATCTCATCCAACGATGGTGTTATCAAACCGCTTACACCTATTATATCTGCTTTATGTTCACGGGCAGCTTGAAGAATTTTATCTGCTGCGACCATTACTCCTAAATCAACAATCTCGTAATTGTTGCAGGCAAGTACAACGCCAACAATATTTTTTCCAATATCATGCACATCACCTTTAACTGTTGCTAAAACAATCTTTCCTTTCGATTGCCCTTTTACTTTTTCAGCTTCAATAAATGGAGTAAGATAGGAAACTGCCTTTTTCATTACACGCGCACTGCGTACAACTTGTGGTAAAAACATTTTCCCTTGACCGAACAAGTCTCCAACTACTCCCATACCAATCATCAGATGTCCCTCAATTACTTCTAACGCTTTAGAAACCTGTTGTCGTGCCTCTTCCATATCCTGATTCACAAATTCGTCAATACCTTTTATCAATGAGTGTGTGATGCGTGACTGCAGGTCTTCGTTACGCCAGGCGTTGGCAGATGCATTTACTTTCTTAACATTTTTATCCGTTGGTATTTGCGAAAGTTTAATCTCTTCTGCCTTTGCTAAAAGTTTTTCTGTTGCATCTTCTGTTCTGTTTAGAATAACATCTTCAACCAATGCAAGTAAATCTTTTTCTATTTCATCATAAACTATAAGCTGCGAAGGGTTCACAATGCCCATATCCATACCATTTTTTATACCATAAAAAAGAAACACTGCATGAATGGCTTCGCGAATAGGGTCATTACCGCGAAAAGAAAAAGAAACGTTGCTTACACCACCTGAAATTTTAGCAAGCGGCAAATTTTCTTTTATCCACTTACTAGATTCAAAATAACTTATTGCATTTTGTCGGTGTTCTTCCAAGCCTGTGGCAACAGGAAAAATATTAGGATCAAAAATAATGTCTTGCGCAGGGAAGCTAACTCTATTAACTAAAATATCATAGGCACGTTTTGCTATTTCAATTCTACGTGGTGTACTATCAGCCTGACCGTTTTCATCAAAAAGCATAACAATAACTGCAGCACCATATTTTTTAACTGTTTTTGCTTCATGAATAAATTGCTCTTCGCCACCTTTCAATGAAATGGAGTTTACTATTCCCTTCCCCTGAATACATTTTAGTCCGGCTTCAAGAACTTCAAACTTTGAAGAGTCAATCATCACAGGCACTTTTGAAATATCGGGTTCTGCAGCAATAAGATTCAAAAAAGTTGTCATGGCTTCAACGGCATCAAGCATACCTTCGTCCATATTAATATCAATTGCCTGCGCACCACCTTCAACTTGCTCGCGTGCCACACTTAAAGCTTCATCATACTTATTATCTTTTATCAGGCGAAGGAATTTTTTAGAACCTGTAACATTTGTACGTTCACCTACATTCATAAAATTTGAATCGGGTCGCAGTGTTACTGCTTCCAATCCACTCAATCTCAGATTAGGTTCTAATGTTGGTATTTGTCTTGGCCTATGTTTCTTTGCATGTTCTGCAATGTGTTTGATGTGGTCGGGTGTTGTACCACAACAACCGCCAATAATATTCACAAAATTACTTTGTAAAAAATCATCTATCTGCACACACATCTGATGGGGTGTTTCATCATACTCGCCAAACTGATTGGGTAGTCCGGCATTGGGATAACATGAAATATAAAAGGGTGCTTTCTCACTAAGTTCTTCCAGATAAGGACGCATTTCCTTTGCTCCCAATGCACAATTGAGACCTATGCTAAGAAGATTAACATGCGACACAGAGTTCAGAAATGCCTCAACCGTTTGTCCGCTCAATGTACGACCGCTTGCATCGGTAATTGTTCCTGAAATCATAATAGGCAAATCAACCTGTTTTTCTTCCATTACATTCTGAATGGCTACTAAAGCTGCTTTGGCATTAAGAGTATCAAAAATTGTTTCAACTAAAAGCAAATCCGCACCCCCATCTACCAAGCCGTTTATCTGCTCGCAGTATGCATCTACCATCTGATCCCAGCTAACTGCTCTGAAACCGGGCTTGTTTACATCAGGCGACAGAGATAAAGTTCTGTTTGTTGGCCCAATAGCACCCGCAACATAAAACGCTCTATCTAATTTATGTTTTGATTTATACAATGCAACTGCCTGCTTGGCAATTTTAGCCGACTCAAAATTCAGTTCATAAGCCAATGATTCCATGTGATAATCGGCCAATGAAATTTTCTGTGCATTAAAAGTGTTGGTCTCAATAATATCAGCACCTGCTTCGAGATATTCCAAGTGAATCGCTTCAATAATTTCCGGCTTCGTGATTGACAACAAATCATTGTTGCCCTTTAAATCACTTTTCCAGTCTACAAATCTTTTCCCCCGATAATCTGTTTCTTCAAGTTTATATCGCTGAATCATGGTGCCCATGGCACCGTCAATGACTAATATTCGTTCTTTAAGACAATCTTTAATATTCATTTTAAACTTTAATAGTTTTTTATCATTTTCAATTATTACATACTCACTCACCGCTATTTAGGCAAACGAAAAAAAATCTCTTCCGGTAAGCCGAAAGAGATTTGAATATTTTTATTGAATCTGATTTCGACTTATCTGCTTCCCTTAGGGAATGTGAATTGGCACCTTTTCTGCTATTGGCAGACGGTTGTCAAGGCATCGCAGGGCACAATCCCTCCGCCTTTCTCGATAAGCATTTAGAAAAGAACTGGTTGCAAATATACAGCTTTTCGGATGAATTTAAAACCAGTATTTTTAACTCGTGAAAAAATATTATGTACTTCATAAACCTTATGGCTACCTGTCGCAGTTTAGTGATGAAGCCAAACACAAAGGACTTAAACACCTCATTGACGTTGAACCGGACGTTTATCCAGCCGGAAGACTTGATGTTGACAGTGAAGGGCTTCTGATACTGACCAATGACAACAATTTAAAACATCATTTATTAAATCCTCAAAACAAACATAATCGTACCTATCATATACAAGTTGATGGGACTGCCACAAGTGTACATCTTAATCTGTTACGGCAAGGGGTAGAAATTACAATTGAAGGTAAACCATATAAAACTTTGCCTCCGCAAGCCGTAAACTTATTGAATGAGGTTTTTTATCCTGAAAGAATGCCTCCGGTGCGTTTTCGTAAAAACATTCCAACAAGTTGGATTGAAATGGTTCTCATAGAAGGTAAAAACCGTCAGGTAAGAAAAATGACAGCAGCTGTGGGTATTCCTACGCTTAGACTTATCAGAAGCAAAATTGAAGCAATTGATATTAAAGATTATCAACCCGGAGAATTAAAAAAAATAACGCGGTCGGATATTTTTAATTTGCTTAAAATTTAAATTATAGCGATGGTATAAGAAACGTTTATAGTTGCATTTCCTACAGCCAACGTCTAACCCTTTGTTTATACATTTCATACTCCTGACCAAATTCATGTTGCAGATATTTTTCTTCTCGTTTAATAATGTATTCTTGAATAAAAATCACCAACAACGGAAAAAAAATAAAATTCCACAAGTTCCCAATAAGAAAGGTTAAACCGATATAAACAAATAACAAACCCACATACATTGGATTTCTAGTTATAGAATAAATACCGGTGGTTTGTAGTGATGTGGCCGGTTTAATAAGCATAACGGTGTTTTTCGTCAGAAAAAACTGTCTTAAACTTCTGAAAAGAAAAAAAACGGCTGTGATTAACAAGGCAACCCCTGTCACCTTTGATAGTCTATAGTGAAAAAAGTTTGTAGCAAACGGGACTTTCTTTTGTAAAAATATTGCTGCTAAAAAGGTTGCTACATAAAACAAGGGTGGCGGAATATAGATTCCGGGTCCTTTAGATTTGTCGAATGCTATTTTCATAATAAGTTTTTATTACAATATATCCTGGTTTAACAGGTTGCAATCAATATAATTTTTTGGTTTATAAATTATACTTAACTGTTTATTTAATTATCAAAATCATTGATCAGTCTAAATACAAATATAGGTACAGTTAAATTGTTTTTTTATAGAACTATATTTACAATACAGTCAAACCAATAGACATGCAACCTTTCTCTGAATAATAATATATACCGTCTTGACAGAAAAATATATCAAATAACAAATTTAAAAACAATTTATACTTTTATCTGAAAATATTGATGATATTATGAATTTTCTCAAGCACTCATTGAGTCTGATTCTTTTGTTTTCCACTAACCTACTGACAGCTCAGGTAGATCTTACGAAATACGTAAATCCATTTATTGGAACAGGTGGTCATGGACATACTTTTCCGGGAGCAACACTCCCCTTTGGCATGGTGCAGCTAAGCCCCGATACGCGCATTGATGGCAGTTGGGATGGCTGTAGTGGTTATCACTATTCCGACAGTGTGTTGTATGGATTTTCACATACACATCTTAGTGGTACCGGTGTGAGCGATTATGGTGATATTTTGCTACTTCCATTGAACAATGAGCCTGCTTTGGATGAGAGTACACCAAAAGCATTATTCTCGCATAACAACGAAATTGCCACAGCCGGTTATTACGCTGTTACCTTACTTAATGACAGCATAAATGCAGAACTGACTGCAACATTGAGAACCGGCATGCACCGCTATTCATTTAATAAATCGGGATTAGTTTACATCTATCTTGATTTAAATCATCGAGATAAACTCACTGCAAGCAACATTAACATAATAAACGATTCCACCATTAAAGTTTATCGAAAAAGCGAAGGCTGGGCGAAGGAGCAAATACTTTATGCCAACATTCGATTTTCAAAACCTTTTATTCAATCAAAACAATTAGGTAATAAAAAGGCTGTATTTGTTTTTTCTATTTCTGAAAAAGAAAGTATCATGGCTAAAGTAGCATTATCAGCAGTTGATGATGACGGTGCTGAACGAAATATGATTCTCGAAAATCCGGACTGGAATTTTGAGTATATAAAATTAGCAGCCGCAAATAAATGGAATGAAGAATTATCGAAAATAAAAGTAAGCAGTACGGATAAAAATAAGTTAACTGTTTTTTACACTGCAATGTATCACTGCATGATTCATCCCAATATTTATAATGATGTTGATGGAAGATACCGTGGCAGAGATTTAATAATTCATCAGACAGACCATAATTATTACACTGTTTTTTCCTTATGGGATACATTCCGTGCATGGCATCCGTTGATGACTATTATTGATGCCGACAGAGTAACAGATTTTATTCGTACATTTTTATTGCAGTATGAACAAGGAGGCCTTTTGCCTGTTTGGGAACTGGCAGCTAATGAAACTGAGTGTATGATTGGTTATCATGCTGTGAGTGTTATTGCTGATGCCATGATGAAAGGTATAAAAGGCTTTGACTATGAAAAAGCGTTTGAAGCGTGCAAGTTTAGTGCAGAGCAACGCAACCGTTTTGGTTTAGGTGCATACATTGACAAAGGTTTTCTTGAAGCAGAAGATGAACATGAATCTGTTTCAAAAACATTAGAGTATGCTTATGATGATTGGTGTATTGCACAAATGGCTAAATTGTTGGGAAAGGAAGATGACTATAACACCTACATGCAACGCTCGCAGTCATGGAAAAATTTATTTGACCCGGTTACAGGATTTATCAGACCCAGAAGCAATGGTGGTTGGTTAAATCCTTTTGACCCCTTTGAGGTTAACAACAATTACACTGAAGCCAATGGCTGGCAATATAACTTTTTTGTACCGCAGGATATTGATGGTCTGATTACTTTTAATGGTGGCAAAGAAAAATTTGAAAAAAAATTAGATCAGCTTTTTAGTGCTTCTACAAAAACTACAGGTAGAGAGCAATCAGATATTACCGGCTTAATCGGACAGTATGCACATGGTAATGAACCAAGTCATCACATTGCTTACTTGTACAATTATATTGACAAGCCTGGCAAAGCTGAAAAAATTATCAATAAGGTGATAAATGATTTTTATAAAAACAGTCCCGATGGTTTAATCGGTAACGAAGATTGCGGACAGATGAGTGCATGGTATGTGATGAGTGCTATTGGCATGTACCCTGTGTGCCCGGGAAGTAATCAGTATTCGCTCACAACCCCACAATTTAATAAAATTGAAATATCAACTTCAGGAAATAAAATATTTACAATTGACACTAAGAACAAAACAAATAAAACAAACTTTCTGAAAGTCAAGAAAACAAAAAACATTGCTTATCGTGATGGGTTGCTATTTAATCACAGTCGTTTTAGTAATGATAATTTTTTAATACTGATTGCAGATAGTATTCCTTCATTATTACGTAAGAAAGATTCTGCAGATAATTTACAATATGCAGATACTTTTTATCGTGTTCCTGTAATTACCGGCTCAACAACAGTATTTAAAGATTCGCTTAAGATTAGTATAAAATCAAATCAGAAAGATAAAAGCATTATTTATTTGCAGCAAGGACCATTTGAACGTCCGGCAAAGATTGATTATAAAAAGCCTTTTTATATTTACGATACCTCAGTTATTCATGCTTTTGTTACAGACACAACAGGTATTGAAAGTAAGTGGGCAAAAGCTGAATTCTTTAAACTTCCACATCCGAAATGGAAAGTTTCAATTAAAGGAAATTACAATCCACAATATAATGCAGGTGGTGCAAACGGATTGATTGATGGCCTGCATGGCGATGTAAACTGGCGCAAAGGTCGTTGGCAAGGTTATCAGTCACAGAATTTTGAATGTGTTATTGATATGGGAAATCAACAAGAGGTTTCTTCTTTTAACACAAGTTTTTTACAAGATACAAGAGCCTGGATTCTTATGCCCGTGTCGGTAGAATACTTTACATCCGATGATGGTAAATTTTTTAGTAGCGCAGGCATTGTTCAGCATCAGTATGCCCCGGATAATTATGAAATAAGTATTGAGAATTTTAAACTACAAACCGAAGCTCCAATAAAAGCACGCTATATAAAAGTTGTTGCTGTAAATTTCGGAAAACTACCTTCATGGCATCAGGGTTTTACAATGGGTGGCGAAGCTTTTATTTTTGTTGATGAAGTAGAAGTAGAATGATAGAGTAATTAGTTGTTCAGCACAGTTGCATCTTTCTCTACAACTAATTTATACATACGTTCTACAACTTCATAAGTAATGGGACAACTGGTCATGTTGGGAATATTTACTTCACGGCCAATTAAAAAGTCTGTGTGTTGCAGATGTGGAAATCCGGAGCAGTCCTTTGGACGAATCTCATAAATACTGCACTTATTATCTTTTTGTAAAAACTGACATGGCGTTTTTGTATTCATCCAATCGCCTGTGTCGTCTTTATACAGCCATTTGTCTTTAAACTGTTGCACCGTCATTTTAAAATGCGCTGCTACTCTTTTAATATCTGCCGGTTGCCATGTTGGTGTCATGGTTTTACAGCAATTACCACAAGCAAGGCAATCAATTTTTTTAAATGCAAGCTCATTAAGTTTCTTTGCTTTTGCAGTCAACTGATGTACCTTACGGCTATGCAGTCCTTTCAAGAAAGTTGTGTACTTTTTTCTGTTTCTTCCCGATTTAATTCGAAATGCTTTTAAATCAATTCTTTTGATAGCCATAGTTTATAAACAAGCATGCAAATGAACAAATTTATTTAATAACTAAAATTATATGGTAGATAAGAAGGGTATTACTAAAAAGTCTGATTAAGCATCAATCCAGCTTTTTACATCATCCAGCGTTACCATACTTACATCAAGTTTAAGTTTCTTGCGCATGCCACCCATGTCGTTAAATAATTTGTTGGGATTAACTTCTTTGAGTTGTTGTTTTGAAGTGATTCCCATTCTTGAAATAACATCATTCCAGGGTGCAGGAATATGTGACAAACCCATGTCCGTTGCTGCGTTCGTTTCAATAGTCTCGGGTTTCATCTGTGGAAAAAACAATACATCCTGAATACTTGCAGAATTTGTCATAATCATACTCAAACGGTCAATGCCTATTCCTAAACCTGCTGTTGGTGGCATTCCATACTCAATGGCACGAAGAAAATCTTCGTCAAGTTGCATGGCTTCTTCATCGCCACGTTTGCCAAGTTCAAGTTGTTCTTCAAATCTATTACGCTGATCAATAGGGTCGTTCAACTCAGAAAATGCATTACACATTTCTTTACCATTACAGATAGCTTCAAATCGCTCCACCAATCCGGGTTTGCTTCGGTGCTTCTTCGCCAATGGCGACATCTCAACCGGATAGTCTGTTATAAATGTTGGTTGAATCAGATTGGGCTCACACTTGCTTCCGAAAATTTCGTCAATAATTTTCCCTCTTGCCATAGTATCATCCAACTCTATTCCCATTTGAGCGGCTGCCTTTCGCATAGCTGTTTCGTCCATTTCACTTACATCAACCCCGGTGTAATGTTCAATTGCTTCATACATGGTAAATCGCTTCCATGGACGTTTGAAGTCAATAGATTTATCTCCTACCGTCACCACTGTTGAGCTATGCAATTCAATAGCCACCTTTTCTACCATCTCCTCCACTAAATTCATCATCCATTCGTAGTCTTTATAGGCAACATACAACTCTATTTGTGTAAATTCCGGGTTGTGAAAACGACTCATCCCTTCGTTTCTGAAATCTTTTGAAAACTCATACACACCATCAAAACCACCAACAATCAGTCTTTTCAGATATAGCTCGTTGGCAATGCGCAAATACAAAGTCATGTCCAGTGTATTGTGATGCGTTTTAAACGGTCGCGCTGCAGCACCACCATACAAAGGTTGAAGAATAGGTGTTTCTACTTCAAGGTATCCTCTTTCATTCAGGTAATTGCGGATGGTGTTAACTAACTGAGTACGCTTACGGAATGTTTCTTTTACCTGCGGATTAACTATTAAATCAACATAACGCTGACGGTATCTTAAATCCGGGTCAATAACGGCATCAAAAACTTCTCCGTCTTTTTCTTTTACAATAGGTAAAGGACGAAGTGATTTACATAATAGTGTAACTGAACTTGCATGAATAGAAGTTTCTCCTGTTTTAGTTTTAAAGACGTAGCCTTTAATACCTATGATGTCACCTATATCAATAAGTTTTTTCCAAACTGTATCGTACATAGTTTTATCATCACCTCTACAAATCTCATCACGTTTTATATAAATCTGAATTTTCCCTTCTGCATCCTGAATTTGTGCAAAAGCAGCCTTGCCCATATCTCTTACACTCAAAATTCGGCCAGCAATACTGATTTCTTCTTTTCCTGCACCAAAACGTGCTTCAGCCTGTTCAAAGTTTTCAAGAATATAGGTGCTCTTTGAGTTTACTTCGAACTTCTCAGCCGGATATGGATTTATGCCCATTTGTAAAAGCTCATTCAGTTTTTCTCGTCTAATTTGTTCTTGCTCTGATAACGCCATTGTTTTAATAATTTGATTACAAAGATACATGTTGCTGCTTGCAATTATCAATTTCGGTCTGATAGTAGTTTTTTCCGATTAGGTGGTCACAATTTCCCGATGGGGACAAACTATTTGCCTTCTCAACAATACATGTCTAATATTGAATCGTTAATTAAAGATTAATCACTGATAAAATATTTTTAGTTCAGGGTGGGTTTAACTTCCCCCGTCAGCAAAACTGACGGGGTTTTTTTATGTCAGTTATCCATAAAAAAAGCCACCCTTTTGGAGTGGCCTTATGTGTATTGTTATGGTTTAGTTAACCAATTTGAACACGTTTGAAAGCTTTAACGGTAAGCCCTTTTTCCACTCCATCTAAATACTGACGAATGGTTTTCTTATCTTCTTTTATAAAAGCCTGATTCAACAAAGTTGATTCCTGATAAAATTTATTCAGTTTACCCATTGCTATCTTCTCAATCATATTTTCAGGTTTACCTTCTGCACGTGCCTGTTCTTTTCCAATTTCGATTTCGCGATCCAATGTACTTTGATCTACATCGTCTTTGTCAATTGCAACAGGATTCATAGCGGCAATTTGCATAGCCACATCCTTACCTGCTTCATTAGCAGCAGTAGCAGATGATAAACCTACCATTGAAACAACTCTGTTTCCTGGGTGAATATAAACCACCACCTTGGGAGCTTCGATTACTTCATAACGTGTAATTTCAATCTTCTCACCAATTTTGCCAACCATCTCAATCAGTTTTTCACTGATTGTTGTGCCTTGTAATTGTAAAGCCAACAATGCATCAAGACTTGCTGCATTATTTGTCAACGCTGTTTCAAGAACATCTTCTGCAAATTTTACAAACTCTGCATTTTTAGCAACAAAGTCTGTTTCGCAACTTAAAGCAACTAAATATCCTTTAGTAGCATCATTATTGGTCTTTGCAACAATATATCCTTCTTTTGCTTCGCGGTCTGCTCTATTTGCGGCAACCTTCTGTCCTTTTTTACGAAGCTCATCAATGGCTTTTTCAAAATCGCCATTGGCTTCCATCAGTGCTTTTTTGCAATCCATCATTCCTGCACCTGTCATCTGACGGAGCTTGTTTACATCGCTTGCACTAATTGTTACTGTACTCATTATTGTAATTATAAATCTTTAAAATATTAATCTTTTTTTCTTGTGGTCGGCTTACGGCTGCGTGTGGCAGCTTTTTTAGCAGGAGATTTTGACTTTCCTTCTCCTGACTCTTCACCTTCTTCTGACATTGCAAATTCTTTTTCGCCATCACCTCTTTCTCCACCTTCTTCTTCAGCAGCAGCTTCACGTTCACGATCTGCTTCTTTGTCCATTTTACGCTCTTCAAGACCTTCTTCAATAGCCTTAATCATGGCATTCATAATTAAAGAGATTGATTTTGTTGCATCATCGTTTGCCGGAACCGGAAAGTCAATCAATGTTGGGTCTGTATTGGTGTCGCAGATAGCAATGGTTGGGATGCCTAATTTCTGTGCTTCAGAAACCGCAATATGCTCTTTTAATACGTCAACAATAAAAAGTGCTGCCGGCAAACGCGTTAGGTCGGCAATACTACCTATAAGTTTTTCCATTTTAGCTTTCTGACGAGATACCTGAAGGCGTTCTTTCTTAGAGATGTTGTTGAAAGATTCGTCTTTCATGAAACGATCAAAGCCTGTCATTTTCTTTACCGACTTGCGCTGTGTTGCGAAGTTGGTTAACATACCACCGGGCCAACGCTCAGTGATATAAGGCATGCCAACAGACTTGGCTGCATTGGCAACGATTTCTTTTGCTTGTTTCTTAGTAGCAACAAACAATATTTTTTTGCCTGATTTTGCAATTTGTTTTATGGCAGCGGTAGCTTCTTCAAGTTTTGCAGCTGTCTTATTCAAATCAATAATGTGAATTCCGTTGCGCTCCATAAAAATATAAGGAGCCATTTTAGGATTCCACTTACGTTTCAGGTGTCCGAAATGACAACCTGCATCTAACAATTCCTGTGTATTAATAGACATTTTTTGCTGGTATAATTTTTTAACGTTTGCTGAACTGGAATTTCTTACGAGCCTTTTTCTGACCACTTTTCTTACGCTCAACCATTTTGGGATTACGTGTCAGGAGTCCTTCTTTTTTCAAAGCCGGACGATTTTCTGGATTCATTTCGCACAATGCACGTGAAATAGCTAAACGGATAGCTTCTGCCTGTCCTGTTATTCCTCCACCCATTACATTGGCTTTAACATCAAACTGCTCGTTTGCATTGATAACTGCAAATGCCTGTGTTACTTTATTCTGAAGTGGACCAGTAGTGAAATAGTTTTTGAATTCACGATTGTTGATTACAATAGTTCCTGTTCCCGGAGTCAGATAAACACGCGCTACGGCTGTTTTGCGTCTTCCTATTTTATGTATATTATTCATTGCCGATTAAATATCTAAAGTTATTTTACGGGGATTTTGTGCTTCATGGCTGTGTTCACTGCCAGCAAATACCCTTAGGTTTTTCTTTATAGCGTTTCCTAATCTGTTTTTAGGAAGCATTTTATGAATGGCATTTTCCAGAATTCTTTCAGGATAAGTATCTATCAGTTTCTCCGGTGAAGTAAAACGCTGACCTCCGGGATAGCCCGTGTGGCGCACATATACTTTCTGTGCCATTTTTTTTCCGGTAAGTTTTACCTTCTCGGCATTGATAATAATTACATTATCTCCGGTGTCAACGTGAGGTGTAAATCCTGGACGGTGTTTGCCTCTTAAAATCTTAGCCACCTCGGATGATAAACGGCCTAAAACCATATCGGTTGCATCAATCAGCACCCACTCTTTTCTGGCAGTTTTCGCATTCAGCGATATTGTTTTGTATGATAAAGTATCCACAGTATTATGTATTAACCTTTTACAATTGGGGTCGCAAAAGTAACACTTATTTTCAAACCAACAAACGTTATAAACAAAATAGTGTGAACAGTTTGCCAATATTAATCAACCGTTTTCTGTTCCTATCTGCAATGATTTTAAAATATAATTGATTATCAGATATTTAAATAAATTGATGCGCTATACATTTTGGTCGCATTATTCACAACAAATCATTGAAATGGGTTTAAAAGGCCTACCTCAGACCATCAATTTTTATTCTTTTATGATAAAAACATTCTTGAAAAAACAAATGAAAATGCCGGAACTTACGGTGCAACTGTAAAATTCTGAATAATGGACTGATAGTAATTTTCGTAACGCGGAAGGATGACGTTAATATCGAAATCGGAAGCTCGCTTCAATGCATTTTGCTTGAAAATGTTGAGTGTTTGATCGTCCTTTAATATGTGATAAGCTTTCTCCGCCATATCTTCAATGTCGCCAACATTACTTGTAAATCCTGTCACACCATCTAAATTTAGTTCAGGCATACCTCCGGTATTTGATGAAATTACCGGCACCTGGCAAGCCATGGCTTCTAATGCAGCAAGTCCAAAACTTTCTGTTTCACTAGGCATGATAAACAAATCACAAACAGATAAAATTTCTTCTATAGCATCCTGCTTACCTAAAAATCTAACATCATCACACAATTGCAGTTCACGACAAAGTTTTTCGGCACCGGCCCGTTCATCACCATCACCAATCATCAGTAATCGTGAAGGTATTCTTTTATGAATCCTTGCAAAAACCTGTATTACATCGTTCACCCTTTTAACTTTTCTGAAATTAGAAGTATGTACCAACAGTCTTTCTCCTCCTGGCGCAATGGCTCGTTTAAAATGGTCTTTTGGCTTTTTTGAAAACCTTTTCAGATCAATAAAATTATGGATGACTTCAATATGTTTGGTGACTTCAAAATTTGCATAGGTATCGCGCTTTAAACTTTCTGAAACAGCTGTCACACCATCACTTTGGTTGATAGCAAAAGTCACCACAGGCTCATAACTGTTATCGCGGCCAACAAGTGTAATATCTGTACCATGCAACGTGGTTATTACCGGTATATATATTCCCTTTGAAATCAGAATCTGTTTAGCAAGATAAGCTACGGATGCATGGGGTATGGCATAGTGCACATGCAAAACATCTAACCCCTCATGCATGGCCACATCAACCAACATGCTTGTTAATGCTGACTCATAAGGTGCATATTCAAACAACGGATAGTTACTTACCGATACTTCATGATAGGAAATATTTTCAGAAAAAGAGTCGAGCCGTACCGGCTGACTGTAGGTGATAAAATGAATACGATGACCCTTAGCTGCAAGTGCTTTGCCAAGTTCTGTAGCGACAACTCCACTGCCTCCAAAAGTGGGATAACAAACTATACCTATTTTCATACTGTAAGAATCAATCAACAAGAATAATGTTGATTTGTTTAACAGGTTGTAAAAATAGTTTCTTTCAACGTATTTTTCTTAAACAATCGTAAAACACCTGCTGTATTTCTGTTCTCACGCTTAGCTTACTGATTTTTTGGTTAGAAGCTGTTGGATAAATACGGTTAGAGAGAAAAACATAAACCAACTTATTGGAAGGATCGGCCCATGTGCAGGTGCCTGTAAATCCCTGATGGCCGAAAGTTTGCGGTGATGCACTTTTACATGTCGGGCTTCCTTTTGCAGGATTTGTTTCGGGTTTGTCAAACACCAAACCTCTTCTTATTCCGGAAATAGGTGCTTTCGTAAATACATCAACAGTAGCTTTGCTAATATACTGCTTACCGGCATAGCTGCCTCCATTGAGTAACATTTGCATGAGCACTCCAACGCTCTGCGCATTGGCGAATAAGCCTGCATTGCCTGCCACACCACCCATCAACGCTGCTGCCGGATCGTGTACATACCCCTGAACCAAGGTGTGCCTGAACACTGTATCATCTTCCGTAGGTACAATGTCTGCTAATGGAAATTTATTGCGAGGATTAAACAACAAATGACTCAATCCCAGTGGCTGATAAAATTCTTCATTGAGCAATACATCCATCTTTTTGCCTGCCTGCCTTTCAATAATTTTTTGCAATAGCAGCATTCCTAAATCAGAATATACATATTTTCCTTTTTCCGTTAATGGTGAATCTTTAATACTTTTATCTATTCTGACATAAAATTTAGGGTTCATAAAAAGACTGTCTGTTACCTGCACAGTATAATCATCATGCAATGACGAAGAAAAATATTTTTTCATCACTTTACCATTCTTAGTAAGTCCTTCTTTATAGAATGGAATCCAGGCTTGCAATCCTGCAGTGTGTGTCATAAGCTGTTCAACTGTTAATGACCCTTTATTGGTATTTCCATAATCAGGCAGGTAATATTCTATTGTCTGTTTTAAGTCAAGCAGATTATGGTCATAAAGCCACATGGCTGCAAGAGCAGTGGCATCAATTTTTGTAACAGAGGCAATATCATATATCATATCATTTTCCACTGCTTGTGTATCTGCATAAGTTGTAAAGCCAAACGATTTGTTATAGATAACCTTACCGTCAACCGATGCATATACCTGACATCCGGGAAATGCTTTTTGTTTTATGGCATCATTAATTAAGGAGTCCACTTTTTGCAGACATGTTAGATCAATATTTAACTCAGCAGGCATGGTATATTTTACCACACCCGTTGCCTGAAGATTCAGACCATCACCACGATGAAAGGTTAAGCCGGGTGTTACAGGCAATCTTCCATTGAAAGGGACAGCACCAAACAGTGCCTGTGCAGTTATGTGTTGTGGCAGATAAGTGTCTTCGTAGGCAATTATCAGAGCTTTCGTCTGATCGGGAATAACCAATTTATTCAGACAATATGAATTTCCAAACAACACAACAATAGCTTTGGTGCGCATAGAAACTTTTTGGATAACCGAATTCATGCTTTCAGTAATTCCAAAATTAAACTGAGGCTTGGTTGTTGTGTTATGAATGCTGACAATAACTTTTGTGAATCCTGATAATACTGCGGCAATGCTGTCCACGGTGGCAGGAGAAGCATCTTTTGACATTACAAAATTCTGAACAGGTGCAAATAGCGACAATGTTTGCTGAAATGCATTCTCAAGAGTATCGTTAATTACCAATGATGCAATCCGCTCAGAAGAACTGTTTTGCAGTGGTAAAACAGCATCATTTCTGAGTAGTGTCAGCGACTTTTCATACAAACGATAGTTGAGATATGAAGCACCCGCATTGTTTAAATCATAATACAGATTTGTCGTGTCAACAGGAGTATAGTTGTTTAAACCAGCCCAATGCTTGGCCATCAGAATTTTTCTGACTTTTTCATCAAGAGCACTTTTGCGCAACTTTCTTTTCTGAAGTGCAGTATTTATTTTTTCGATAGCCGGCTTCACATTCTCCGACATTAATAAAATATCATTACCAGCCAACAAAGCCTGCAATTCAATATCACCCGGTTTGGCATCGGCTACAATGGCACCTTTCATATTCAATGCATCGGTAATGACGAGTCCTTTAAAGTCTAAGTCGTCTTTAAGATAGCCGTTGATAATTCTTTTAGACAATGATGCAGGATAGTTCTCATCGTCAAGTAATGGAACATTCAGATGGCCTGTCATAATACTGCTGACCCCATTCCTAATAAGCTGCCTGAAAGGAAACCACTCTAAAGTATCTAACTCACCGGCAGATTTATTGATTACCGGCAAGGCATAATGCGAATCTGTATCTGTATCTCCATGACCGGGAAAATGTTTTCCACATGCAAGCACATGCTGATGTTGCAAGGCCTGCATATAAAATATTCCACCTTGTGCTACTTCAAATTTATCATCACTAAATGAGCGTGTATTAATTACAGGGTTCTGCGGATTATTGTTGATATCAATGTCAGGAGCAAAGTTTAGTTGAATACCCATACGTTTACATTGTGATGCAATTTCGGCAAATGCTTCATTAAGCAAACTGTCATCATGCATGGCCGACAAGGTCATTTGACGAGGAAAGCGAATGGTACTGTCCATGCGCATACTTAGCCCCCATTCGCCATCAATACTCACCAACAAAGGAATTTTAGCTGCTTTCTGCATTCTGTTAATACACTGTGCCTGACGATATGGCCCTCCTTTAAAGACAATCAAACCTCCAAGATGATAATTACGGATTAACGATTCTAATGAATCCAAATCTTTTTCAGGCCAAACACTTTGCATCTGTACCATAAAAAGCTGACCAATTTTTTCATCAACAGTCATTTCATCAAGTACACTATCGGCCCAATGATAAGATACAGGGTTAATAAATCCGGGCAGTTTCTTCTGCGAATAAGAAACTAAGGGAAGCAGCACCGTGAATAAACAATAAAGCGATTTCTTTAAAAACATCATGCAAAGGTATTTTCATAAAGCAAACTTTTTGCCTTTATACAATAGAGTAAATAACAGATTTATGTTAGAAAACCTTTATCTTAAAAGCTTCCGTCAGGGTGTTTGCTTAATGAATAGTTGTTTTTATAGTAATAGAATGAAAAAGACTGTATTTTAATTAAATCAAAAAATTACCTTTGCAATTCAAAATTCAATTACATGCGTACAATTATATTAGTTGCTTTTGCAACAATGATGAGTCTGACATTGATGGCTCAGGATAAAAAAGTTTCTCATTTCGGAAAAAAAATCACTGAAGAGAATGCACAACCAGCTTCTGTTGTTGACAGAATGTTAACTACAAAAGATACCGTGAATGTTAAAATTCAGGGGAAAATTACAAGTGTTTGTCAGAAAAAAGGCTGCTGGATGATGATGGAAACCGCTGATGGCAATACCATGCGAGTGCGTTTTAAAGATTATGAATTTTTTGTGCCTAAAGATTGTGCCGGGAAAACTGCTGTTATTGAAGGAATAGCTTTTAATGATGTAACCTCTGTTGCAGAGTTGAAACATTATGCTGAAGATGCCAATAAACCAAAAGAAGAAATAGAGAAAATTACCCAACCTGAAAAAAAGCCTGCATTTGAAGCAGAAGGAGTAATAATTTATGAATAAAATATTTGTCATAGCAGGAATCATGTTCTTGCTGTATGTATCATCCTATCAATACAAAACAGTATGGACAAATGCTGCGTTTGCAGATACTACCGATATTAATCCCAATAAAAGCAGTGAGCTTTCGTTACTGATGCGAGAGATGTACAACCATGCTGCCGAAGCACGCAAGGCAGTAAGCGAACAGCGGACAGTTTCTTATCCAAAAACATTTTTAAACATCAATACAGCAAAGCCAACTGATGATAAAACAAAAAATGAGTATTACACAACGTTTGCCGACTTATATCTTCAGACTTTGGAAGGTTATGAAAATTCAACCAATGCAAACAGAGTTAAAAGTTTCAATAATGTTGTAAATGCATGTCTGGCTTGTCATAGCAGTCATTGTCCGGGACCGGTACCAAAAATTAAACGACTATTAATTCCTCTTGATTAAAATGCAGATTAGAGTTTTTTTATTTGCCGTACTGATTTCGTTTTCTTCACTACAGACTACAGCACAGGCATTGGTACGTGATTCTGCCATTCTCATCCCATTTTTTGGTGTGGGAGGAGAATTTCATTTACCGGGTGGTGATATGAAAGAACGCTTTGGTGCTGATTATGGAGTGCAAAGCGTTTTTGGTATTAAGACACCAAAGAATTTTCTTTATAGTATTCAAGGTGGATTTTTTTTCGGCAATAAAATCAATCAACCCGGATTACTTGCAGGTATTGCATCTAGTTATGGAACAATAATTGGTAGCGATGGCCGCACAGCAGATGTCAGACTTTTTGAAAGAGGATATCACATCAGTGCACAGGCAGGAAAAGTGTTTGCATTCAAAAAACCAAATCCAAACAGTGGCATCTGGATTAGTGCAGGTGCAGGATTTATGCAACATAAAATCAGAATAGAAACCATTGGAAACACCGTAAAGGAGCTTTCTAAAAAATACAAAAAAGGGTATGACAGACTTACCAACGGAATTATTGTTGAAGAATTTGTTGGATATGTTTATTACGGAAATAAAAAGCTGATTAACTTTTATGCAGGATTTAATTTTATTCAGGGATTTACACAAGGGCGCAGAGACTATCAGTTTGATACTATGAAAGCCGATGATCAAAGTCGTGTTGATTTGTTATTTGGTTTTAAAGCCGGTTGGATAATTCCCTTCTATACCAATCCTGATAAATATTATTACTATTAATCATGTTGCTGCTTTATTCCATAGGAATAAGACTCTATCATTTAGCAGCAGCACTTGCTTCACCTTTTAATGCTAAAGCAAAAGCTTTTACTGAGGGTCGAAGAAATTTATTTCAAAAAGTACAGCAAGAACTACAAAACGAATCTGCCAAACGCATTTGGTTTCATTGTTCTTCTTATGGTGAATATGAGCAAGGTAAGCCTGTTTTGCAACAAATAAAAAAATTGTTTCCGCAATACAAAATTGTGCTTTCCTTTTTCTCTCCATCAGGATACAAGCAGGGTGCTAAAGAAAAATTGGCTGATTATGTTTTTTACTTACCCTGTGATAGCATCAGTAATGCACGTAAATGGTTGGATTGTATAAATCCAAACATGGCAATATTTGTTAAATACGATTACTGGTTTCGCTATATGAGTGAGTTGAGCAAGCGAAGTATTCCATTTATCTACATCTCTGCTGTGTTTAGAGCTAATCAATTTTTTTTCAAATGGTATGGAGGCACATTTATTAAAGAATTCAAAAAAGTAACCCGATTTTTTGTTCAGAACAATACCTCACTCCATATTTTAAATCAAAAAGGAATAACCCGGGTTGAAGTGAGTGGCGATACTCGTTTTGACAGGGTAATTCAATTGCCGGGATTGGAATTTATGGATGAAAAAATTGAAAGTTTTATTGCAGCAAAAAAAATAATTGTGGCAGGCAGCACCTGGCCGGAAGACCATCATTTACTGGCAGATTATTGTAATTCCACAGAAGTAAAACTGATATTGGCACCACATGAAATACATGAAAGTTCTTACAAAGATTTTATTGCTGCATGTAAAAAAAATGTAGCGTGTTATAGCAAGGCTACAGAAAATGAATTATTAAAAGCCGATGTGCTGATTATAGATAAAATTGGCATGCTTTCTAAATTATATCGTTTTGCAACAATAACCTACATAGGTGGAGGCTTTGGTAAAGGAATACACAACACACTGGAAGCAGCTGTATATGGCAAGCCTGTAATTTTTGGTCCTAATTTTCAAAAATTTGAAGAAGCTAAACAGTTGCTTGAGTCGGGAGGTGCATTTACAATCAGCAACTCTAGAGAATTGAAAACTATTTTTGATGATTTATTAAACAACAATAAAAAGCTGGAGCAAGTCGGTGAAATCTGTCAAAATGTTGTGAAATCCAATGCTGGCGCTACAATGATTATCACCAATTGGCTTCAAAACCATCTACATTAAGGGAAATTTCTACAAATTGTTTTTACATTTGAAAGGGAATACTACTTTTGCAGCCTCAAAATCAGGCGAGGTAGCTCAGGTGGTTAGAGCGCAGGATTCATAACCCTGAGGTCGGGGGTTCAATTCCCCCCTTCGCTACAAGAAGAGGCTGTCATGATTTATTACGACAGCCTCATTTTTTTTGAAACCTAAATTAATAGAAAATCAAATCTGACCTTTATACCTTGGATCAAAATCCACCATCCATTCAATGCCGTATTTATCTCTGAACATACCAAAATAAGAACCCCAAGGACTGTCTTCCAACGGACATTCTATTTTTCCTCCGGCAGATAAACCATTAAATAACTTATCTGCTTCTTCTTTGTTCTCTGTACTAATAGAAATTTTACTTCTGGTTTCATTTTCATTGTGTTTTCCCATTGACTCAGGCGTATCGCTTGCCATTAAAACATCGGTTTTACCTATTGGTAGCGCAATATGCATAATTTTATTCGCCTCCTTTTCCGACATTGGAAAATCAGGGTTTGAAGGCATGTCTTTGAAACGGACTATTGTTACAAACTCACCGCCAAAAACTGATTTGTAAAAGTTGAATGCCTCTTCGGCATTACCATTGAAATGAATGTAAGGATTGATACTTGCCATTTATTTTGATTTTAATGTGTTTATATTATTAGAAATTTGCTTTAGAAAATTATTTTTTCAATCAAAGTTGAATTACAATGAATGTCTCTTCTAACAATTTTCTAAGCCGTTATTTAATTTCAACTGCTATGTAGCTTCAATTATTCTTTATGCTGATTCTTTTAAAGAACCCATTCATAACTTTAACTGTATCGGTAGGAGAATTAAAATTGATGGCATTAAATGAAAACATTCCCTCTGCCGTACTGTCTGTAACATTGATGGTATTGAAAGTTAAGTTGGCAGTACTTGCAATGTAGGTAACAGAAGTTGAATTTTTGACAAATGTTGCCTGTGCATTACTGACAGTTCCTATGCTCAGTGAACCGGAATAAATTATAGTTAGTGAACCTAAATCTGATGATCCTGAAACAAAAAATGCACCATTTGCATACTTACTGGTGATGGTATTAAATACAGCCTTAAAAGTATCGGCATCAACCATTGCAGTCATAGTTGCCTGACAAAGTGGACATGGTCCGCCACAGTCAATATCTGTTTCGCCCTGATTCATGATGCCATCATCACAAGTGGCAGCAACTTGTGGCTCATTATCTGTTTCTGCTTCCTGCTTCTGACATGCAGAAAGCATTAAAGTAGCAATAAGTATAAGAATATAGCTTGCTGTTTTCACAAAAATAATTTAGCATAAAAATAAATAAATTTATTGTACAACCGTGTTCTTCAGAAAATCAACCATTTTTCGTGCTGTTTTTTCTGATGCCCCAGCCATGCCCAACTTAGCTTCCAACTCATCATAACCTGCAAGGATGTTGCCTCTATACTTTTCGTCTTCGAGCAACAATTTCATTTCTGCAGTCAGTGTTTTTTCATTCATGTCGTCCTGAATGAGCTCCTTTACCAACATGCGGTCAAGTATAAGATTTACTAAAGAAATGTATTTCACCTTAACTAATTGCCGCGCTATAAGGTATGAAAAACGGTTGCCTTTATAACATACAATTTCAGGTACTTTAAACAATGCTGTTTCCAATGTGGCTGTGCCACTGGTAACCAATGCAGCATAAGCCTGCTGCAAAATATCGTAGGTGTGGCCATGTATAATGGCAATATTCTTTCCGGAAATTGTCTGATAAAAGGAATCAGGAATGTTGGGTGCTGCTGCAATTACAGGACTAAAATTTTTAAATGCTGAAACAGCTTTCAACATCACAGGAAGCATTTCTTTTATTTCCTGCATACGGCTGCCCGGCAACAGTGCAATAATTTTTTTGTCATTATCCAACTGCGACAATGCCTTAGCCGGTTGATGTTTTATTTTTTCAATCTCATCCAGCAATGGATGTCCGGTAAACTCAACTTCATAATTAAACTTCTTATAAAAATCTCTTTCAAATGGCAATATCACAAACATCTTGTCCACATCGCGTTTAATTTTGTGTACACGCGATTGTTTCCATGCCCAAATCTGAGGAGATATGTAATAAAATACTTTTACACCTTGCTGTTTCAGAAACTCTGCAATCCGCATGTTGAATCCCGGATAGTCAACAAGAATTACCACATCAGGTTTAAAGGTTAGAATATCCTTTTTACAGGCTTCTAGGTTTTTAAAAATAGTTCGTAAGTTTTTTATCACTTCCACAAATCCCATAAATGCCAGCTCGCGGTAGTGTTTAACCACTTCTACTCCTGCAGCCTGCATTTTATCACCACCCCATCCACGCAAAACAGCATCTGTATCATATTTACGTAGTTGTAATACCAGATTGGATGCATGCAAATCGCCCGAAGCTTCACCGGCAATGATGTAGTAGCGCATCGGTATCAGAAAAATTTAAGATAAACAATGTAAAATCCATAAATGAATGTTGCAGCAATGACTCCGCGCGATCCGTTCAATTTACCAAATTTATCAAACACAAAGAATAATGCCAGGTTAGCAAGCAAACTTAAGCTGATAGCTGCTGCAAGTGTATTGTTTGCCACCAGAGTGTTGTAAAAGCCGGTAAAATTCATTTGACGGAATAGTCCAATATAATAGAGATAAAAACCAATTAACGGTGCAAGAAGGCCACCAATAAATCCTGTTATAAACTTATCTTTACTAAACATGATTATGATTTTTTAATAAGATAAAATACAAATAAGGCAAAAATAAAAACACTAAACATCCATCCACGGGCAAAGTGTTGTTTTTGAAAGTTAACCATCATTATTCGTAAAAAAACAAGCTGCAGTGCAAACACTATAAAATACAATCGTGGAAATGCCAGATAATCCTTTAGTGCAGATGTTGCAATTAACACTTCGGTGCGACTGATAAGCAGCCATGCAAGCACTGACACAATCAAAGCCAACAGTGCGCCTATATGAAATGTGTCAGGAATTTTCTTAAACATTCCAATGCAACTTGTTTAATATGGGAATGGCATGATGCGCTGTAAAGTCAAATTCAACAGGCACAACAGAAACATATCCATTTGCCAACGCCCATTCATCGGTATCTTCTCCTAAATCGGGATTGAGAAACTTTCCGGTGAGCCAATAGTATTTTTGTTGCGCAGGATCCAATCTTTCATCAAACTCTTCCTTCCATTTTGCCATTGCCTGCCGGCAGATTTTTAATCCTTTCATTTCTTTAAGCGGAAGGTAAGGAATATTTACATTTAGCAACAGTTCGCGCCAGGGGCCGCCCTGCAACACCGCACGTGTAACAACACCTGCATAATGACGTGCTGCTGAGAAGTCAGCATCAAACTTATAGTTTAATAAGGAAAATCCAATGCTTGGAATACCTTCTATAGCACCCTCCATTGCGGCAGACATGGTTCCTGAATAAATAACGTTGATGGAAGAGTTGCTTCCGTGATTGATTCCACTTACACAAATATCGGGCTTGCGATTTAAAATTTTATTGACCGCCAGTTTTACACAATCAACGGGTGTACCGCTGCATTGCCAGGCGTCAATTCCTTTAAACACATCTACTTTATGCAAACGTAACGGATTGTGAATAGTTATGGCATGACCCATGCCCGACTGTGGACTATCCGGTGCAACAACAACCACATGGCCTATTTCGCGCATGGCCTCCACTAAAGCATGTATGCCATTTGCTGTAATACCATCATCATTGGTAACTAAAATTGTTGGTTTCGACATGCTGCGAAGATAACAGTATTTTACTTGCTTTTGACCCTCAGTTGTTTAGTTGTTTTTGGGGGGCCGTATTAATCTTACGCTTATGTGTATAAGTCTATGATAACTCTAATATGTTCTCTATTGACTTTTGCAATTTTCCTTTATATTATTGAGAGATAAATATAATTTATGAATCATCTCATTCGCTACTTTTTTTTAATAGCTGTCTTTGGCTTGTCTGCCTGTAAAAAGGAAGAGAATAATAATGTCACTCCCGAAAAAGATATTGAGAAATTTTTCAGTGAGACAGGTGCTCCTGTACAACAATTTTCTTTTTCGTCTGCTGCCAACATCAACCAAACAACTGCAGCAGGAAATACTTTTATGATTTCTGCCGGAAGTTTCACCAAAACAGATGGTAGTGCAATAAGTGGAAATATTGATATAAAGCTACGGGAATGTGTAAGCAAGCGTGACATTATTCTTTCAAATCTGACTACACAATCTGGAAATAAATTTCTAACAACAGGTGGTATTTTTTATCTTGCAGCTTACCAAAACAATGTTGCATTAAGTTTGTCCAACGGCAAAACCATCAACTACTTTCTCAATTCTTCTTTCGGTAACGGACAGATGCTGCATCGTTATTACAGCAGTTCTTTACCTCTTGAAAATAAAAGTAATGATGTTTCATGGACAGCTGATGCCGACACTCAAATGATAAATCTGTTAACCTCTTCCAGTCAAGCGCACTATGCCTATGTAATGAAAAATACAGGTTGGCAAAACGCAGCAGAACCGGTTTTCAGCAATAGTAACAGAAAAAAAATAACTATTGACACCGGTACGGATTATGAAACTTCAAATACTGCCGTTTTTGTTTCTGTTGATGGCAGCAATACCATTTGTAAAGCCAAATCTGTTACACTAGGTGTTTGGGAAGTAGAAAACTTTCCTTTAAATCTACATGCAACGGTGGTGGCATTGGCGAAAGTCAATGATAATTACTTCTTTTCAAAATCATCGGTACTTGTCAGCACTGATGTATCTGTACCTTTAGTAATGAATTCCATTACCTTATCCGCATTAAAAACAGAATTAGAGCAACTGCCTTAAATCTGTAAGGCTCCTTTGGCAAATTCGCTGGCTGCCTTCACAAATCTTACAAATAATGGATGAGGATTTTCTACCGTACTTTTATATTCGGGATGAAATTGAACACCTACAAACCATGGGTGGTTTTTTATTTCAACTATCTCCACTAAGTTATCAGTAGGATTTATTCCTGTGGCAATCATACCGGCATCTTCAAACCTTTTCTGATACTTACTGTTAAACTCATAACGGTGCCGGTGTCGCTCATAGATTTTAGTTTTGCCATAGGCATTTGCTACCTTACTTCCTTTTACTAAAGAGCAAGGGTACTCTCCCAGTCGCATGGTACCCCCTTTTGCAGAGATCTCCTTTTGCTTGGCCATCAAGTCAATAACAGGATTTTTTGTCTCCTTATTCATTTCCGAACTGTGCGCATCTTTTAGCCCAAGCACATTGCGTGCAAACTCCACTACTGCACATTGCATGCCCAAACAAATTCCGAGAAAAGGAATTTTACTTTCCCTTGCGTATTTAATAGCTGCTATTTTTCCTTCTATACCTCTGTCGCCAAAGCCTGGAGCCACTAATATTCCCGACAAACCTTTAAGCTTATCGGCAACATTGTGTTCATCAATTTTTTCGGAATGTATCCACTCAATATTCAACTTACATTCATTAGCAACACCTGCATGAATAAATGCTTCGGCAATTGATTTATAAGCATCTTTAAGCTCAATATATTTCCCTATCAACCCGATTTTTACTTCAGACACCGGATGTTTTAATTTGCCCAAAAAAGACTTCCATGCCGTAAGGTCGGGTTCTTGTTTGAATGATAGTTTTAATTTATTAAGTACTACTTTATCTAATTGCTCTTTGAGCATGTGCAACGGAACTTCGTAAATGCTGCTGGCGTCAACAGCTTCAATAACGGCATTGACATTTACGTTACAGAATAAGGCAATCTTTCTGCGCAGATCGGCACCAATAGGTTTCTCGCTACGGCAAACCAAAATATCAGGTTGCACACCATATTCGAGCATGGTTTTTACTGAGTGCTGTGTGGGTTTGGTTTTTAGTTCTCCTGTAACATTCAGATAAGGTAAAAGTGTAAGATGAATAACACAACAGTTGCTGCCCATTTCCCAAATCATCTGACGGATAGCTTCCACAAAAGGCAATGACTCAATATCACCAACGGTTCCACCTATTTCAGTAATTACTATATCATACTCACCTGTTTCACCTAAAATTTTAATCCTTCTTTTTATCTCATCAGTAATGTGAGGGATTACCTGAACAGTCTTTCCCAAAAAAGCACCTTCGCGCTCTTTATTAATTACCGTTTGATAAATGCGCCCGGTGGTTACGTTATTTGCCTGAGAGGTGGGAACGTTTAAAAAACGTTCGTAATGCCCAAGGTCGAGGTCTGTTTCTGCACCATCATTAGTAACATAACATTCTCCATGTTCATATGGATTTAATGTTCCCGGGTCAACATTGATATATGGATCTAACTTTTGAATGGTTACTCTATACCCGCGTGCCTGCAACAATTTGGCAAGAGAAGCAGAAACAATCCCCTTACCTAATGATGAAGAAACACCACCGGTGACAAAAACATACTTTACAGCGCTCATAAGAAAAGGTTGTGGTGATACGGGATGCAAAAGTAACGTTTTGATTCGGCTTTGCAGAAAAGAACTCCAATAAATCAATATTATTTAGCAGCCTTTTACTTTTCACTTGTTTAAACAAACAATATTATTTCGAACTGCCACTATAAATAATCTTTAGGTTTATCTTGTCTTTAAAATTCCCACATGTGGCAGCGAATTTTAACTACAACAAAATCAACAAAATGCGTATTGAAAGTTTTTATATTTGTAAAAACTATTAAACAAAAAAGTAATGAAAAAATTATATGCTTTTGTGATTTTAATACTGGCAAACGCTTTCATAAGTTCAGTATCTGCGCAGAGTCAAAATGCACTTGATTTTGACGGCTTAGACGATCAGGTTGTTTCGGTAAATGCCTCGTCACTCATTGCCAATTCATCACAAATCTCACTTAGCTTTTGGGTGTATCCGCGTAACCCTGTTCCGGGATTTCCTGACTTTGATGGTCTTGCAGGATTCAGAGATAATACCGTAGCCGATTTCTATATTTTGCAGTATTCTTCCACTGCCGTTGAAGCACGTTTTCGAAACAGCGCTGGTATAAATTTCGACATACTTTCGCAAGGGCTGCAACTTAACACATGGCAGCAGTATGCACTAACTTATGATGGTTCATTCCTAAGACTTTTTAGAAATGGCTTAATTACCGATTCCGTTTCAGCCTCTGGTGTAATTTCCAGTACTGCCACATCATTTTATTTGGGTAATCTTGTTTTTAGTGGAACTAATTTCCTTCTTGATGGCCAAATGGATGAAGTGGCACTTTGGAACAGAGCACTAACCCCACAGGAAGTGTTGTGTATTTATAAAAATAAAGTCAATACTACTTCTACCGGATTACAACTTTATTATGATATGAACACCGGCATTGCAGGTGGAAACAATTCCGGCATTCTTACTATTCCTGATATTTCAAACCACATCAATGGAGTTTTACAAAATTTTAGCATGACTGGCACATCTTCAAATTTCGTAAATGGTGTTGACCATGCAACCGTTATTACAGACACACTTTGTTCTGGTCAAACTTATTCTTTCAACGGTCAAACTTTGACACAAGCCGGTGTTTACACTGCAACATTGGTATCATCCTTAAACTGCGACTCCATAGTGCGACTTACTCTTATTTCGAATGATACTACGGTAAATCAAAATCAGGCTGTATTAACAGCTGTACAGACTGGAGGAGTTTATCAGTGGGTAGATTGCAACAACAGCTATAACCCAATACCGGGTGCTACCAATCAGACCTACACAGCTACAGCTAATGGCAGCTATGCAGTTATCATCACTGCAAACGGATGCAGTGACACTTCAGCGTGTCATACAGTTGTTACAGTGGGTATCCATGAATATTCTGTATCAAACTGGAACACTTACCCAAATCCAACTGTTAATGATTTTACTATAGTTACAAATGAAATAATTAACAATGCTGAAATTATTATTTCCGATATATCCGGGAAACAAATCAGCAGAATGACTAAAGACATAAAATATCAGTATGCCGTTGATGTTTCAACTTTGCCTTGTGGCTCCTACATCATCACACTAAAAACTGAAAAGAAGACTGAAAAATGGCGATTGATTAAAATTTAAAAATACCAACAATACATACAGTTGTAATTCAGATTTTTTAAAGTTAGCACTCATTTTAGAACGACCCTACTACAAATAGACAATGGATAAAGAGTTAGAAAAATTAGCACCTTCAAAGCGGTCGGCAGCCAAGACATTGTTTGCGACTTTTAAAATTTTAAAAGAAGTAGGCGGACAACTTCCAGGCAAACAAGTCATAGACAAAATTCGTGAGACAGTTGAATTAACAGACTGGGAAAAACAAGTTTATGAAAAGACGGGGTATGTTAGGTGGGAATCAATTCTTCACTTCTATACCATTGACGCAATTAAAGCTGGATATCTAAGAAAAAACAAAGGGGTTTGGTATTTAACTGACGAAGGAGAAAAAGCAATAAAACTTGGACCTGCTAAACTTCTTGAGACTGCATCGCAACTTTACAGGACTTGGGCTGCTGACAACAAGGAAAGCAAACCCAAAAAGGGAAAAGACACAGAGGACGAACCGACCGAACTTGAAGAAAATAAAACACAAACTCAAAAAGCAAATCTTGACTTATTAGAAGAACAGGCTATTTCCGGAATAAAAGATTTCATCAGGGGTAAAAACGCTTATGAGTTTCAAGATATGGTTGCCGCATTATTGAGAGCTATGAAATATCACACACCATTTATTTCACCAAAAGGTAAAGACGGTGGTTTAGACATTGTAGCTTACAACGACCCATTAGGTGCGACCGCACCAAGACTGAAAGTGCAAGTAAAACATAGACCTGACGCATCAGTTCCTGTTGACGACATTCGTAGTTTGACAGGACTTCTCAACAAGGATGGAGACATCGGTTTATTTGTAACCTCGGGAACTTTTACATCTGAGGCAGAACGTTCCGCAAGAGAAAGTCATAGACACATTAAGCTATTAGACATTGACAATTTCATTGAACTTTGGCAAGAATTTTATAACAAGCTGACAGACGATGACAAGAATATGCTTCCATTACACTCAATCTATTTTTTAGGCAGCAATGATTGACAAGAAAGACAGAAAAATTAGTTCTAACAAAGTATTGGCAATAGTGGAGTTATCCGTTATAAAGTTTATTCTGTATCAAGATCATCGGCTTTCAGTTTAAAGCCCAGTTGCTTGCTGCTTGCAACAGCAGAGCCAAACGAGCCTGAAGATATTTCACGATAACTCATGGCAGGAACCTGATCAAAAGGTTGTGCAAACAAATCGTATTGCAGGCAAAATAAAACTATCTGATCGAGTACATCGTTCAGGCGTTGCTCTGTCAATATATCATTGCTGATATCATTAAACAATAACCCTAATTGCTTGCGTCCTTCAACCATAAAATGATTTTCGTAGTTGACAAAAATTCTGGCAACGAGCATGCCATAATCGTCATTCCTGCGTTCTGCAAGCGAGTCGGACAGAAAATTATAAACATGTATCACAGCACAACGACTGCGGTAGTCATCATCACGTAAATAAGAATAGCGATAAGCAGGATTATCAGGGCTTATGCGAAATAAATTTGGATGTAAATGAAACCATAACGTGTCATCGCCCAGTTGCAATTCACACTGATTACTTCCGGTATCATAAAATTTTATTCGCTGACGTTTGTTGGGTGCCTGATAGTACGTTGCTGTACCTTCAACAAATTTTTTCAGATAGTTTTTTATCTCATTAAAATGCCCGCTTGCAAATTCAACTATTTTGCAGTTGAGCGGGAAATGAGTTTTAATAAGTTCTGCTATCTTGTCGTTTACCGGTTCCATAGTTTTGAGATTTTAATAAGCTCGTGCAAACAATACCCTTTGTGTGCTGGGTTTTCCTGTAAGAATACATTTGCCGTTTTCTTGTTTGTTGTTTAATGGGATGCATCGGATGGTAGCCTTGGTCTTCTCTTTTATTTTTTCTTCTGTTTCTGCAGTACCATCCCAATGTGCAAATACAAATCCTCCCTTGGAGTCGAGTATTTTGATAAACTCATCCATACTATCGGCAACGTGGGTTGATGTGTCGCGAAAATCAATTGCTTTTTTAAAAATATTCTCTTGAATTTGCTGAAGAAGATTTTCAATCTTCAATTCAATATCTGTTATCTGCACTGTCATTTTCTCTTTGGTATCGCGTCTGGCAAGTTCAACAGTGCCGCTCTCCACATCACGCGGACCTATAGCAAGGCGAACCGGCACACCTTTCATTTCGTATTCGGCAAACTTCCACCCTGGTTTGGCTTGATCATCATCATCATATACTACGGCAATGCCTCGTGCGGTGAGTGCTTTCTTAATTTTAAGTGCAACGTCTGATACAAGTTTCAGTTGTTCATCACTTTTATAAATTGGTACAATGACTACCTGAATAGGTGCCAACTTAGGTGGTAACACCAATCCATCATCATCAGAATGTGCCATCACCAATGCGCCCATCAGTCGTGTTGAAACTCCCCATGATGTTGCCCACACAAAATCCTGAACACCTTGTTTGGATGTAAACTTTACGTCAAATGCCTTTGCAAAATTCTGTCCGAGAAAATGTGATGTTCCTGCCTGTAATGCTTTACCATCCTGCATAAGTGCTTCTATGCAATAGGTATCTAATGCACCGGCAAAGCGTTCGTTAGCAGATTTCACACCTTTAACAACAGGAATAGCCAGCCATTGTTCAGCAAATTCAGCATAAACATCAAGCATTTTTCTGGTTTCTTCAACTGCTTCTTCAGCTGTAGCATGTGCCGTATGCCCTTCTTGCCATAGAAACTCTGCAGTACGCAAAAACAAACGTGTGCGCATTTCCCATCGCACCACATTAGCCCATTGATTGAGTAAAATAGGTAAATCTCGATAGGACTGAATCCAGTTTCTGTATGTATTCCAGATAATTGTCTCTGATGTTGGACGTACTATCAACTCTTCTTCGAGTTTAGCTTCCGGGTCAACAACTACACTTTTTCCATCATCTGATTGTTTCAATCTGTAATGTGTCACAACGGCACATTCTTTTGCAAAACCCTCTACATGGTTGGCTTCCTTGCTAAAGAATGATTTTGGGATGAAGAGTGGAAAATATGCATTGCTGTGCCCTGTTGCTTTGAACATGCTGTCTAGCTGTTGTTGCATGCGCTCCCAAATGGCATAACCATAGGGTTTTATGACCATGCAACCCCTGACAGATGAATTTTCTGCAAGGCCTGCACGAATGACAAGCTGGTTATACCACTCTGAATAATTTTGATCGCGTGTTGGAAAGTCTTTAGCCATTTTTTATCTTTGAAGTGAAATTGCAATGAATGATTTTTGCAAAACTGTTGAATATTATGAGATGGCAGCAAAATTGTAAAACAAACATAACATATCCAATTACGTTAAACTATTGTGCATAAAAACATGTCAAATAATAAAAAACAAAATACGATGAAATCAATAGCACTATCTGCAGTAGCAATGTTCACACTTGCCTCCTGCACCTCATCACAACAGGCTTCAAATGCCTATTCCGATGACGTTTATTATTCATCCAAAGCAAAACCTGCTGAAGCCGTTCAGACACAGCAACAAGTGCAGCAGCCACAGCAGGATGCCAATAATCAAACAGAATCCAATCAGGGCAGCAGCACTTCTGCTGAAAACCGTTTTGATTATAACGATGCCGGCACAACAACACAGGATGGCAACACCTATGTGACAAATAATTATTACAACGATGATGATTATTATGACTACGCCTATTCATCACGCATACGCAGATTTTATCGCCCAATGTCGAATTATGGTTATTATGATTCATATTATACCAATTCATACTGGTATGATTACAATCCTTATGACTATGGTGTGAGCATTTATTGTGGTTATAATTGGTGGGCTCCTTCTTTCTGGTGGGCTCCTTCTTTCACTTATTTCAGTTGGGGTTATTCACCATATAACTACTGGTGGAGCAGTCCATATTCGTACTATGGATATGGCCCTTACCATAATCATGGCTGGAACAATTATAGCTATGGCTACTGGAATGGCTATAATAACGGATACTGGAATGGCTATTACGATGGTTACTATAATGGTTATGGCTACAATCCATACTATTTTAACAGTTACGACAGCTATAGCTATAACAACACTTATTACGGACCAAGACGCTCAACTTCAGGTTCTGGCAGCAGCAATGCCATTCCTCCAAGAAGTATGGCCGATTCATACAACAGAGCTTTGGTAAAAAACGGTAGAAACTCAATGCCTGTGAGTCAGAGCTTTGCAAATGCAATGTCATTGCCAACACGTGATTCAAAATCTACTGATGCAGAAGTAATTCATCCAAGGAACAATGTGAACACCAATAGTCCTGTAAAAGATTCTCGCAATGTTGAAACAGCACCTGTAAAAAATAATGATGCTGAAAACATTCATCCAAGGAACAATGTGAACACCAATAGTCCTGTAAAAGATTCTCGCAATGTTGAAACAGCACCTGCTAAAAATAATGATGCTGAAATCATTCATCCAAGGAACAATGTGAACACCAATAGTCCTGTAAAAGATTCTCGTAATGTTGAAACAGCACCTGTAAAGAACAACAGAGCCGATCAGTTTTCTACACCAAGAAATAATGGAGATGTAAAAGACAACTCAAGTACTCCTATTGCACCTCCGGTGCGTAACAACAGCAGAAATGAAGTTAATCCGGAGTACAATAGTAGTCCACGTAATACAGAAACTGTTCCTCCACGTAACTACGAAAGCAATCCACGTTATACTACACCTAAAGAATCTCCAAGGAGAAACGTTGAAAGTAATCCACGCTACAATACACCGGCAGAGTCGCCCAGAAGAAATTACGAAAGCACCCCTGAGAATGCGCCACGTCAATACAGGAATACTGAAAGTGAGCCACGCCCAAGAAGAAACGTAGAAAGTACACCAAAACATGAGGCGCCTACCAGACAACAACGTACTGAGCCTTCACGTCAGGAGCAGACACCAAGATATGAGCGTCCGGCTGCACAGCCACGTCAGGAGAGAAACTACTCTGCACCTTCACAACCACGACAAGAGTCAACACCTTCCAGAAACAATTCACGTAACGGAAGATAATTAGCAGTAAACAACAATTAAAGACATTATGGATAATAGATTTAAAAGCATGCTTGCGGCATGCTTTTTTTTAACCGCAACAGCTTTTGCACAGAACGAAAATGATGCATTACGATACAGTATGCAGCAAAACTTTGGTACTACTGCCCGCTCACTAAGTATGGGTGGTGCTTTTGGTGCTTTAGGTGCAGACTTTTCAAGTCTTTCAATAAATCCTGCAGGTATTGCCGTTTATCGGAGAAGCGAATTTACATTTAGTCCTGTATTACAGTTCAGAGATAATTCTGCTTCTTATTCAGGTACATTAACTACTGACAACAGAGCCAATATTGGAATAGGTAACCTTGGATTTGTACTTGCTTTTCCGCGCGAGAAAAAAACTTCCGGATGGATGGGAACATCATTAGGATTCGGTTACAACCGCATCAACTCATTCAGCGACAGGTTTGCTTTTGAAGGAATCAACAAAAACAATTCCATCAATGATTATTTTGCAGAAATAAGCAATGGAATAAGCAGAAACAATCTCTCCGATGATGAAATGTATCAATTTGATGCAGGTCTTGCATACAACAGTTATCTTACAAATCCTGTTGCTGACAGCAACCTCATTGACCAATATCAGGGCACTCTTTATAATGGAGATTTGAAACAAAAAGGCCTCATCACACGAACAGGCTCACAAGGTGAAATTGATATTTCTTTTGCAGCCAACTACGACAATAAAGTTTTTCTTGGTGCAACAGTTGGTATTCCTTATTTCAGATATTCTTCAACCGAAGTATATGAGGAATATGCAACGCAAAACACCACCAAAGACAGTCTGAGTGGTAAAACTTTTAAAAATTCAAAATACACACAAAAGCTTTCAACACAGGGTAATGGAGTGAATCTGAAATTGGGTATCATTATTAAACCTACAGATATGTTGCGTTTAGGACTAGCCATTCACACGCCAACATATTATGAAATGAACGATCAGTATTCTTCAAAAATTTATGCAAATTTTTCTGAAGGATATTTAGAAAACAAATCACCTGACGGGCGATTTTCTTATAACCTTACAACACCCTTTAAAGTAATCACCAGTTTAGGGTTGGTTTTTTTAGACAAAGGTCTTATCAGTGCCGACTATGAATATCTTAACTACAGCATGGCGCATTTTAACTCCAATGAGTATAATTTTTCTGACGAAAACAGAAGTATTAAAGACCGTTTTGAATCGGGACATACACTAAAGTTTGGTGCAGAATACCGTTATAAAGTTTTTAGTTTCAGAGCAGGAACTGTTATGCAATCCAGTCCTTATGAAAGCGGATTAACATACAAAGAAGGTAATCGTAGTGCAGTGAGCTACACCGGTGGCTTGGGGATTAAAGGGGGAAACTTTTTTCTTGATTTAGGTTATGCCTATACAAAAACAAGTGGCAACTACACACCATACACCTTGGTTGATGGCAGTCAGCCAACTGCTTCAATAAAAACAACCATCAACAGGTTTATGATGACTTTTGGAGCGAAGTTTTAAAATACGATTATTTTTTATTCAGCCCTTCAATTACACTTTGTGTAATATCGAGTGAATCGTTGGCTAATAAAATTCCATTACCGCGCTGATATCCGAAAACAAACTTAAAATTTGTTTGCTTATTCATATCTTTTAGATAGCCCACCAAATGTTTGTGCAAACTATCTTGCATGACGGCTTCTTCTTCAGTTAACTGATCGAGTAAATGGTTTTTGTATTCAACCAACTGTTGTTGTTTGTGTCCTAACCTTTCTTCTTCAGCACCGCGCTGCTGATCCGTCATATTTGCGCCTCGTTTCTGATAATTCACTATTTCGCCCTCCAGCTCTTTGCCTTTGTTTTTCAGAATCACATCAATGCTGTCTTGTTTCTTTTTAAGCGACTCACGAAGGCTAATGTAATAGTCGTAGTGTTCAAGTAATGTATCTACATTTACAAAAACAATATTGCCATCGCTCATAGCTGCAGAAACACCTGCAGGAGCACAATTGCTTGTACAGTTGTTTACTTTGTAAAACAAATACGCCACTGCCAGGGTAAGCAATACACAGTAAATTAAAAGTCCGTTTTTCATTTTTCAGAAGAATTATTCAAATAGCGTGCAAATCTATCAAATTAGGCATAACAATGAGGATACAAGAGATTAAACCTATTCTCAAACCAAATTTTTACTGTCATTCTATGCAATCAAAATACTTTTTCTATTTTCGTGAAGTATGCAAATCATTGACCCGGTCGAAAGGCACCTTCTGGAACAGGAACTAAACAATGGTCGCTTTATCCGTGATGCCAACAATGGGCCGAATAAGTTATATGTGGTTACTGTTCATGACTCGCCTAATGTGCTGAGGGAAATTGGCCGGGTGCGCGAACTCACTTTCAGGGCTGCCGGTGGCGGCACCGGAAAAGCACTTGATTTAGATGAGTTTGATCTGATTGAAAACTGCTACAAGCAACTTATAGTTTGGAATCCTGCCGAAAAGGAAATTGTTGGAGGCTACCGTTTTATCAGATGTGCCGATGCAGCCACTGACCCACACAGTCAGTTTAAGTTAGCTACAACAGAGCTTTTTCATTTCACTGAAAAATTTATCAAAGAATATTTTCCTCATACCATTGAATTAGGCCGCTCATTTGTACAACCACAATATCAGCCAACTGCAGAAAATCGTAAAGGCCTATTTTCCCTTGACAATTTATGGGATGGACTTGGTGCTATTGCCATTGATAATCCAGACATGAAATATTTTTTTGGGAAGGTTACCATGTATTTGCGCTTTAACCGCATTGCCAGAGATATGATTCTGGCTTTTATGCAACATTATTTTCCTGATGAAAATAAAATGGTTTACCCACATCATCCATTGCCGGCAGAAAACGATGTTAATGATTTTGTGGCAGGTCTAAAAAATCTTCCTTACAAAGAAGGGCATCATATTTTAAATAAAAAAGTACGTGAGCTTGGAGAAAATATTCCTCCATTGTTTAACAGCTACATGAATCTCTCTGCTACAATGAAAACTTTTGGTACTGCCTTAAATCATGAATTTGGCGATGTGGAAGAAACCGGCATTTTAATTTCTATTGATGATATTTACGAAAGTAAAAAAGCCAGACATGTAAACACCTATCATCCGGCACCTTAAAACTGTACCTTGCCGCTGCCGTTAAAAAGTGTGGCAGTAGTAAACTGTAATCTAAAAGGTGCATCACAGAAATCAAATGTGTTTAGCGCTTTTAATTTTACCGTACCACTTACTGCCTGATACGTTCCTGATGCATTACTGAATTCCACACAAACTTCACCGGGTGTAAGTGCTCCACTGCCACTGCCGGGGCAGTGTGCAGGATTAATAATATAGTTACCGGTAGATGGATTGTTGCCATAAAACGTAGCACGCAATTGCGAAGTTCCGTTAAGTCCTGTTCCTGTAATACTTCTTGTATTGGGATAAAGATTGGCACTGCCATAGGAATACAGAAAATAGTTGCTGTCTAATGTGTTGGCAAATGTGTTGGATGATGGGTTGCATTGATTAAAACTTACCACCACACTATCGGGCTTGCTATAGCAGTGATCTTTGTGAGCATAAACAGTATAAACACCTTCATTGCCTGGAATAGCGTTATTAATAACAGGATTAGGTAAATTAGATGTAAATCCGGAAGGGCCGTACCATACGTACTGTACTGAGTCTGTTACAGAATGTGCGTAAAGCTGAATGTCATCATTGGTTTGAATGACGGTGTAGTAGTTGGCAAAAACATCTTCAGGGCGATCGCAAACTACTGTAACATAAAAAGAGTCAATATTACTTTTACAAAGTCCATTAATATCAGCACCGGCATAATAATACCCTTCGTTGAGAGAGGATGATTCGGATATTACCGGATTGAAACCCGTAGCCACAAATCCATTAGGGCCTGTCCAGGAGTAGGTGGCACCTGTAAACAAAGTTGCCATTAATCCAATACTGTCTCCGGCAACAACCGTAGTATCGCCACTGATATGCATCTCCATTGCAGGACAAGGCGGATTATCTGCGCTTTTGTCGTTATGGCACGATTGCAAAATACAGAAAGCAAAAAGCAAAGAAATCAGGTATCTGTTCATTCCTTAAAACCGGACACGAAACTACATGATTCCGGTTGAAGATTAAAATTTACTTTTGTCATTTGTAAAAATTATGGAAATAAGTTCAGCAGAATTTGTTCAAAGCAATACGGATGTAAAAAAATGTCCGGAACCCAACAAGCCCGAATATGCATTTATCGGCAGAAGTAACGTAGGCAAATCATCACTCATCAACATGCTTTGCAACAAAAAGGGTCTGGCAAAAACTTCTTCTACTCCGGGAAAAACACAACTCATTAATCATTTTATCATCAATGAGCAATGGTTTTTGGTTGACTTGCCTGGATATGGATTTGCAAAAACTGCTCGTACAGAACGCGAAAAATGGGACGGCATGATTCGCAATTACATGATTTATCGCAAAAATCTGATGTCTGTTTTTGTATTGATAGATATTCGTATTTCACCACAACAAAAAGACCTTGACTTTATCAATTGGCTCGGTGAAAAGGCCATTCCATTCTGTCTGATTTTTACTAAAGCTGATAAACAAACACGCACTAAAAACGATTCATCTGTAAAGCAGTTTTGCGATCAGTTATATAAAACCTGGGCAACCTTGCCGCCACAATTTATTAGCTCTGCAGAAACCAAGGCCGGGCGTGCTGAAATATTAGCATATATTGACAACACCAACCTCTCTTTTAAAAAATAAACGTGTTACGGCTTTTTATTGCTGTCGGTCTGTTCACCGGCATCTAAAAGTTTAAAATAAGTAGCTTTAAAACGGTTGTTTACCACTTCTCCCTGAACTTCGGCTTTGCGTATGGCAACACAAAAACCGTTCGCATCGTGCGGATGTCCGAATTCAAAAATCGAAACCCCATCAACATAATATGCAGTGCCATTAATGCGCACAGCCAAATCGCAGTCATTACCGGGTAAATCAAACTTACACTCACCACAAGAGGCTTCAACGGTCATCAACACCTTTTCAGTATCCGGTTTTGAAGCTAATTTAGAGGCCACCTGTGCCTGAACATTAAGAGAAAGCATACCCAATAAGAATGAAAGAATAAAGTACTTCATGATATTCTATGGTTTAAAATGAAACACTACAAATATAACCAATTATATGGTGGGCATTTATTTTTCTATATCAGGAGTGCCCCTGTCAGCAGGAAAGAAATCGGTTAGATTAGCCCCTTTGATGGCCTACAATTAGCACATTTCAGGCTTGTACAACCTATGAAAGTTGCAGCAAGGCTGCTAATAATTTGGGTGATTATCAATTTTTAATACTTTTATGGTTTAAAAGATATATGAGTCAGACAAACTTGTAAATATATGTATGTTATCAAACGTTTGAACACAGTTGATAAACTGTAGTGCTTAAAAATATATTGTGATTTTTTATCTATACAATTAATATAAATTATATCATGAAAACAACATCAACTATTCTCGTCCTAATAATTTTTACAGTCCTATTTCAAATGGTTGCCAGCGGACAATGTGCAACCGATACTGTTCATCAACATTTGATGCAAACAGATTCCCTTTACGCAAGAAATTTTTCTATTCTTAAATCACAAGTTAATGGTGCTATAAAAAGTGAAACAGTAAATAAATTTCACTCTACTGTTTACACCATTCCGATTGTTGTTCATGTAATTCATGTAGGGGAGCCGGTAGGAACAGGATCTAATATTTCTACAGCACAAATTCAACAAGCCATAGTTGGATTAAACAATCGGTTTAGAAATATAATAGGTAATGGTGTTGATGTTGAAATTGAATTTTGCCTTGCAAGCGTTGACCCCAATGGTAATCAAACATCTGGGATTAATCGTATTAACGGAACAGTTTTGCCACGATATGCTGCTCATGGAATTAGCCTTTTCTTTAATAATTGTGATGCTCCAAGTGAAGATTCAGTAAAAGATTTAAGTAAATGGCCTGTTGCTGATTACTATAATGTTTGGGTAGTTAATAAAATATGCCAAAACTTTAATGGATATGTTGGATATGCTAATTATCCAAATGGTGGACCATATGATGGAACTGTTATTGCTTCATGGGCAATGGACAGTTTAGATGCAACCCTTGCGCATGAACTGGGTCATGGTTTCTTTCTGTACCATACTTTTGAAGGTGATGGTTATAATCTTAATTGCCCCGTAGATACAAATTGTACACTTGATGGCGACAATATATGTGATACTCCACCTCATAAAGTTGCCGATTGTGGATCAATAAACCCATGTACTTCTAGTGGTATTTGGAATAATAGTCGATATAATTATATGAGCTATTGTTCATTAAAAACATTATTCACACTAGGGCAAAAAAATAGGATGAGATCTACTGCAATTGTTTATCCAAGACTAAGTTTACTGTCTTCGCAGGGTTGTGGAATTGTCGGTATAAATAATATAAACGAAGATTCAATTGTGTATTTTTATCCAAATCCCTTTAATGATAACCTAAGAATTACCAGAAATACCAACGAAACACTTGATATAAGTTTATATGATGTTACCTCAAGAAAAATATTTAATCAATCATTTACTAACACTACTTTAATAAATACTGAACAACTGGCAAAAGGATTATATCTTTACGAAGTAAGAAATAGAAACAGAGTAATTAAAAAAGGTAAGGTTGTAAAGGATTGACAAGTGTAGAAATAAGTACCATGGCGGAAATTGTGCTTAAAAAGCAAACTTTCAATTATCAGGGAGAAGCCATAGTTTCCATTTCATTATTAAATTATGCACAAGGGGTGTATATAATAAAAGCTACATCTGAAACAGAGGAAAAAATAGCTAAATTGATAATTATCCGATGAGCATACTTAGTAGGTTTTTTCTTGGAATTTTATGCATTGTCTTACTTATGCCAAATGCTGTTGCACAAAACCGCAGCAGTATTTGGATATTTGGTGATAGTGCAGGAATTGATTTTTCAAATGTATTAAATCCAGTTCCTATTATAAGCAATTGCCAGAGCAGAGGTACAGTAGCGTCCATAGCAGATAGCGCAGGTGATTTTTTGTTTTATACAAGCCCTAAATTAAGGGCAGGTACTGCTAAACAAGGCAAAGTATATAATCGCCAATTCCACCTTATGGACAATGGCGATTCACTTCAGTATGTACACGGCATATATAATAGTGCAATCATCATTCCCAATCCAGCAGGGAATAATCAATATTATATTTTTAATGTAAATTCGAACGTAGGTTTAGGTTCTGTGAATGGATTATTTTATTCAGTTGTTGATTTAAACTATAATAACGGCTTAGGAAAAGTAACCACTAAAAATCAGCATTTGATAACTACCGATTATATGACCGATGCCATGGCAGCGGTGAAGCATGGCAACGGGCGAGACTGGTGGGTGCTATGCAAGCCGTTATATATTGACACATTAACAGGTGGTTTAATTTCTTCCGACACCTTTTATATTTACCTCGTAACGCCAGATAGCATACATACTCCCGTGAAGCAATGTATAGGTTATAATAAGGCTAGTTGGCTTGGAAATTTTACATTTTCATCTGACGGCAGCAAATTCAACTTTGTCTGTTATAGTGGCTTATCAGAAATTATGGATTTTGACCGTTGCACAGGAACAATGTCAAACGCCAATATCATTACTGATTCACTATGGAATATGGATAATTCTTTTATAGGCTCTGCATTTTCACCCAATGACAGTTTGTTATACATTATCAAAGGGGTCTATTATCCTTTTTATTTATTGCAATATGATATTTATTCGCAGGATATGGATACCATAGCACAGATAACCGGAACGCAAACGGTTGTAAACAGGGGGAGGTCCCCCGGTCATATCAGACTTGCTCCAGACGGAAAAATATACATGACTGCATCCTATACCGATACACTAGGGTATCTTTATTTCCCTTATGCAGATTCCTGTTATTTTCCTGAAAACATGTATTTGGGAGTCATCAACAATCCGAACGTGAAAGGTGTGGGGTGCAACTTTAATAATTTCGGGTTTTATCTTGGCGGCAAACGTACTTATTGGGGTTTGCCCAACAACCCCGATTATGAGCTAGGAGCACTTGCAGGCAGCGGATGTGATACTATCACAAACCTTACCCCCGAACTTTGTTGCAGAGATTTGCATTTAAAGATATTTCCAAATCCGGCAAATGAAACTATAACCATCAAGTTCAACCACAAAAATGTTGCTGACTACACCGTATTTGACACACATGGCAGAATAGTTCAGCAGGGAAAAATAAATGATAACAGTTCCATTTCTGTTAAGCAACTGCCGCAAGGTATGTATTTTGTTTTTGTCAGCAATAATGAAATTAGCTGCAATAGTAAATTTATAAAAAAGTAAGGTTGTTTTTATACATTTAGTTACAAAAAAATACACCCTCTCGTCCTCGCCTTAAGTCAAAGCCTTCGCGTAAGAAACGAGGAGGTAAAAACAAACACAGGTATTTTACATCCTCGATACACTTACACCATACTGCCCGTCAGACGCGGATGAGTGGGGCGGTAGGCTTTTGGATTTACTTTTTACCTTTGCACTCTTTGTAAAAACAGTGATGATGAATCAGAAACCATATCCAGAGTTTAAACAGTTGGATTTGGCCGCAATAGCCAATGAAGTTCTATTGAAATGGGATGCCGAAAAAACATTCGAACAAAGCATCGTTTTGCGTGAAGGGGCAAAAACATTTACCTTCTACGAAGGGCCACCCAGTGCCAACGGCCTGCCCGGCATTCACCATGTGATGGCTCGTGCCATTAAAGATATTTTTTGTCGTTTTAAAACCATTCAGGGCTTTCAGGTAAAACGCAAAGGCGGATGGGATACGCATGGTCTGCCCATTGAACTGAGTGTTGAGAAAACATTAGGTATTACCAAGGAAGATATAGGCAAGAAAATTTCTGTTGAAGATTACAACAAAGCTTGCCGCAAAGAGGTGATGAAGTATAAAGAAGTGTGGGACGACCTGACACGTAAAATGGGCTATTGGGTTGACCTGGAAAACCCTTACATCACTTTTGAAAATGGCTACATTGAAACTTGCTGGTACTTGCTGAAAGAGCTTTATAAAAAAGATTTGTTGTACAAAGGCTACACCATACAGCCCTATTCACCGGCAGCAGGAACAGGCCTCAGCTCCCATGAATTGAACCAACCCGGCACCTATAAGATGGTGAAAGATACAACGGTGGTGGCTCAGTTTAAAATTAAAAAAGAATCGTTGCCAGAAAACTTAGCATCACAGCTTGGTGATATTAAAAGCAATTTTTATTTTCTTGCATGGACAACAACACCATGGACATTACCCTCGAACAGTGCATTGGCAGTGGGCGAAAAAATTAGTTATGTGTGGGTGCAGACTTTTAATCAATACACCAACAAACCTATTGTAGTTGTTCTTGCCAAAGTTTTGTTTCCAAAATATTTTAGTGAGAAAAATGCAGCACTTAGTCTTGATGATTTTAAACCCGGTGACAAACAAATTCCTTTTAAAATTATTACAGAATGTAAAGGTTCTGCGCTGGCTGGTATTGCCTACGAACAACTTTTGCCCTATGTAAAACCTGATGGAAAAGCTTTTGTTGCCGTTGCAGGAGATTTTGTCAGTACAGAAGATGGAACAGGTATTGTTCACATTGCTCCCACCTTTGGTGCAGACGATTTTCGTACAGCTAAACAACAAGGTATAGAAGCTATTTTGGTGAAAGATGAGACAGGAAATGCCATGCCTCTGGTGGACAAACGCGGGCGTTTTGTGAGTGAGGTAACCGATTTTGCCGGTGAATTCGTGAAAGAAGAATACCTTTCGGAAGAGGAAAAAAAACAAGAACGGCAGAAACAAAATAGAGACAAATACCTGTCGGTAGATGAACGCATAGCTATCAAACTAAAGCAAGAAAACAAAGCTTTTAAAGTAGAAAAATACGAGCATAACTATCCACATTGTTGGCGTACAGACAAACCTGTTTTGTACTACCCATTAGACAGTTGGTTTATCCGTACAACAGCATGCAAAGAGCGGATGATAGCGCTCAACAAAACCATCAACTGGAAACCTGAGTCAACCGGCACAGGACGTTTTGGCAACTGGCTCGAAAATTTAGTTGACTGGAACTTGTCGCGCTCGCGCTATTGGGGCATACCCCTTCCGATATGGCGCAGTGAAGATGAAAAAGAAGAAAAGTGCATAGGCTCTGTTAATGAGCTAAGGCTTGAAATAGAGAAAGCCATTGCCGCAGGGGTGATGGATGCCAAACATTTGGAACATGTAGATGCTTCTAAAGCCGATTTTGATTTACACCGGCCTTACGTAGATAACATTGTATTGGTGTCGGATAGTGGGCAGAAAATGTACCGCGAAACAGACCTCATTGACGTTTGGTTTGACAGTGGAGCCATGCCCTATGCGCAGTGGCAGTTAGATTATGACAAACTCAACCGGGGTGAAGCCATGCCGTTTAAACAGGGGTTTGAAAAAAGCTATCCTGCCGATTTTATTGCAGAAGGAGTTGACCAGACTCGTGGTTGGTTTTTTACCTTACATGCCATTGCAGTGATGTTGTTTGATTCTGTAGCTTTTAAGAATGTTGTCTCTAACGGATTGGTGCTCGACAAAAACGGTAATAAAATGAGCAAACGCTTAGGCAATGCTGTAGATCCGTTTGAAACCATCAATAAATTTGGCCCTGATGCCACGCGCTGGTATATGATAAGCAATGCACAGCCATGGGACAACCTCAAATTTAACGTTGACGGCATTGCCGAAGTGCAACGAAAATTGTTTGGAACACTTTACAACACCTACTCGTTTTTTGCCCTTTATGCCAACATAGACGGTTTTATTCCTGACGACAAAAAAACGGTTCCCCTGGCAGAACGCTCTGAGCTGGACAGATGGATTCTTTCTAAGCTGCACCATCTGGTGAAAGAGGTAACGGCAGGGCTTGAAGACTATGAGCCTACTTTTGCAGCCCGTCAGATAGAAGAATTTGTTGATGAGCATCTCAGCAACTGGTATGTACGTCTTTCGCGCAGGCGATTCTGGCGCAGTGAAATGAATAAAGATAAACAATCGGCATACGAAACGCTTTTTGAATGTTTAATGGTTACCTCACAACTGATGAGTCCTGTTGCCCCATTCTTCTCAGATTGGCTTTACAGAAACCTGACAGATTGTGTTCGCAACACCTCTCCGTCCCTTTATCAGCTTAAATCCATACACCTAACCCTGCTGACACCGGCCAATGCATCTTGCTTAGACAGTGCCCTAGAAGAGCGTATGGATTTTGCACAGCGTATATCAAGTATGGTGTTGGCATTACGAAAGAAAGTAAACATAAGGGTGCGGCAGCCATTACAAAAAATACTCATTCCTGTTGACAGCCCTCAGCAACAAAAGGTTATAGAACAGGTGGAAAAACTGATACTTTCAGAAGTAAATGTCAAAGAAATGGAGTTTGTTACCGATGCCTCGGGATTGTTGGTAAAGAAAATTAAAGCCAATTATAAAGTGCTGGGCAAAAAACTGGGAGCACTCATGAAAGATGCTGCTGCTGTTATTGCACAAATGACTCAGGATGATATACGTACCTTAGAAAGCAAAGGTGCTTTTGACCTCAGAATCAACGAAAATGTAGTTGCTATTTCTGTCGAAGATGTTGAAATCAGCTCAGAAGATATCCCGGGCTGGCAAGTCAACAGCAATGGCAGTTTAATAGTAGCATTAGACATCAGTATATCGCCTCAATTGCGTGACGAAGGCATTGCCCGTGAACTAGTTAACAGAATACAAAACCTGCGTAAAGACAAGGGATTTGAGGTTACGGATAAAATACAGGTTAAACTTAAAAATCAGCCATCTATAATCACTGCTATCGAAAGCAATTTAGACTATATTTGCGCGGAAATTTTAGCCTCCTCATTTACATGGGTAGAAACATTAGCTGCTGCTGCAGCCGATGAAATAGAGGTTGAAGAAGGAGTTAAAACAATAATTGAAATAGAAAGGATTTAAAAATGGCAAGTAAAGCGAAGAAAAAGCCTGTGACGAAGAAAGCAGCACCAAAAAAAGCTGCAGCAAAAAAGGCTACACCAAAAAATAAAAAAGCAGCGGTTAAAAAAGTAGTTAAAAAAACTGCTGTAAAAAGCAAGCCTTCAGCTAAAAAAGCAGTAGCTAAAAAGCCTGTTGCAAAGGGCAAACCGGCCAAGGCAAAGTCTGCACCTAAAAAAGCAGTTGCAAAAAGAAAAGTAATCAAGAGTAAAGTCGTTGCTAAAAAAGCAGTAAAGGCAAAACCTATTGTAAAAGCTAAAGTAAAGGCAGTAAAACCAGCAAAAGTTGCTAAGGTAAAACCGGCAAAAGTTGCTAAGGCTGTAGCTGTTGCTAAGCCACAAAAAGAAGATAAAAACAAATCGGCTACATCTATGATTAAACACGTAGAAAAACCGAAAGAATATACACGCAGACGCAGCAATCCTCCAATTGTTAAACCTGCTGCACCTCCACGTACAACACCATTGCGTGAAGACCCTGTTCTTCCTGATGCACCGGTTGCCTCAATTCTTAAAAAACCGGTAGCAATGCTTGACAACAGACCAACAAAGTTGGAAAATAGCCCTGATAAAACCCGCTACAGTGATGCAGAATTAAATGAGTTTCGCGAGTTAATTATTCAGAAATTGACTGATGCAAAAGTTGAGTTGAATAACTTACAGGCATTTCTTAACAACAGCAATGAGCATGGCACTGATGACACTGCATCATCTTTTAAGATGCTTGAAGATGGCAGCGACACTTTAGCAAAAGAAGAAGCAGGGCAGCTTGCTGCACGCCAACGTAAGTTTATTGAGCAATTGGAAAACGCATTGGTACGTATCGAAAACAAAACGTATGGCCTTTGCCGCGTAACAGGCAAGTTGATACCAAAAGAAAGACTTCGTGCTGTACCACACACTACACAAAGCATTGAAGCCAAGGTACAACAGTATCGCAATTAATAATTATTTATAAAAAAATACGAGGGTTGTCAGCTATTTTGGCAATCCTCATTTTATATCAATCCATTCCATTGAAAAAATATATTACGCTTGTTGCCGTCATTCTGATTTTAGATCAGTGTTTAAAATTCTGGATTAAAACCAATATGTATCTCGGCCAGGAATATCATATTGCAGGTAATTGGTTTATTATTCATTTTACTGAAAATAACGGAATGGCCTTTGGTATGGAGTTGTTCGGAAAAAAATTCCTTTCACTTTTCCGTATCGGAGTTATGTTTGCATTAGCCTGGTATGTTTGGCATCTGCATAAAACAAAAGCACATCATATTTACACCACAGCCATGGCATTAATTTTTGCAGGTGCAGTAGGCAATATTATTGACAGTATTTTTTATGGTCGCTTATTTTCATCCAGCGAGTTTGGTGTAGCTGCATTTATGCCCGATGCCGGTGGCTATGCCGGGTGGTTACATGGTAAAGTGGTGGACATGTTTTATTTTCCGATTATTCAAACACACTATCCACAATGGTTTCCGTTCTGGGGGGGTGAAGAGTTTATATTTTTCAGACCGGTTTTTAATATTGCCGATTCAGCAATTACTGCAGGTGTTTTATTAATTATTCTTTTTAACCGTTCTATTTTTAAGCATATAGAAGAAAAATCTCCGGAGCCTACTGCGGAAATGCCATTAGCGGAAAAGGAAGAACAACAAGTTACAGAACAATAGTTTTTCATCACGTTTATTACTGCTACAATAGCACAATATTTACTGCTACATTGTAAATAAATAGGAGTAACTGCATCCTCGTCACATGCACACAATGCTCCCTTTCTGACAAAGACGAATTTATAATATAGATGATTCACATTGTGGTATATTAAAAGACCGTAATGATGCTTTGAAAACATTTATTAATACTCACACCAAAATTCCTAATCTCTATCTCACAAGGCTAAATAATTTCTTCATGGAGCAGTTGGTGTTACTATTGGTGCTTTTGTTACGTGCTTAGCGTTTATTAATAGAATAAATTCATTGGTAAGGTGAAATGCTTTTCAGAATATCTTTAACAATCATTTACCATTGATTGAATTTTTTATTGTGAAAATCAATAAGTTAATAATTATTTTTTAAAAATATTTTTATAATACATAATATTCTTATGTATATTTGTGTTATGTATTCAATATTTATAATATGATCTACTCTTCCGAACTTATAAAAGGCACACTAAAAACCATAATACTAAAACTATTGAAAGAAAACAAAAGAATGTATGGTTATGAAATTACGCAAACGGTAAAAGAACTTACCGGTGGAAAAATACAACTAACAGAAGGCGCTCTTTATCCTTCACTCCATTCACTTGAAGCAGAAGGGATATTAGTAACCGAAACAGAATATATTGGTAAGCGGGTGCGTAAATACTATAAGCTTAGTCCTGAAGGAAAAAACATGACCAAAGAAAAACTGAGCGAGTTTGCCGATTTCATAAACACCATGAAATTTTTACTGGATATAAAAATCAACAATGCATAAATGTATTGCATCACTGAGCAACAGATAACGTTTATACTTAACGACATTAAAGAAAAAGGCGTTGAGATGGAGGACCTGCAGTTAAACCTCCTAGACCATGTTTGTTGTATCATTGAAAATGAGCTGGAAGCAAATGGGGACTTCGAGCAATTCTACTTCGCTACCATTAAAACTTTCTACAAGAAAAGTTTAGGTGAAATTGAAGTAGAAACAATTTCCCTTGTTAACAATAAAAACTATTATGTAATGAAAAAAGTAATGATGATGAGCGGGATTATTTCCGCAGCGCTTTTTAGTCTAGGTATAGCTTTTAAGTTTCTACACTGGCCGGGAGCAAGTGTTTGTATTGTACTTGGTGTAGGTATTTTAAGCCTTGTATTTTTACCATTGGTTCTTACTCTTAAAGTAAAGGAAAAACAAAGTACACGAGACAAATTTCTCCTCTCCATGGGAATGTTAAGTGCTGTTTGTATGATCCTTTCTATCTTGTTCAGAAGTATGCATTGGCCGGGATCCCTTTATTTAGGTTATCTGACCATTATCCTTTTAATTCTGGTCTATTTGCCTGTTCATCTCACATTTGGCATTAAAAATCCTGACACAAAAGTGAATACAGTTGTAACATCAGTACTATTAGTAATAGGTTGCTGTCTGTGGTTAACGCTTGTGGTTTCCCCAAAAGGATTGCAGATGCAAGGAGTAAGAAACACGCAATCAATAATTCGAAACAACGAGCTGTTGCAACAGGAACAACACCAAATTAGTGAACTTATTAAATCACATAAGTCAACATCTCCCCTACTTGAGCAAGGCGAAAAAATTAATGCATTGTGCAATGATATAGTTGAATCATTAGCTCAACACAACACGGGACTTAAAACATATAACCTTGTTCTTGAACAAAAAGATGTGAGTATTAATGACACCTATTTTAATGATTTTTTAAATGAAATACCTGAGGCCGAAAATAAATTGAATGCGTTGCGAAAACTATCAATTCAGTATAACACAGAACAACTTAAGTATGGAGAAAAATTATCGCCTATCCCTCTTACACAAAACATACTGGAGAGTAGTAATGGCCGACATTCAGTTAAAGTAATGCAAGCTTTTACTGATCTTTTTCAAATACAGATGTTTATATTGCAAAATGAGAGGAGACTATTGTCTGCAAAACCAATAACAGCATTATTACAGTAGGTTGTGATAAAGTAAATTATTAAACCCAGATGATACATTAGAAAAAATATAAGGAGCGGTTATTCCAGGCAATGTACAATAAAAAGTATCTTACCAATGTCTTTTATCAACTGTTACACTTAGTTTTAGCATTGGAGTTCCATTAAATGTTATCTGGTTAAATGGACACTGGTAGGTGTAAAAATAAATTCAATATTTTAATTCCAGCACTCTCTGACCGGTAATTTATATCCTCGTCACACTTACATAAATCCGCCCGTCAGACGCGGACAAGTGGAGAAAATTTAGCTGAACAAAAGGTAATTTACTTTTTGTTCAGCTAACATTGTGTTTATCGTTTAACTAATTTGTAGTTTGTAATTCCATTTTCATTGTTTAGTTGCAGAATATACATGCCACTAACAAATTGCTGCATATTCATCACATTCCTACCCTGATGCAATATACCACTCCACAATTGCTTTCCTTCAATAGTCATAATCACTGCATTCTCTGTCTGAGGTAATTCAATTGTAAGATAGCCGTTAAACGGATTTGGAAACACATTATGCCCTTGTTTAAAAACAGTTTGTAAACCAACTGTTGTCATATTAAACACTGCTGACATAGCTGAACAACCGTTTGCATCTGTAAACATTAAAGTGTAGTTTCCGTTTTGTGATGGAACAAAAAAGTTATTTGTAGCACCGGTTATGGCATTACCGTTGTAAAACCACTGAAAAGTACCTGCACTCGTTGATGCCAATAATGAATCGTTAGAAAGTGCAATTGTAGGTACTGCAGGTAATGGGTATGCTGTTACTGTAACAAGAGTTGACATGGCAGAACCACAAACATTAGTTACTTCAACCTCATAATTGCCACTTTGCGTTGCTGTTATTAATTGCGAAGTTGCCAAGGTTGTTCCATTTAGATACCATTGCCAGGTGTAATTATTACCTGATGGTGCTGTAAGTACAACATCTCCTCCTGCACAGAATGACAAAGTCCCTGAAGCGGTTATTGCCGCAATTGGTAAACTGTCTGCTGTCAGTATTACAGCAACGGAAGTATCGCTGCCACATAGGTTACTTTCAACAATAGTATAAACGCCCGCAGCATTTGCAAAATGATTATTGGCAGTAATACCGGGAAGAACATTTCCATTATGTAACCATGTAATACCGGCAGACTGCAAGGAATAGCTAATAAGTACAGAATCACCATGACATAAAGTTGAAGAAACTGCTGTGAGATTTCCTGCAATCGGTGCTGATTGAACGGTAACTGTTTGAACAGACGATGTTACATTACCACAACTGTTGCTCACAACAACTGTATAATCACCGCCATTTACAGCAGTGTAATTTTCTGTTGTAGCACCGGAAATATCAACACCATTCAATTGCCATTGATAGGAATATGTAGAATCATATAACGTAGAAAGTGTAACTGCATTACCTTGACAGATAGATAACGCACCTGAAGCAGTCACCAGAACTGTTGGTAATGGCATAACATTAATCGAAACAGCATTTGATACAACAGTACCACATGAGTTAGTAATATTTAATACAAAGTTACCTGTTGCTGATGCCAAGTAGCTATATGTAGTAGCACCGGAAATATCTGTGCCATTTAGTTGCCATTGATAAGTGTAACCTGAATCACTATTTACTGACTGTAATAATGCCGAGTTGCCACTGCAGAATGCCGATAAACCCTGATTAACAATAGAAGCAACTGCACTGTTCTCTATTCTTAAATCAAATCCATTATCACCGCCTGTCAAAGCAGGACTTGAAGAAACAATTCTGATTCTGTAACCATTTCCTGCAGGTGTATTAGCAGGAATTACTGCACTAATATTTCCAGAAACTCTTGAAGTAACATTTCCAATGTTTACAGCATTTGCAAAGCTGCCGGTGGCATCACTTAACTGTGCTGTAAAAGAATTAGCAGACTGCAAAAACCCAGAACCGTTGAAACTACCGGTAGCTGTGTATGGAATTGATATGCTACTGCCTGCACAGTATGCTGCATTTAAACTTCCGGGTGATACCGTATTGTAATCATCGCGATATAAAATTTCTGTTACTACTTCTAACCCTAAAATTTCTGTTGTTGTAATCTGTAGTACAGGAATAATTTCATTATTTGCCAACCACTTGTATTGTGTTGTCTTAGGTCTGTCTAAAGCAAAATTCAGATTTAATGTGTCAACACTTATAGTATCTTTAATATACAATTGTGTCTTAACTCGTAATGTGTTGTAAGTGCCATGTGGTGTTGTAAGAGTACCCCAACCATCAACATGATTAATTCTTGTCTGCGAAAGTCCATAATAACCTAAACCCGGGAGTCCGATATTCCATGCTGACTGAGAAGTATCTGCATCGTTATAGCTTAATGGCAGGTTGTAAATAATATCATGCTGACTGAAGGCAACCGGCATAGGAATATTCGCAATCTCTGCGCCAAAGCCCACCTGTTTATATACGTTACTTGAACGATAATAAAAATTATATGGATCAGTAATTGTCAATAAAGGGTTTGAAGGCAAAGCTTGTCCGGGTTCTGTCACGTTAGCTCTGTTAGGATTAAATGGCAGATTAGAAAAAAACAAAGAATAAATAAATCCAGTAGATGAAACACTTTGATAAGATTTTAAATCTTGTCCATTGTTCCGGAGGTTACCAAAGCTCCAAGTGTGATTGGCACCAGTAGCACTAAAGTTTATCAATGGATTAACAACAGCTTTTGTGAATCTGGCAGTATCACCAGCCGAAGGCATTTCATTGTTTGTGATACTAATTTGTGCCTGCGAACATAGGCTTCCTAATAAAATAACAGCAGTAGATAGTAACCTCATAATACTCGGATTTTGAATTATACCCATAATATCTCAATTTCCATGCAAGTAATGTTCGTTTTGGGTAAAGGTGTGATATAACCTTGTGAATGGCTGAAATTTTCAAACCAAAAAAATCTCTCTTCTAAAAAGAGTAAAAACATTTTTATCTACCTTACTAATCTGGAATATTAACAGATACATCAAAATGTTATCTGTTATTGTAATAAGAATATATAAAGACTATTTGGAACATCTATAAAAAAATCACCTCTTCTTTAGAGTTTATTCAGGAACAGTATGCAGACAAAGATTTAGAATAAGAACAATAAAACACTATTACGCTCCATGTTCTTTAACAATTTTATTGAGCCATTTAAGCATCAGAAGAATAATCATGGTTGTAATTAACACCAATGCAAAGTTCACCAAGAAGAAGTTTGCTTTATGTTCGTATTCATCCCACATACTTGCAAGCACGCCACTCAATTTATTTCCTATGGAAGTAGATAAAAACCATCCTCCCATCATCAGTGCTGTCAGACGTGGTGGACTTAGTTTTGAAACTAATGACAATGCCATTGGACTTAAACAAAGTTCTCCAACAGTTATTACTCCATAACTTGCAATAAGCCACCACATTGAACTTTTTTCTAACCCATTATGGCAGGCATAAGTGGCTGCAACCATTACCAATGTTGACAATGAGGTAATGAGAAAACCATAAAATATTTTCCAGGTAGTAGAAGGCTCTTTATTTCTGCGTTTGAGATATGCCCAAAAAGCTACTATAACCGGTGTTAGCAACACTACCCAAAATGGATTAATTGATTGCCCTAATTCCGTTGAAATAAGTGTTAGCGACTCACCTTCTTTAGGCAATTTATCTACTGGAATATTCTTGTAATAAAGTGGGTAATCCCATGTTTTAATTGCTTTTTTATTTTCGTCACGTGCCACACGAAACTGACTATCTGTTAAAGGTACAGAATCTTTTGCGTAGGTTACAGTTTGTGTTACTCCAAGTACTTCTGCAACAGGCTCTATACGCTGTGACACTTCGCGATTGGTATAGCTTTCAGCCCAAGTGGTGAGTGCTGTACCATTTTGTTTAAACACGGCCCAAAAAACAATAGCAACAGCAAACACAGCCAGTAATGCTGCCAGTGGTCGTCTGTCTTCTTTGTCAGAACGTAAAAGAATATTTACATAATATCCGGCTACCGGCAATGCTCCCAAAATAAATGCATCTGTAGAGTCGCTTCCAAAAATATTATCAGGAATTATCCAGCCAATATAGCCTGCAATTAATGCAGGTAATAATGTTATGCCCAATATTTTTGATACAGGCATATCTTCGGGTTTTACAGCCTTGCGAACATCGGCATGTGCGAAGTGTTTATTACCAATCCAAAAAATAATAACTCCAATAAACATTCCAATACCTGCAGCGGCAAAAGCTGCACCCCAACTAAAGTTGTTTCGTAAATAGGAGCCGAAAAAATTACAGATAAACGCACCGATATTTATCCCCATGTAAAAAATATTATATCCAGAATCTTTAAGTGGCTTATACTCCGGATCATTATACACATTACCCAGAATGGTTGAAATATTTGGTTTAAAAAATCCATTACCAACGATTATGAGCAATAGCGAAATATAAAATGCAGTCATGCCGGGAATTGCTAAACCACAATATCCTATACCCATTAGAATACCTCCAAGTGTAATAGAAATACGATAACCTAAAACCCTATCAGCAATTAATCCGCCTACAAAAGGAGTCAGGTAAACTAATGCAATGAATGTTCCGAAAATATCTGAAGCTTCTTTTCTATCCATTGCCATGCCACCACGTTGTGTGTCTGTCATGTAAAGGAAAAAAATACCAAGCATGAGATAGAAACCGAATCGTTCCCACATTTCAGATAGGAACAGGTAGGGCAATGCCTTTGGGTGCTTCTTATTCATTTTGAAATGATTTAAAATTTCAGCAATGATAAAAAACTAAACTAAAAAAACAATAAATTTTCTTAGGTATGCAACAAATTTTTTACGATTTTAAAAACTTCGGATGCTACTTGCTGAACCTCATTTTTACCATTAACAAAAGCGATGTTTTCAGATTTTTTTAGTAATTCGAATGCCTTAAGATAATTGCCATAGACTTTATGCAGGTTTTCTTTGGTTTCGTACAGTTCTGTTGAGGTGCGTGAAGTAATAATACGATTAAATGCTGTTTCAGGATCTACATCAACAAAAACATTCAGGTCAGGCTTCAGCAACGCTGCACATTTTGCATTGATAGACATTACCCATTCCATTTCTACATAGGCACTGTGATAGGCATAGGACGAAAAATAATAGCGATCTGTGATTACTGTATAACCTTTTTCAAGCATAGCCAGTATTCCGTTTTCTTTATCTAGCAAATGTTGCAGTCTATCTGCAACAAACAATGCCGCAATAGTATGCTGATCTGCATTTACTGTATGATTAAAAATTGACCGGATGAGTTTACCTGTTTCAAAACTTGTTGGCTCATGTGTTGTATATACTTTATAGCCCGCTTGTTCAAGATTGGTCTTTAGTAATTGCACCTGAGTGCTCTTACCACTACCGTCAATTCCCTCTACTGCGATAAATAAATTTTCTCTTTTCATGCATGACAGGTTCAAACAGAATAATTAATTCAGTTTGGCCATTTCACTTTTAAGGTAGTCAATAACTTTCACTTCTGTACAATCAATATTTCTTATTTCGCTAAGATACCAGCTAATCCAGTCACCAAGGTGAATCAGATAAACAGCCTTTTCAAGTGGGGAATTTCCTTTGCTCCACACTTCGTAAATGTGTGGTGTGTAACGATTAAAAATTTCTTTACAAATTTCCATTCGCTTTGCTGTTCTGAAAAAATCATCTTTATCTCTGAACAACACTACTGCAACATCATGATGGGGCTGTGTCCACCCTACCAATTCATTGTGTGTCATTTCCGGAAAGACATGATGCCAACACAACATCTTTCCATTTTCCTGAACTTGTTGTCTGAAACGAACAACAACGCCTTCATTATTGGAAGCAGAATAAATTACCGGAATTTTTCCAATCAGTTCTGATGCCAGTTTATGTGATGCTGTTTTGATGTTTTGAGATTCAGCTTCTATAAGTTCAATGGCTTTTTTTAAGGATGATTTAAAAGCATCACCAATGAGATTAAAAGCATGCAGTATATAAAAAAGTTGTGTTGACGAATATCCATAGCAGGAACGTGGTGGCATGCCTCCGGGAATTAATATATGATCCAACCCATGTTGTTTCGCTAAGTCCACTGTTTTACCTCCCGAACTAACACATACAACTTTTGCGCCTTGTTTAAGAGCCATTTCCATGGCATGAAGAGTCTCTTCTGTATTTCCTGAGTAAGAACTCACAACTACCAGAGAATGTTTATTTACAAACGCAGGCATAAAATAATCTTTGTTCACTAAAAACGGAATGGGCATTTCTTTTTCACACAACTGCGACACGATGGTTCCTCCAATACCGGAACCTCCTAGTCCGGTTACCAATACATTTTTTATTTCATGTGGCCAGCTTGTTGCTTTAAAAGTCTCGCCAATAGTCATGGCCTCACGCAGTTGAGCCGGAAATTTTTCGATTAGTTGCTTCATATCCATACAGCAGAAAAACTTAAAATGTTATGCTGCAAACATAAGCTATTTGTATGAAAATTTATACTTAGCAATAGTTATTTCAACCTTGCTTTTTCTGCTCTTTAATCCATAGGTCAATGGATTTTTCCAATACGCTAAGCGGAAGACAGCCATAAGAAAGTAGCTGATCATGAAATTTTTGAATATTGAATTTATCTTTCAACTCCTTTTCAGCTTTATGTCGCAATTCAATAATTTTTAATTGACCTATTTTATACGACAATGCCTGACCCGGTATTGCCATGTAGCGTTCAATTTCTGCAGTAATATCAGCCTCACTTTCCATTTCATTATCCAATGAATATTGAATTGCTTTTTCACGAGACCAACCTTTAAGGTGAATACCCACATCTACAACCAAACGGATGGCTCTGTGCATTTCCTCGCTCAGGCTTCCAAAATATTGATAGGGATCTGTATATAAACCTAACTCTTTTCCGAGTGACTCTGTATATAAAGCCCATCCTTCACCATAAGCTCCAAACCATCCAAAGCGTCTGAATTCCGGTAGTGATGTGTTTTCTTGCTGCAAAGAAATCTGATAATGATGCCCGGGGATGGCTTCGTGCAAGAATAAATCTTCCATACCTACAACATTATATTTTGTTGCATCCAAAATAGGCACATAAAAAACACCCGGTCTTGACCCATCAGGAGCAGCAGTATTATATTCGGCACTTGCAGATGCTGCACGATAGGCCTCTGTTTGTCTGACTTCAAAAGCTGCTTTAGGAACATGATTAAACAGTTTTTTCAACTGCGGTTTCATTCTGTCTTCAATTGCAAGGTAAGCTTCAATTACATCAGAATCCTTTTTAAATGGAAAAAATTGTGAATCTGTGTGAATGAAATGAAAAAATTCTTTCAGTGAGCCTTTAAATCCGGTTTCAGCTTTAATTTTATCCATCTCCGAATGTAAACGTTCAACTTCTTTAAGGCCTACATTATAAATCTCATCAGGGGTCATGGTTGTTGTTGTCCATTTATTAGCAAGCCAGGTATAATATTCTTTTCCTTCCGGAATATTAGAAATACCGGCAACAGTAAGACAAGCCGGAAGATAAACTTTCTCTAAAAATACTGCCATCTTTTCAAAGCTAGGATTTAGCTCCTGTAAAATAGCTTTTGAATAAACATCTGTTAATCGCTTTTTATCTGCATCAGAAAAACTATCGGGCATGTTTTTAATTGGTCCGTAAAAAACACTTTCTTCAACTTTACTTGCAATGAGTGATTTATACTGAGGAATTGTTCTTTCAATGAGAATGCGTGGAGGTACAACACCTTGCAACATTCCCCTCTTCATATTACTTATAGAAGTATCCTGATAGGCTACAAAGGCCGAAATACGTTTCAGAAAATCATCATAGTCTTTTACAGTTTTAAATGGCTGAGAGCCGTTTCCGGAGCCTAATTGAGAGAATGTCAGATGCATACCCCAAAACTGATTTACAGGCATCAGATTTGAATGGAATCTTAAGCCTTTTTCTTCTATTTCCAGGGTGTATTGCAAAACCTCATAGCTTATCAAATCCTGACCAGTCAATTCAGGCTTGTTAATGGTCAGTAGTTTCTCTGAGTAACGGTGATAGAATTGACGAAGTGTATCTATATAAGCATCGCTGATATCAATTGGCAGTAAATCATTATAACGATTATCGGAATTTGCTGTAGCTTCAAGAGGAAAATAATGCATTCGCTCTTGATAATAACCATCAGTAATTTCTTTCAGCAGAACAGATGTATCTTTTATTGACTGTTTTCTATTCTCGGTTGTACATGAGCTAATAAAAAATACACAAGCTGCCACTAGATACTTTTTCATTTTACCTCCAATTTGAAAAACCAAATTTAATATTAATAATAAATAATAAATATCGAATATTGTCTAGTATTCTTTATCAGAATTGGAGATAAACCGGCATGACAGGATCGGCCTGTTTAAGGACAATAACAATAATTATTACTGCAGTAGCTACAGATGCCTTCAGTAGCCAATGCCATTTTTCTGTGTATTTGATAATAAATTCATTCCATCGCATTGGAAAAAAGTGCAATACAAATCCCAGTAACATCACTACTAGCACTTCGCTATAATTGGTGCTGAATAGTTTCCAGCCTTCAGAATAAAAGTTAAACACAATCTGATGAATCATGTTAAAACTGTCGTTAAAGGTTTTGCACTTAAAAAATATCCAGCAAAGACAAACAAAATGAAATGTAATAAAGACACCGGCAAGGTGTGTTATACGGCCTGAAAAATGTGAAGGGAAAGCTGACTTCCACAATTTATGAAATGCCAATGCCACACCATGTAATGCTCCCCAAAAAATAAAATTCAGACTGGCTCCATGCCATAGTCCTCCAAGCAGCATGGTTATAAATAAGTTTATGTAGGTTCTCACTTCACCTTTACGATTACCGCCCAAAGGAATATAAAGATAATCGCGTAACCATGATGAAAGAGAGATATGCCATCTGCGCCAGAATTCTGTAATGGAAGCCGATTGATATGGTGCAAGAAAGTTAATATTGATATCTATTCCCATCCATTTTGCAATACCTATTGCCATGTCACTATATCCAGAAAAGTCACAATAGATAACCAATGCATAGCCATACACCGCAAAAAGGCATTCCATACCTGTGTGTCGCAAAGGGTCATCAAACACATACTGAACAAGATTGAGATAAATAAAATCTGAAATAACCACCTTCTTAAATAATCCTGTTAGAATTAAAAACAGACCTTTAGAGACATCATGTGCAGTGAGTGTAATACCTTTTCTTATCTGTGGAATAAAATCTGCCGCACGAACTATTGGCCCCATCATCAGTTTTGGAAAAAATGAAAGAAAAAACAGGTAGTCAATAAATCTTTTTACTGGCACAAACTGTTTTCTGTAAACATCAATAGTATAACTCAGATTCTCAAAAGTATAAAATGATATTCCTATGGGCAGATAGACATCTATTGGCTGAACATTTCCGGCTAGTACGGCATTATACAAATCAATTAGCAGGTTGGTATATTTGAAATATGCCAGAAGTCCAAGATTGATTACAACACTGAAAACGAGCAATGCTTTTCTTCGAAAATCGGATGTTGCGCTGTGAATTAAATTACTGAGGTTAAAATCAACTATTGCTGCCACAAGAACCAATAGAACATAAACACCTGATGCTTTGTAAAAGAAATAAAGTGAGAAAAGCGTCACTGCAACAATTCGTACAGTTCCTGTTCGCTGCAATAGTCTGAAAACAAATAAAAACAACAATAAATAAAAAATAAAAAATGAGCTGTTGAAAAGCAATGGATTTGCTTTATCATATAAAAATTGTTGCCCAAGTTCTTCCCAGTCTATTGTCATTGATAAGATAATGGTTTAAGAATTGCCTGAAGCAACATTAATCCTTGCATTTCATATCCTGCACGGTTCAGGTGAATTCGTCTGGCATCACTCATTTTATTTTTTGCAAAACGAAACATACTTCCTTTTCCCCCTGAACATTCATAAAGATCAAAAAATGCAATTTTATTTTCTAAGCAATATTTCTGAAGGAGATTTCTGATTGTAATTACATTTGGGTTTGGCGCAAACACACCTCGTCTGATACGTTTGCATGATTCTTGCGGTGAGGTAATTAATATTGATGCTGATGGTGAAACATACCTGAGTTTGGCTATAAAGGAATCTACTGTCTGAATAAATACTGTTCCATCAAAATTCTTTGCAAAAGCCTCGTTCGTGCCAAATGAAAGTATATAGAGATCAGCATTCAGTTCTGGTACTTGTTCAAAAAACAATGGTTGACCAAGAAAGCTTTGGTACTCTGCACCATTTACACCAATATTATGATAGACAACACCCGAGCTATCATTCAACAGGTTTAAACCAAATAAAGCAAAAGATGTGTCTGAATTGATTTTAATCTTACAGTTTGATAAATAGTTAAGTAATCTGAATTCTTTAATTCCAGTTGCAAGCTTTATTGGATTCACAGCTTCTGTTATTTCCAGACTATCGCTTGCAGTCATACCGGTGCTATCAGGTTTATAAAAAACCTGTACACTGTTAAATTTATAATCTATACCTTCATTATTTCGCAAACTAATACCTACAGATGGATTACTATCGTTTGTTGTTACTGAAAATCCGCTTATGCCTGTTGCAAGAGAATCTTTAGTAACAACATTTCTACTTCCATTCCAGATATTTTGAGAAAAAGAAACATAGTCATGCGGGCCATTAGAACGTGCAAGTCTGTAGGGAAACACCATTCCTCTGCCCGCATTACCATAGCGTTGTTGCAAGCCTCTGCGAACCATTCCTGAAAAATATCCTGCCTGCAAATGCGAATCGCCAATATGCACAATGTTAATTTTATTTCCTTTGGATTTACAATACAACAGTTTATTATAAAAATTCTTCAAAGCCTCCTGTTGCTCAATAATTGCTGAGTCAGGCTTAAGAAATTTCAATAAAGACATTTTTTGTGCAATAAATTTTTCGTATTGCAACACAGGCATTGTAGTATCGGAATCATTTTGTGCATGACAACTTGTACAAAATATCAACAGAGAAAGAATTAAAAGTGTTCTTATCATTGTTTTGCCTGAGGATCAATTATTGTATCTTTTTTCACTTCCATAACACTCACTGTTTTACTATATCTATCATAGCTTTTAATAATATCATCATACAGCATTCCGGCAATTTTTCTTCCTCCTGCAAAATTAGGATGCGTGTAATCTAAATTAGCCAATCGCGGATTACCCTCAGCCCAACCCACCATGCTGTTATAACCTCCCATTGCTTCATATAAATTATAAAAGGCTACATTACTTCTTTGTGCAATTCGTTTTTGCAATTCTACAAATACCGGAATATCCGGTTCTGTTTCATAGCCATCTTCTGCACGATAACTTTTATCTCCAACACTCATTATTAGTATTGATGCATCTGGGAATGCTTCTTTAATGTAGTTTAATGTTTTCTGAAAAGAAGAAGCATACCAACTATAATTTTTAATATCATGTGCTACTACATTTAAACCATAGCTCAGAATTATCAGTTTGTAATTTTCTTTTGTTCCAAGATTTTTTAATTCCCCAAAAGGAATATTTGAAAGCGGAATACCAGAATTTCCCCGAAATGAAAAATTATCTACATAAACACCCTTGCCATTGTCGAAGTAAAGCCCATGTATCTCGCAACCCGGCTTCTCAAAAGTTAATTTTATTCCTTTTATAGTTTTGTTCTTTACCAATTCAATTTCTTTAAATGCAGTAACACTATCAATCGGAAAAACATCAGCAGTGTCTTCATTCAGAATAAAACTTGCTGCCGGGCACTGCCGACAAATTATTTTTACTTCAGAATAGACAGGGTATAATCTGCTTGTTTTGTAATCAACCCAGCTACCTTTTGACGAAACAAAGCTATATCCTCCAATTCCAAGTTTAAAATTTTGCCTTGGCTTTTTTATAAAACTATAAACCTGCCAGTCGTCAGAAAAAGTTTGTCTTATTGTTTGTCTGAATTGTGCTACCGGTGAAGTAACAGGAACAAAACCAACACCGCTGCCACCAAATAATTTTTGCATTAATTTTCTAAAATCCTGTGTTACCAAATCTCCTTCAATCATTGAATCACCGAACCAAGCAATCCTGATTTTTCCATTTTCATTTTCATTATTGTGTAATGCTTCAAAAAATTCAGATAAATCAAGTTCACCAATTTTGTAATTTACTTTAACGGACGATGATTTAGCTGTGTCTTTTAATACCGGCTTAATTGTGTCATTCTTAAAAAATACGGAATCATTAACAATTGCTAAATTTTGTGTCTCATCTTTTTTACTTTTCTTATTAACAATATCGCTATAGAGGTTAATTTTTTTACTTCCTTTCAGATAATTTGGCATTACTGATATAGCAGATAATATTACTGTAATGAAAAACAGAATTTTTACAGGTTCATTATTTCGGAATTTTTTCACAGCTTTTTATTGACTTTACTGAGCAGTACGAGCTTTAACCAATTTTAACACCTTAATGTAATGAGGAGAACGAGCGTATTTTATTCGTTTCAGAAAATCATAATAATTTTCTGAATGGTTTGTATAAAATTTATCTTGCCATTTTTTATAATAATCAACACTTGCTTGCCAATTGATAAAACTCATATAGTGTTTTGTAAAACGAAAGGCAAAAAGATTGTTTTTATCCATTAGAAGTTTGGCTTTGAAGTGTCCTGTTTCGAGCAATGCTTGTTTTAATACTATATCAGAATTTAAAACTCCAATACTGTCCATATAATTTTTAACATCATTAATATTTATTCTTGGTTTATTATAATACTTCTCCTTTTTATGCTTCTTGGCAACAACTTTTGTAGAATCAGAAAATGCAAACAGAGTTCCGCTATTGAATATTGCAGCAATCAAAAAAAGAAAAGTGTATTGTTTGATATTATTAAAAAAAAACTTCATTGGTGCAAAATTATCAATTTATATATGCCTTTAGTGCTGACTTTTACTCTTTGTAATAACGCTGAAAAAGTATTTAAAAACAGAAGAGGCTGTCTCAAAAGTAGGCAGCCTCTTTTGATTTTTTAGAAAATCAAAGGTTATTAACAAAAAAAGAATAGTTATCCAAAAGGGAAAGAAGGAAAGGTGATGCAACTAAATTTGTTGCATGAGCAAAACCAATATAGTATTCAAACCATATCAGTTTAATCCGCAAATGTTGTTGCCACCGAGTTTTGATGAACTCATTGATAAGAATCATCCGGTGCGTGTAGTACAACAAATCATCAGCGAAATTAAAATAGATGGGCTGATTGATCAGTATAAAGGAGGTGGTACAAGTTCATATCATCCACGTATGCTATTAAGCGCCATTGTGTTCGCTTATTTAAGCAATACGTACAGCAGTCGTAAAATAGAAGCGGCCCTGAAAGAGAACATCCATTACATGTGGCTAACGGGTATGAGTACACCGGATCATAATACGATTAACCGTTTTCGCAGTTCGAAATTAAAAAATGAGATTAAAGAAATATTTGCCCAGGTGGTAACCCTGTTGGTAAAGGAAGAACTGGTTAGTATAGAAGAAGTTTATACCGATGGCACCAAGATAGAAGCCAATGCCAACAAATACACCTTTGTGTGGGGCAAAGCCATCAAAACGCAAAAGGAAAAAATAGCAAAACAGTTAGAAGCGTTGTGGAACTACAGCCAGCAAGTTGCCGTAGAAGAATTAAAAGATACCGAACCGATTGATTTTAAGAACATCGATGCAGCAAAAGTAAAAGCTGTGGCAGCGCAGATTGATGAGGCATTGAAAAACAAACAGGTTGAAAAAAAAACTCTTGACCAAATCAAAAAAGCAAAAACCGATTTTGTAAAGCGCATGGAAAAGTATGAGCAACAAGAGGCCATACTGGGTAATCGAAACAGTTACAGCAAAACCGATCCGGATGCAACTTTTATGCGTATGAAGGAAGACCACATGCGTAACGGACAACTTAAAGCCGGATATAATTTACAAGCCAGTTCATGTCCCGGTAAAAAAATATTTTGTGTGAACTACAGCTTGCATCAAAAACCAACCGACACCACTACTCTCATTCCGCACATCAATCAATATCAACAACTTTACGGTAGTTATCCAAAGAGCATCACAGCAGATGCCGGATACGGGTCGCACGAAAACTATCAGTTCCTGCAAAACAACAGCATTGAGGGCTATGTTAAATACAACACCTTTGATAAAGAACAAAAGCGCAAAGCCACCTATAAGAAAGGATTTAAGAGTGATGAACTTTATTACAATAAGGAGCAAGATTGCTACTACTGCCCAATGGGTCAACGCATGCAATACATCAGTACTTCAACACGCACAACCGAAAATGGATATACACAACAGGTAAAAAAATACCAGACGCAAAACTGCAACGGATGCCCGTTAAGAAGCGTATGTCATCAATCAAAAAACAACAGAACAATCGAAGTCAATCAGCAACTGATCCAACTGAAAAATAAAGCCAATGAAAATTTGAAAAGTGAACAAGGCATCGCCCATCGAAAAAAAAGATGCTACACCATAGAGCCTGTGTTTGCTTGCCTCAAGCAAAACAAAAATTTTAAACGGTTCATGCTGCGATCTATTCCTAAAGTAGAGATAGAGGCCGGATTGTGCCTGATCGGATTTAATCTCAAACAAAAAGCACTCTTGAACTGAAAAAAATCAAAAAAAGGATGTCATAATCATTAAAAACATCTCCTAATGCACCATAACGTCCTTCAGGAATAAAAATAAAACTTGATTTCTTTTTAATCATCTGCCTCTATAAAGCAGTATATAAAAAAAGGCTGCCTCAATTTATTGTTTTGAGACAGCCTCTTCAGAAATAATTATTAATTCACGTTACTCTTCACCCGGAAGGTTTGAGTTTTTTGTTTGCGAAAAAGGAATTGTTTGAGGAATATAATCATCATCTGCGCCTGGTTTACTGTAGTCATAAGGCCAACGATAAACTGTTGGTACAGGACCACTCCAATTGCCATGAATACCTGTTCCTGCAGGCGATGTCCATTCAAGTGTATTACTATGCCATGGATTCTGAGGTGCTTTCTTTCCTTTAAAGATGGAATAGACAAAGTTGAAAAGAAAAATAACTTGTGCAATTGCCGCAAGGAAAGCAAAAAGAGTAATTATTGTGTTTATATTTAAAAACACATCAAAACCTTCATAAGCAGAATTTGAATAATATCTTCTTGGAACACCACCAAGTCCTATAAAGTGCATTGGGAAAAATACACCATAAACAGCTATCAGTGTCAGCCAGAAATGTACATAACCTAAGGTTTTATTCATCATTCGGCCAAACATTCTAGGAAACCAATGATAAACACCGGCTAACATTCCAAATATTGCTGATGCACCCATTACAACGTGAAAGTGGGCAACAACAAAGTAGGTATCATGTACATTGATGTCTAATGCTGAATCACCAAGAATAATTCCGGTCAATCCACCGGAAATAAATAACGACACCAATCCAATTGCAAAACACATGGCCGGTGTGAGTTGTATTTTTGCTCGCCATAAAGTAGCTAAGTAATTAAACACTTTAACAGCTGAAGGAATTGCTACAAGTAATGTGGTAAATGTAAATACAGCCCCAAGGAAAGGATTCATTCCTGTTACAAACATGTGGTGTCCCCATACAATACATGATAAAAATGCAATGGCCATTAATGAGCCAACCATGGCTTTGTACCCAAATATTGGTTTACGACCCATTGTTGACAACACTTCAGATGTCAAACCAAATGCAGGAAGTATGATAATATATACTTCGGGGTGACCTAAGAACCAGAACAAGTGCTCATACAACACAGGACTTCCACCTGATTGTGGTAAAGCTACTCCGCCAATAAAAATATCTGAAAGGTAAAAACTTGTTCCAAAACTTCTGTCAAATACCAAAAGTAATGCTGCTGCAAAAAGAACCGGGAATGTCAATACACCAAGTATTGCAGTAATAAAGAATGCCCATACTGTTAATGGAAGCCTGGTCATACTCATTCCTTTTGTACGAAGATTGATTACCGTACAGATATAATTGATACCCCCAAGTAACGACTGGACAATAAAGAAAACCATACTCACCAACCAAAGTGTCATACCAAGGCCAGAACCCGGCATTGCTTGTGGTAAGGCACTTAATGGTGGATATACTGTCCATCCTCCTGCTGCTGGGCCTGTTTCAATATAAACGGAATAAGTCATTACTGCGCAAGACAGGAAGAAAAACCAAAAGCTTAGCATATTTAAAAAGCCCGATGCCATATCACGTGCACCAACTTGTAAAGGAATAAGCAGGTTACTGAAAGTTCCGCTAAGTCCACCTGTTAAAACAAAGAACACCATAATGGTTCCATGTATTGTTACAAGCGCCATATAGAATCCCGGATCTAGTCTTCCACCTTTACCCCATTTACCAATCAAACTTTCCAGAAAAGCAAATTTGGTATCAGGAAATCCTAATTGCAAACGAAATATTAATGACATGTACATTCCGAAAAATGCCATAATGATTGCTGTAATCAGATATTGTTTGGCAATGGTTTTATGGTCCTGGCTGAAAATATATTTTGTCCAGAATGTTTCGTGATGTTCGTGATCATGTGTGTGATCATCGTGATGTTCTATTGCAACATCTGCTGTATGTTTTACGTCCATTATACTATTATTCTTAGCCTAAATTATATTGAACAAAAGAAATTATCAAATTTAAATTGTTTCACTGCTGTTTGCAGTATTGTTTAATGTACTCACCGGAGGTGCAGCTTTAACTTCAGAAGCTTTTTTCTGTGATTTCAACCATGCTTTAAAATCAGCAGGTGTGTCAACCACCACTTTCATTTTCATGGTGTAATGTGCAACACCACAAATTTTGTTACAAAGCAACACATAGTCAAACTTATCATTACCTGTAATCTTTCGCATTTCAGCTGTGGTAATTGTAGGTTTAAATGAGAAAAACGTATTCATACCGGGTACTAAGTTCATTTGTGCTCTGAAGTGTGGAAAATATGCGCTGTGAATTACGTCACGTGCATTAAATTGAAATTTCAATTCCTGTCCAAGTGGAATATGCATTTCATTGCCTGTTGTATAGATATCATCTTTTACAGCGGGATCATTTGCATCTAATCCTAATGGATTATCATCAGTAATGAGTTTATAGTTGGATTTTCCCAGTGTATTATCAGGTCCGCTAAAACGGGTAATCCATGCAAACTGATATCCATAAACCTGAACATTCATGCTGTTTTCTTTTTCAGAAAAGATACCGTTCCATTGTTTCAAACCGGTAATGATCAAAGTAGTTAATACAATTGTTGGAACTATTGTCCAGATTAATTCAAGTTTATAGTTTTCAGGATAAAAATAAGCTTCATGCTTTTTGATATCTCTATACTTATAAGAGAAATAAAACAAAGCTATTTGAGTGATAAAGAAAACTATACCAATGATTGCCCAGTTAATATTTAAAAGTTTATCCAATCCAACACCGTGTTCAGATGCAGAGACCGGAAGCAAATGTTTGGAATAGTCAATTGTAAGATAAATTATAAGACCAAGACCAAGAACCATAAATACAATAAAACCATACCCATTGGAATTATTGTGTCTAATCTCTTCTTCTTGTGAGTCACTGCTACCGGTTAGTTCCGAGGATAATTGTACAATAGTCATTAGTCTAACTAAAACAAGAATGCCAAGCAGGATTGATATTGTTATTAAAAGTGTCATGTCTTAATATTACAGATTTGTGTTAAAGTCTTTTATATTATAAAATAAAATGCTCGCTCTCCTGAAGCATTGGATGTTTCTGAGGAAGGAGTGATAATTTGCTAAGTGCATTAAATACAACGAATATAAACATTCCCATAAAACCAATGGTTGTACCAATTTCCAGGATTCCTATTGTACCTTTTTCGTGCATAATTCCCGGCACTACCATCAGATAGGTGTCTATCCAGTGGCCAACAAAAATTACAGAGCCTAATATTGCCAATAAACGTAATTTTCTTTTTGCATCACGAGTCATTAAAATTACAAAAGGAAGAATGAAGTTAACTAAAAAGTTGGTTACAAAAAGAGTTTTGTAATAGTCTTGTCTTTCCATAAAATAGGTTACTTCTTCGGGAAGGTTAGCATACCAAATGAGCATGAACTGTGCAAACCATAAATAGGTCCAGAATATACTGAAAGCAAAAATAAACTTGCCTACATCATGTAAGTGATTTTCGTTTAAATGATGCAGATATCCCTGACTGCGCAGATAAACAATTATTAGAGCAATTACACCTAGTGAACTAACAAAAATTCCTGAAAAAGTGTACCAGCCATACAGTGTGCTAAACCAGTGTGAATCTATTGACATTACAAAATCCCAGGCAGAGGTTGATGAGGTAACTGCAAAAAGAACAAGAAAAATAATACTGAGTTTACGACTACGGTTATGATGTTCTATAGCACCTGTTAAATCTTCTTTCATTGCATGTTTACGCAACAAAACTGCGAAGCCATACCATATAACAAAGTATGCCACCATTCGAATTAAGAAGAATGGGACATTTAGGTATGCACTTTTACCTGCTAAAATTTCATCATAATCCGGATTGGGTTTTCCATCAGGCAATGTTTCCATAACTAACTCATGGTGTGTCCAATGCCAGATATGATGACCTGCGGCAAAAAATAAAATGAGCATAATGACACCACTAATCCAAAGGTATTGCGACATAGCTAATGGAATTCTAATGATGTAAACACTCCAGCCAACTTCTGCAGCATATTGTACTGCGTAAAAAAACAAGCCACCTAATGCTATGGTTAAAAAGTAAAAGTTGTTGTGCATGAGGTTTGCCCATGTTTGATCCGGATTTGTAGCAAAGCTTATTCCAATTGAAATTGCACCTATCGCCATGAGAATAAACGAAAGGGTTTTCAGCTTACTTGAAAAGGTATATGTGAGATTGTCCTGCATAGTATTATCTTAAATAGGCTGCGTTATGTTATTTATTTTGTGCGGTAGCCGAACTGTCAGTAACAACTGCTCCAGGTTCGTCTCCCTGTAAATGGTTAATGTATAAAATAATTTTCCAACGGTCATCTGCACTTACCTGTGCTGCATGCGATCCCATGAGGTTTCTACCGTAAGTGATAGTGAAAAACATTTTCCCATCAGGTAGGTCCTTAATTGCCGCACTTGTATAAGACGGTACAGGGAATGGGTCTCCTTTAATTTTAAGCCATCCTTTACCATCACCTTTTTCACCATGACAATGGGCACAATAAGTATTAAATTCCGTTTTACCCCGTTCCATATTTTCTGCTGTAGATTGAAAAGGATTTTTTAACTCCAAACCTGCTGCCTCATATCCTTCATTGGTATTGGGGTAATTAAAGTCAACGTACTGACCTCTGGCAACTGTTCCGGCAACGGGTGCCAATGCAGAAACACTATCTTTTGTGATATGCGATGGAGAATACGCTACCACCGCTGGTGTACGATACATATCAGGCATATATTCCAAGCCCGGTGATTGTTTATCGCCACAGGCGCCAAGCAATAGCATGCTGCTTATTATTACACTTAAATATTGGTATGTTTTTTTCATCCGATTTAATTCTTTATGATCTTATTTCCACTGCACCAACTTGTTTCAACGATTCGCGAATAGCAGTTTCATCACTTACTTTTCCTTCAACAGTTAAAACAAAATGATCGTCATGCATTCTATCATGTATAACATTAGGAGTAACTCCGGGTAGTAATTTGCTTCGCAGGTAGAATGTAATCACCATGCCATGTGCCGCACATAAAACTGTAAACTCAAAAGTTATGGGGATAAATGCAGGGATATTCTTATATAAGTTCCAACTTGGTTTACCACCAATATCCATTGGCCAATCCCATATATTCATGTACCACATCATTAAAAGTGCTAAGCATGTGCCGGTTGCACCATATAAAAATGAAGCGATGGAAATTCTGGTACGTTTAAGGCCTAAGGCACTATCAAGGCCGTGTACAGGAAATGGCGAATAGGCATTGGTACATTTAATACCTTTTGATTTTAGTTCTTTAATAGCATTTAAAAGAACTTCATCATCATTAAAAATGCCATGCAGTTGTTTAGTCATGATGTTGTACTCCTTTCTTTGATTGAGAGCCGGATGACTTCAAAATAGTTTTTAATTCGCTCATTGCTATAACAGGGAAATATCGTGTAAAGAGTAAGAAGGGAACAAAGAACAAACCTATCGAGCCGATAAAAAGGCCTATCTCAACCCACGTTGGATGAAACATTGTCCAACTTGATGGAACAAAGTCTCTGTGTAATGAAGTTACGATAATTACAAAACGTTCGAACCACATACCTATGTTTACAATAATTGATAAGAAGAATGTTACGAAAAGGTTTCTTCTGAGTTTACTGCTCCACATTAATTGCGGTGAAATTACGTTACAAGTCATCATACTCCAGTAAGCCCACCAGTAGGGTCCGGTTGCACGATTAATAAATGCATATTGTTCAAATTCTACACCTGAATACCATGCAATGAAAAACTCAGTCAGATAAGCACATCCCACAATAGAACCGGTAATAAGAATAATCCTGTTCATCATGTCAATATGATAAATTGTAATATACTCCTCTAAGTTTAATACTTTACGTGTAATTATCAGCAGTGTTTGAACCATTGCAAATCCCGAAAAGATAGCTCCTGCAACGAAATACGGTGGAAAAATTGTTGTATGCCATCCCGGAACCAATGCTGTTGCAAAGTCCATTGATACTACAGAGTGTACCGAAAGAACCAGCGGTGTTGAAATACCTGCCAGTACTAAAGAAACCTCTTCAAATCGCTGCCAGTTTTTAGCTGAACCCACCCATCCCATACTCAAGGCTGAATACCAGAATTTACGAGCTTTGGTTTTTGCACGATCGCGAACTGCTGCAAAGTCTGGAATCAATCCGGTGTACCAAAAAACTAATGATACAGAGAAATAAGTTGAGATTGCAAAAACGTCCCATACCAATGGAGAATTAAAGTTTACCCACAATGAACCGAATTGGTTTGCAAAAGGAAGTGGCCAATAGGCAACCCATGGTCGGCCCATGTGTGCTACAATAAATGACGCAGCACAGATTACGGCAAATATTGTCATTGCCTCTGCAGAGCGGTTAATTGATAACCTCCATTTCTGACGAAACAATAATAAGATTGCAGAAATCAAAGTTCCTGCGTGACCAATACCTACCCACCAAACGAAGTTGGTAATATCCCAAGCCCAACCAACAGTTTTGTTCAGACCCCAAACACCAAGTCCTGTTCCAACGGTATAAGCTACACAAATAATCCACCATAAAAGTGCAGCACAAGCAACACTAAATACCATCCACCAGTATTTGTTGGGTTTAGATTCTATAGGTCGGCAAACATCCTCAGTTATATCATGGAGCGTTTTATCTCCTTCGATGAGTGTCGGCCTAAGCGGTGATTCTACATTCGACATATTGTTGAAAAATTTCTATTAGTTCGATTAATTTTATTTATGCTTTATGACTGTTATTGGCTTTGCCTGTAGTGTTACGTATCTTAGTTAAATAATTTATTGAAGGCTGAACATTAAGTTCTTCAAGCAAATGATACATACGTTCGCTACCACTTTGTTTTACCAATCGGCTGGATTTGTCATTATAATCACCAAAAGTAATTGCATTGGTTGGGCAAGTTTGAGCACATGCTGTATTAATATCGCCATCTTTTACAGGATGCCCTGCTTTCTTGGCTTCTAACTTACCATATTGAATGCGCTGAACACACATAGAGCATTTTTCCATTACACCTCTTGAGCGCACAATTACATCCGGATTCAACACCATTTTGCCATAATCATTATTCATGTTATAGTCAAATTGAGGATTATCAGAATATTTAAACCAATTAAAGCGTCTTACTTTATACGGACAGTTGTTGGCACAATAACGTGTTCCTACACAACGGTTATAAGCCATCATATTCAAGCCATCCTCGCTATGAGTAGTTGCGGCAACCGGACACACTGTTTCGCATGGCGCATGATTACAATGTTGACACATTACAGGCTGAAATACAATTTCAGGATTCTCCGCAGGTTCTTCCATAAAACCATACATACTTAACTTACCCACTCCCTGCTCATGTGCTTTTTCCTTATCCATATCGCTTGTATAATAGCGATCAATTCGAATCCAATGCATTTCGCGGCTGCGTTGTATCTCTTCTTTACCTACCACCGGAACATTATTCTCTGCAGTACATGCCACTACGCAGGCGCCACAGCCAATACATGAGTTTAGGTCAATGGACATACCCCAGGCATTTATTGGACGGTCGAATCCCGGATTATCTTTTGTTGCCCAAAGGTCTAATTCTTTAGCTGAAACTTTTCCTTTATAAGAATGAAATTTCTCCTCTTCATTACCTGCCTTAGGATCTTTAATATACTCTTCAAGTGTAGATTCTTTTACAATAGCACGACCCATCATGGTGTGGTGAGACTGTGTTGTTGCAAGTGTGTAATCGGCTTCAACCGTTTTATTCAGACTTGCTCCACTAACTGTAAAGTTAAATGTACCTTCTGAAAAAGTCAGTAATGGGTATGCATTCATCCCAACTTTATTCCCTGCTTTTCCACTACTTGTTCTACCATAACCGGCAGCTATAGCAATTGTATCTTTTGCCTGACCGGGTTGTAATAAAACCGGCCCTTTAAGTGTTACATTCCCTGATTTAACTTCAATAATATTTCCTTGTACCAGACCTTTTTCTTTTGCCATTGAAGGGGCAATGGCAAAATAATTATCCCAACATATTTTAGAAACAGGATCAGGTAGCTCTTGAAGCCATGGGTTATTTGAATGACGTCCGTTACCTATACCAGCTTTTTCATAAACTAGAATATCTAAACCGCCTGACTTTCTAGCAGCAACGGCACTCGCTGCATCATTTATATTACCAACAAAGGCAGGCTCACTCTCTGTAACTTCACCATTCCAAACACCTTCCTGCAAAACTTTTTCCCATGCAGGTACAGATGCCATTCCCGTTGCTGTTGAAAGAAGACCTTGTCTCCAATTTTGCATCAGAAACTCATGATAGTCTGTTACTGCTGCCTCGCTCCACAATAAAAATAATTCTTGTGATTGTTTTGTATCAAACAGTTTTTGAATTGTTGGCTGCATTAAGCTGAACATATTGCGTACAGGCTCTGCATCATTCCACGATTCAAGATAGTGAGAGTCCGGACAAATATAATCGCACTTAATCGCTGTTTCATCATTACGGTCAGACAAAGAAATTTTTACTTCTACTTTGTTTAATGCAGAAGTAAATGCTGTAGTATCAGGATAGTTGTACAAAGGGTTTGCATTGTAAAAAATTACAGCACCCACTTCACCTGAGTTCATTTCACGTAATAGTTCAGCCATAGCTTCATCATTTCCCTGTCGTACATTGCTATGTTTTGCTATACTGATTGTGGCGCCATAATTACCAAGCAAGTTGTTAATGGCCGCAACAATTAATTGATCGTTTACATTATTACTGCCACAAACAACCAATGATTTACCTTTTGCATTCCAAAGTTCATTTGCTGTACTGTTAATAGCAGCATCTGCATCGGTCTTGCCTGCACTTACAGTTGCAGCACCTGCTTTAGAGGCTACTGCATTATATAATGACAACAAAGCATTGCCTGTCTGGCTTGCCTTTAATTTATATCGGTTATCAGCATTGCTACCTGTTAAAGAAAGGGCTGCTTCAAACTGAATGTGTTTCGACATGGTTTTTTTGCCATCATCTAACTTTCTTGTCTGTGCGTACTGACGTGCATATTCAATTGGTGCAATCCAGTTATTCAGAAAATCAGCACCAAAGCTTACAATTACATCAGCTTTGTCAAAGCTAAAACTCGGAGTTGCTGCCTTTCCAAATGCTAACTGGTGTGCTTTAATTATTCCATACTGTGATATGGCATCATAGGTTACCAATTTAGCAGTAGGATATTTTGTGGTAAAAGTTTCAATTGCCTTTTTTGTTGTTGGGCTAATGATGGTTGAAGAAACAATACGGATTTTTGTCTGCTTTGTATTAGCAGCAGCCAGTTTCTCTTTTATTTCTTTATTAACAGTATCCCAACTTGCAGCCTTGCCTTTTGCCATTGGGCCTTTAATTCTTTCGCTATCGTACAAATCCAAAACCGAAGCTTGTACTCTTGCATTGGCACCACCTTTAGTAAGTGGCGACAACTCATTACCATCAACTTTAATTGGACGACCTTCGCGAGTTTTTACAACGATACTTGCATAATCATGACCATCAAAAAAAGTTGAGGCATAATAATTAGGAATTCCGGGAACTAAGTTCTCGGGACTTATCAGGTAAGGAATTGTTTTTCGAACAGGGGCCTCGCATGCTGCCATTGAAGCGGCTACAACACCAAAACCTAAAAATTTGAGAAAATCTCTGCGTGGTGTGGCATCTTTGCTTTCAGCTTTTTTGCCAAGAACTTCATCCACAGGGATTTCTTCAAAAAACTCATTGTTTTTAAGACGAACAAACTCTGCATCATTTCTGAGTTCTTCTACACCTTTCCAATATCGTTTTTCCATATATTATTTAAAAAGTTTGTGGCCGACTGTTTTTTATTTGAATGAACAGATACAGCTTTTAGTGTTTTTGATTAATAGTGACAGCGGGCACAATCAAGACCGCCAATTTTGTCAACTGTAAGTTTAGCATCTTTACCATACTTGGCTGCTAATGTTTTATGCACTTCGTCATAATAGCCATTGCCATCCATTTTAACTTCTGTTTCGCGGTGGCAGTTTATACACCAACCCATGGTCAATGGTGAGAATTGCTTCACAACATCCATTTCCTGCACAGGTCCATGACAGGTCTGACATTCGATTTTTCCAACATTAACGTGCTGAGCATGATTAAAATACGCTAAAGCCGGTAAACTGTGTACTCTAATCCATTGTATTGGCTTTTGATTAGTTCCATATTTAGAACCATCCCAATCAAGGGCTGCATAAATTTTCTTGATTTCCTTATCGCCATATACCGGTCCTTCTTTAACATATTTATGGCAGTTCATACAAGTACTTGCTGAAGGAATATTGGCATGACGGCTTTTATCTGCACCACTATGGCAATAAAGACAGGCTATTTTATTATCTCCGGCATGAAGCTTATGCGAAAAGTGTATGGGCTGCTCAGGCTCATAGTTGGTATATACACCTATATCTTTTAATGCATACCACCCTTTAACGCTACCTAAAACTACCAAAAGCAATAAAACAACTGCAATCAGTTTTTTATTCTTGCTAACCCATAAGCTACGTGCCTCTTTTGGTGCTAAATGAGGTGGATGAGGAATACCTTCTTTTTCACGCACTGCATATTCCAGACCTTTTTTAACTTTATTGAGTGTAGCTGCCAATGCAATTAATATCAGGATAATAGCTAACACCCAATACAAAGTAGAGTTATCTTTTTCAGTTGCAACTGTTCCGGGTGCAGGTGCTGTGGGTGCAGCTGCTACCGGTGCCTGCTCACTCTCTTTACCAATATAGGCCAAAACTGCATCAATCTCAGCATCAGATAGATTCTGATTAGGCATGACCATTTTATTGAACTCATTGAAAACTGCTACGGCATCTTTATCACCGGCTTTTACTAATGCTTGTGAGTTCTTTATCCATTTATGTAGCCACTCAGCACTGAATTTTTTATGCACATCCTTTAGTGCAGGGCCAATTACCACATCATTCATTGCGTGGCATGATTTACAGTTGGCATCAAAAAGTGCTTTACCATCCTGTGCTTTAACTCCTATTGAAAATGACAATATCAGGAGCATAAAAAACAACCCCTTACATTTGACAAGAAGGTTATTAGTGAGCTTTTGGTGCATAAATTGTTTTTGTTTTCGTATCAATTTATAAATTAGTCAAACTGCAATAATTCCGTAAAATTCCAGTTTGGAGCGCGCAAATTTATAACTTACCTTTTTTAATTCATAAAATTTTCAAATTAAAATTTAGTCTAAATAACAGTCTTTTATGTTTTTTTTGACCTTGTTATTCAATTTTAAGCTGTTTTTACTGCAAGTTTTATGTTTAATCTGTAATATTGAAGCCATGATTAAAATTGTAAAGAATGTCCTATTAATTATATGTTGCATTCTTTTTCATGTTCAAACCAAGGCACAGACCGGTGATGATAGCCTGACTCATGTACTTATAAAAAAACATATTGCCTATAATATGGCTAAGCCCTTTTCGCAAGGCTACCGCATTCAACTTTATTTTGGGTCACAACGTGACAAAGCCTATGAGTTAAGGACAGAGTTTATAAAGCTATATCCGCAAACGGCTGCCTATGTACTATACCAGCAGCCCAACTTTAAATTAAGAGTTGGCGATTTTCGTACACGACTTGATGCACAAAAAAGCTTAAAAGAGCTTCAGGCCTATTACCCATCGGCATTTTTAGTTAAGGACGATATAAAATTAAAAATGGACGAATAAAAAAAGGTGCCGTTTCTGACACCTTTTCACTGTAATTTATTTATTTCTTTTAGTTGCGTAATGCAATATAATCTGTCAACTCGGTAATGCTGCTTTCGAAACTAAACTGATCATTAACTAAAAAGTAGTTGTTTTTATCCAATGTTTTAGAATAGGCATATTTTGCTAATTCAAGTTTGCTCGACTCAAATGTCATTTGCTGCATTAATCGTCCAACCTGACGTGAGTTGAAATAATTATTATTGACCAACTGTTTTGCAACGGTCATGCGGGTACTTTCAAAATTATAGTTGGTTAAGGACTGTATCATTTGACTAAACTCATAGTCATCCACTTCGCAACGAAGATGTTGTGGATAATAATGCGGCTCTTCATATACCTGTGGTGCATATTCAAAAAGTCTGCTTCCGGTTATACGAAATCTGTTACGATTAACCTCTGCCATCACTTCTGATGCTTCGGGAATAAATACATATCCGGAAAAAACAGTGATATAGACAGGATGATGTGGATGTCCTGCAAGACGCATCACTTTAATAAAATGGTTTCCTGGACGCAATCCATCAGAATAAATATTTGTTGAAGCATTGCTAAATGGTGCTCTGTCTATTGATACAGTCAAAAGACTTCTATCAACAGAAGTTATGGCCAAAGCTGACTGAAAAGGATGAGCTGCTTGCACAATAACAGCTAAACTTAAGATGGCGAGAGTAGTAAATAGTTTTTTCATAATAAACCTCACTTTCTAATTTAACAGATTAAATTCAACTGTTATGCCAAACTATTAAAGTTAAAGCTTTTCTGTTTTAGTTCAGAATCATTTCATCTTTAAAAACAATATATCATGCTATTATAAATACAGTAAATTATGTACTGAGTGACCACATGATAAAAAGATACTCGCAAGCAAAACCAACTATGAATCCTACGTACAGTTGTGAATGTGTATGAGCATTTTGAGATAGGCGGGCTGTTGCAGTAAGTCCGGCCAATAAAAGTGCTAATATAAAAGGAAGAAGAAACTCATTACCCATTAAAACTGTAAGTATATAAAAAGCACCTGCCATTCCTCCTATACCAATGAGATGAATACTTATTTTCCAGAAAAAGTTAATTATAAATGCAAGTGCGATACAGCATGCTGCTGCCAGAATTAGAATTTTTATAACAGATGAAACCGGAAGTCTCAACAAAAAATAATAACAGGCAATATAATAAACTAGTGTTAAAAAATAGGGTATTGTTCTACTTTGTCTGTCCTCCATCAATAAACCTTTAACCCCTTGCTTTTTAAGTAACAATACCGATGTTAAAAAAGGCATCAGACAGGTGAGGATAAAAACTGCTGCTAAAATTATTCGCTGTAATGCAGGTGAAAGTGTATAAGATAGATAGGTGTCCGAATTGAAAAGTATAAGTAATAAATAGATAGGTATTATTAAAGGATGAGTCAGATAAGTAATGATTGAAAAAAAACGGTTCAACATTTTTAAAACTCTTTTCGCAGCCTTGCAACAGGAATGTTTAGTTGCTCGCGATACTTGGCAATAGTTCTGCGTGCCACATTATAACCCTTGTCCTTTAGAATTTTTGCCAATTTATCGTCCGGCAAAGGTTTTTTCTTATCTTCTCCTTCTATAGCATCAGACAGAATTTTTTTCACTTCTCTTGTACTCACTTCCTCGCCCGAATCTGTTGCCATACCTTCCGAGAAAAAAGTTTTTATCAGAAATGTGCCGAAAGGTGTTTGTACATATTTGCTGTTTGCAACTCGTGAAACAGTTGAGATATCAAGCCCAACAACCTCTGCAATATCTTTTAAAATCATTGGCTTTAATAGTCGTTCATCACCTTCCAGGAAATATTCTTTCTGATAGTTCATGATAGCTTGCATGGTATGAAGCAGTGTTGCCTGACGTTGTCTGATAGCATCAATAAACCATTTTGCTGAGTCAATTTTTTGTTTTAGGTATAAGATAGCCTCCTTCTGCGAACGATCTTGTTTTTTACTCTTTGCATAGCCCTCCATCATTTCATTGTACTCCCGGTTAATTCGCAAATCAGGAGCGTTGCGGGAGTTGAGCATCAACTCAAGCTGACCCACGTTGTTTGTTATGATAAAATCAGGCACTATATGCTGAACAGATTTTGTTTCTGCGGAGATATCTCCTCCAGGGCGCGGATTCAATTTTAAGATTTCATTCATGGCTTGTTTCAAATATTCGTCAGGAATATTCATCAATCGGGCAATTTTTTCAAAATGCTTTTTTGAAAACTCATCCATGTAATTTTTAATAATTTCTATTGCTCTGTTAACCGATTTGCTGTTAGGTTTTCGTTGCAGTTGAAGCAGAAGACACTCCTGCAAATTACGTGCACCAACACCAGGCGGGTCAAATGTTTGAATCACTTGCAAAACCTGTAAAAGTTCATCGGCATTAGTTTCAATATTCTGTGTAAATGCAAGATCGTTAACAATAGAATTTAAATCTCTGCGCAAGTATCCATCTTCATCCAAACTTCCAATCAGGTGCTTTGCCATTTGCATTTGTTTGTCGTTGAGGGCAACCATTCCAAGTTGCGCAAGCAATGTTTCCTGAAAAGTTACAGACGAACCATACGGCACTTCTGTTCGTTCATCATCAGGCGAGGTGTTATTGGCAGAGGTTTTATAGTAAGGAATATCTTCGTCAGTGATATAATCATCAACATCAAAATCATCATCTGTTCTGTCTTTTATGTCCGTATCAGCAGTATTGTCAAATTCGTCTTTTTTATTTTCATCACCTTCATTTTCCTCTACGCCTTCTTCCAGTTCAGGGGTTTCGTCCTCATCCTGCTGTACATCTTCGTCCACATCTTCGGGAGCGCCTTCTTCCAATGCAGGATTAACCTCCATTTCCTCTTTTATCCGCTGTTCAAGTGCCATGGTGGGCAACTGAAGCAACTTCATCAGCTGAATTTGCTGAGGTGAAAGCTTTTGTAAAAGTTTTTGTGATAAGCTCTGTTTTAACATAATTCAATAACGCTCCAAATTTACCATTTTTTATACGAGGATAAGACAAAATGGTTTTTATACATCTATATTGAATTAATATTAAAACAAAAAACCGATTTTTAGCTCAATAATTTCTTGCATTAAACAGGTATTTTGTTTTACATTTGTAGTCAGATAAAGCCTTCTCCAAAGGAAGGCTTCATTGTTTGATTATTATTTAATTTTAATTAGTACCATGACAGAAGTAAACAATGATTTTCTTGCAGAAGAAAATCAGCAAGCAGGTGGAATTCAATCGGAGAATGAATCTATTACACAACCTATGCAGGAGGAGCATCTTGCAGCATTGCCCGAAGAACATCTTGAAACATTGCCTGAGCAGGAAGAAAATTACAATCATTTAACCAAGGCTGAACTTGTTAAAGTTGCTGAAGGGTTTGCAGATGGTGATGTTGCTGCTGTAAAAAATAAAATCAATGCATTGAAGAATGCATTTGAACAAATTCAATCTTCAGAAAAAGCACTGGCACTGTCAACCTTTTTAGAAGAAGGTGGTGTTAAAGATGATTTTAAATTTAGCTATACGCAAGCAGACGATCGTTTTCTGGCAGCATTAAAAAAATACAACAAACGCAAAGCTGAATATGCAGAGCAACAGGAAAAACTCAGAGAAAATAATTTAAATGTAAAGCAGGAAATACTTGTTGCCATGAAAAGCCTTATTCAAAATGAGGAAAACATGCAACGTGCATTCGATCTGTTTCACGAACTACAGGCAAAATGGCGTGCAACAGGACCTGTTCCTTCAGGTCAGTTGAATGATTTGTGGATGACCTACAAGCTTTACACAGACAAATTTTATGAAAACATAAAAATTAACCGCGAACTTCAAGAGCTTGATTTCAAAAAGAACCTTGAAGCTAAGATTGAACTCTGCGAAAAGGCAGAAGATCTGATTAATGAATCATCATTAAATTCAGCACTACAGACATTGCATAATTTACAAAGCAAGTGGCGCGAAACCGGTCATGTAGGACGTGATAAAAGCAATGAAATCTGGGAACGATTTAAAGCTGCAAGTGATAAAGTTTATGAACGCAGAAAAGAATATTTTGAGCAGTTAAAGCAACGCTATGCTGAAAATTTAGCTGCAAAAAACCAACTTATTTCAAAAACTGAAGAGTTACTTAAAGACGAGCCCCTGAAAGCCTCTGAATGGATGGAGAAAAGCAAAATGCTTGTTGGAGTTCAGAATGAATGGAAAAAAGTTGGCTTTGCCGACAAGAAATCTAACGATGAGGTTTGGGCTAAGTTCAGAAGTTTGTGTGATGGATTCTTTGTTCGAAAAAATGATTTTTTCACATCATTGAAAAAAGAACATGCTGCCAATCTGCAACTAAAAAATGAATTATGTATTCAGGCAGAAGCATTAATAGAAAATACCGATTGGAAAAAAACAACAGAGGAGCTTAAAAGACTTCAGGCCGAGTGGAAAAAGACCGGATTTGCAGGTGACAGAAACAATCAGAAAATCTGGGAAAGGTTTAGAAAAGCCTGCGATGCATTTTTTGAAAGAAAAAATGCGCATTACACTTCTCTTGAATCTGACTATAAAGAAAACTTCGACAAGAAAAACGCGCTTATTGAAAAAGTAGAACAATTTACACTCGGTGAAAATATTGATGAGACTATTGATCAATTAAAAGATTTTCAACGGCAGTGGAGTGAGATTGGTATGGTGCCGCTTGAACATAAAGACACCATTTATGCAAAATTCAAGGCAGTGATTGACAAACACTTTCAATCAATAAGACAACATAACAAAGAGCGATTTACAACTGGACATAAACCATCTTTTAGAAGTGGCAAACCGGGTAATGAAAAGAATGATTTAAAGTATAAGATTAATCAACTTACAGGAGAAATTAATACCTGGGAAAATAATCTTGGTTTTTTTGCTCGTTCTAAAAATGCTGATGCAGTACGCAAAGAGTTTGAAGATAAAATCAATCATGCAAAAGAGGAAATAAAACGAATTAAAAAACAGTTAGACGAAATCTCTCAGGCACCTAAGGAGTAATTGAACCTACTCCTTTTTACAAGACATTAAACAGTCATTACTTCTTTCTCTTTTGTTTCAAGATGTTTATCAACTTTTGAAATAAAGCCATCGGTAGTTAACTGAATTTTAGTTTCTGCCTCGCGAGCTTCGTCTTCAGTAATGCCTTTCTTCAATTCTTTCTTTATTGCATCATTGGCTTCTTTTCTGATTGAACGTAAACTTATTTTAGCATTCTCTCCTTCGGTTTTACATCGTTTAACCAAATCTTTTCTTCTTTCTTCTGTTAATGGCGGCACTGCAATACGAATGATAGAACCGTCATTCTGCGGATTAAATCCAAGATTGGCAATCTGAATGGCCTTTTCAATTGGACCTAACATACCCTTTTCCCATGGTTGTATTACAATAGTACGGGCATCAGGTGTATTGACATTGGCAACCTGATGTAATGGTGTTTGCGAACCATAATAATCAACATGAATAGACTCGAGCATCTGTGGATTTGCTTTACCAGCTCTGATTTTTGCCAATTCAGTCTCAAGATGCGAAATGGATTTGTCCATATGCGATTGCATTGTATCAATTATCTTTTTTGCTATGTCGTTCATACACCGTAATATTTAACAGCAAAATTAAGCATTGAATTTGAATTGGACTAATTGAGTTTGAATTCTGAACACAATTAGTTTAATTTGCATTATGAGGTTTCAAAAACACATTTTTATTTGCACCAATCAACGCAAAGAAGGTGAACGCAAATGTTGCGGTGAAGTGCATGGTCTTGCACTGGTTGCAGCATTCAAGAAAAAAATTAAAGAATTACAATTGTCCATACCTATTCGTGCGCAAAGGTCGGGCTGTTTAGATGCCTGCGACTATGGCCCATCGGTTGTTGTTTATCCCGAAGGTATTTTTTATGGTAATGTTCAGTTATCGGATGTTGATGAAATAGTTGAGCAGCACATAAAAAATAACAAACCTGTTGAGCGGCTTATAATAAATTTTGATGATAAAAAAGTTTAAGTTCTGATTGACATTAAACTTCAAACCTCATGCGTACTTTTTTGGGTAATTTTTTAACCACTTCAGAATAGCTGTGATCAATAAGCCATTTTAATTCAGAAGGAGGAATAGATTTGTTAAATTCCACAGAGTTCCAATATTGCTTGTTCATGTGAAAGCCAGGTGTAATTTCAGAATAATGTTCACGCCACTCTAAAATAATTTCCGGATTCATTTTAAGATTTACCGTCATGGGCTTTTCTGTTAATGAAACTAAAGCAAACATTTTTCCGGCAACCTTGAAAACTAATGTGTCTTCATCGAAAGGAAAACTCTCTGTTGTTTCTTGTTTCGACAAACAATAGTTTCTGAATTTTTCAATATCCATTTGATACTATCAGTTGATAAAAGTAGTAGAAATTATTCACAACAAATTAAAAAAACAAAGGCGGCAATTTCTGCCGCCTTTGTTTTTTTAATCTTTAATTGGATTTGTCATTTTCCGAATCAATGTATCATCAATTTTAATATACTTCAGAATTGGTTTATCACAATTATTTGCTTCTTCAAACTTAATCAATAATTCGTTGATGCGCACAATTTTTCTCCTGAAGTCCGAAGGCTTTAATGCTGTTTTAAGAATCTTTATAAATATTGTGGTTGACTCAAACTCATGTTCAAAATCGGCAATCTGTCTTTTAATGCTTGAAATCATTTGTTGTGCCAGGCTATCTTCACCCATCAGACAATAGCACAACCCTTGAAAAAGTTTGCTGTCAACATCGGTATGTGTGAACTGTTTTAAAGAAATATTATTTCTTAAATCGTATATAGTTTTTGCTGCACCCTGGTAATCCTTACTATAAAATTTACATAAAGCAATGTACTTCTTAAAAGAAATATAATGATACGGTTCGTTTATATTGAGGTCAAATGTTTTTTCAATTGTCTGATTAAATTCATTCAATCGGTACATTTCACCATCAACCAGAAACTTTTCAACTCGAGAGTTCAGATACTGGATAATAAAAAAGTGCATAGCAGTTTTCTCACTCCAGTCAATAATAGTGTCATTTATTCCATTGCTCAGGTAATGATCGGCTCTAACCTGATTTTGGATTTTCTGATAGTATTCATAGTGAAGTATATCTACCAAAGGACTAATGTTACTATAGAGTGTATCTATCGGAAATGCATCAAATATTTCATTAATACGTTTTAAAATATTTTCTATTTCAAGTTCAAGGGATTTTAACTCCTGTCGTTTTGATGGCAATGAACACAAGTAATAGATTCTGACAATATTGTATAATACAAACAAACGATGTGAATCATACATTTCTGCAATATTGGCAATCTTCCTTTTAAGCATAATAACTTCTTCTAAAGTATCAGGGTCAAGTGTTAACTGATAGGCCCCTAATTTTTTAAAGAAGAGAAAAAATATTTGCTCAGCTTTTGAAATTGCCAATGCATAGGCAACATGTTTATTGTAAAGCTTGTTGTAATGCTCGTAGTCTTCATGATGAATGTGCAACAATGCAAGTGTTTTATAAACTGTAATCAACTCATTACTCATATCATACTCCTTCAGTTGCTTTTCAATTTCTTTTAAAGCTCTGATAGAGAAATCGCGGTTGGTTCCATAAAGAGTTGCAGGAACACGAACTACTTCTTCCATCAATTCACGAATAGGGTTTTCAACTTTCTTAGAAAGGATTTCTGCTATTCTTGTATTGAGACGGGATTTTAATGTATAATAAGCACTTGGATTAACCTGAAGTTGCTTCATCATTTCTGTATCATCAAAATGATTGTCGTTGCGTGTAGCTTCTAAGACATAATAAGGCTTGTTTTTCTTCTTGCCCGATACCTGAAGCAACAATGCCTGATACTCTTCGTCACTAAGTTTCTTTATTGTTTTTCTTAATATATCCATATAAGCTTATGATTAACTTTTTTAAAGACTCTTCCTTATTACGTAAAAAAAACTGCAAGGTTTTAGCTTTTTTAAAAAAATTTCCAGTTTGCATGTTAATGTCCTGGTACCCTTGAAACCCGTTATTAATCTATTTCATTTATATAATAATAAATATACTTTTCTGATAACCCGTTTAAGCACATCAATAAAAGCAATATAAAATGCTCTATCAAGAAGCAAAACCAACTCAATTTAATGAAAAGTGTAACCCAGATACAAATCGGGCGTAAAAGCGGATATGAAAAGAAAATGTGCAGATGTATTACAATGTAATGTTTTATCAGAAATTACAAAAACTACTGCTCATATAAAACGTAAATTTCACTTATAAAAATATATCATTATGGAAGATACAACGATGAACAACACAATGGACTTTTACAAAATGGTTCGTGAAAACCGATTTGCCATGTATTCAAAACCTCGCAGATATTATAATCGTGATGGCATAAAAGGTTCAGCAATCAAGTTCTTGTTTTTTGTGCAGGCAATTATTTTCTTTTTGATGCTTGTGACACTTCATTCTGCTACAGCACAAACAGCAACTACACAACCTGTATTAATGGCTGATGCCAACATAAATGGAACTATTGCAAACTATACTACCATTTATAACTCAGGAAAAGTATTTCTGAACTGGACAGCAAAAAACGAGTCGGCTGATTGTCTTTATATCGTTGAGCGATCTCTTGACGGGAAAGTGTATGAGTCAGTAGGTATAAAAGAAGGTCTTGGTACTGCTGTTGAACTTTTCTATTCATGGATGGATCAAACACCTCCAAACGGATATGCATTTTACAGAGTAAAAAAGATTGCACGAGATGGTTCGCAATATTACAGCTCTACCAATACGGTAATAAATCTTGATTCAAGCTATGATCCGAAATCAAACTATGCTTCGGATAAAAAGCCGGAGGATCAGAAATAAGAAATATAAAAGGGACGACATTACACTTTGAATTTTTTTAACTTATCAAATATGAACAGATACTTTACCACAGGCAGAAACATCACGTGGAAGTTATGTTTTGCTATTACGCTTCTACTTGGCACATTTAATGTCAAGGCGCAGATTCCAACAGCATCGTTTGCTGCTGATTCTACAGAAGGTTGTGTACCTCTGACGGTACATTTCAGCAATACTTCCACTTTAGCCACAAGCTACTTCTGGGATTTTGGAAATGGTAATACATCAACATTACCCAATCCACAAACTGTTTATTTAGCTCCGGGAAATTATACTGTGAAGCTAATTGCCTACAACAGTACTTCCGGAAAATCAGATACATTGATTATTCCGAATTACATTGACGTTGTTTCTTTTCCGACAGCTAACTTCACATCTAATGTTACATCAGGGTGTAGTCCATTATCAGTATCATTCAATAATACTTCATCCAACTTTACCTCGTGTATATGGGATTTTGGTGATGGTTTTTCATCAACGCAAACAAATCCGACACATATATATAGTATTCCAGGAACTTATACTGTAAAGTTAGTAGCTTATTCATCTTATGGTTGTTCAAACGTAAAAACTCAAACAAACTATATTACTGTTTATGGTCAACCAACAGCACAGTTAACCGCAAATCCGTCAAGCACATGTGATGCCAATCAGGTTATTCAGTTTAACTCAGCATCTGCCGGGGTTGTAAGTTATCTTTGGAACTTTGGTCAGCCTTCGTCAGGTGGTGCAAATTCTTCAACGTTACAGGATCCTACACACACTTATGGAACTCAAGGTTCTTTTAATGTTAGTTTGATTGTTACTGATGCCAATGGGTGTTCAGATACTGTAGTTGCAAACAATATGATTTCTATTGGAACAGCACTTACACCAACATTTACCTGGACCAATGGCGCGGGATGTAAGCCGTTAACAACAAATTTTACTGCACCATCAATAACAGGTGCAACCAGCTATGCATGGAACTTTGGTGATCCTTCATCAGGTGCTCAAAACACATCTACTGCTGCAAACCCTTCACACACTTATGCAAACTCAGGCACATACTCTGTTTCTCTCTTTGTAACAACATCGAGTGGATGTAACGGAGGTGTGACTTTAAATAATATCATTGTTGTTGATCAACCACCGGTAGCCTCGTTCACATCCAATCCTACAACAGGATGTAAACCACTTGCAGTACAATTTAACAATACTTCGACAGGTGCTGCCACTTATCTTTGGGAATTTGGTGACGGAACTACTTCAACACTTGCATCACCTTCTAAGACATATACAACAGCAGGTACTTTTAATGTAACATTACATGCATTCAGCACTAATGGTTGTGAAACAATAATTGTAAAAAACAACTATATAGTAGTCAATCAAGCAGTAGCTAACTACACTTACAATCCCGGGTCAGGATGTGCACCATTAAATGTTAGTTTTAATCCAACGGGTACAACAGGTATTGTTGCATTCGAATGGAACTTTGGTGATCCCGCTTCAGGAGTATTAAACACTTCTACAGCATCAAATCCAACACATCTTTATAATAACATCGGAACTTACTCAACTAAACTGATTGTTACATCATCAGCAGGTTGTAAAGATACACTTATAAAAAACTTTGTAAAAGTCAGGGATGCTTCTGTTCTTTATACTGTACCTGATACAATTAAGGGTTGTCAACCTTATCCGGTATCATTCTCCAATCCATTACTGGGAGCTACTGTTTTCCATTGGGATTTTGGTGTACCTTGGTTAACTAATGATACAAGTAATGTAGCAAATCCAACTTTTACATTTGACTCTGTTGGTATTTATACAATAACATTAAATTCGTTCATGCCAGGAAATAATGGATCCGGATGTTCGCAATTTTTTAATCCAGTTGCCATAGTACAGGTGTTTCCGATGTTAATTTCACCGATCACCTATATTCAAGCTACCCCTTGTGCACCCTACCTGATTCACTTTAGCGATACCACCATGGATGTAGTTTCATGGGATTGGGATTTTGGTGATGGTTCACCACATGCTACTACACAGTTTCCTTCTCATACCTATGCACAACCCGGGACGTATACTGTGGTATTGAATATAGTTTTGCAAAGTGGGTGTATGACTAGTTTAAGTACTACAATCACTTTAGGTTATCCTAATCCGATAACAGTAAACAAAAAGGCCGGTTGTCATGATGATCCATTTACTTTTGGCTTAACAGGAGGACCTTGGACAAACATACAATGGAATTTTGGTGATGGCGTTGGTACGTCAACTTCTGCTAATCCAACATATACTTATAATCAAGCTGGAACTTTCATAGTTTCTGTAAATGTAACAAGCAGTGATGGATGTGTTAATACTTATACTGATAGTATTACAACAACAAATCCACAGCCATCGTTTGTCATAAATGGACCTACATCAAGTTGTACGAATCAATTTGTGTTCTTTACAAACACTTCAACAGGTGCAACTTCGTATTGGTGGGACTTTGGTGACCCAACATCATCTACCGGATTTTCTTCTTTAGAAAATCCATCAAGAAATTTTACTACTCCAAAAGCGTACACCATTTCGTTAACAGCAACCAATGGTGCCTGTTCGCGTACGGTTACTTATCCAGCATTGATAAGAATTAACAGAGCTGCTCCGAATTTCTCATTCACACAGAGCTCGCAATGTTTTCCTATTACTGTTACATTAACTGATCTTACCGGACCTACACCTGCTATTAAATGGGGTTGGAATTTTTATAACGGCTCAACAGATTCAACACAAAATCCGGTTTACACATTCTATGCGCCACCAACCTCTGATACAATTTCGCTTTGGGTTAGAGATACAAATGGATGTTCAGCAACAAAACGACTTAAAGGAATAAAATACAAACAAGCAAAATTTACCATGTCAGCAACCGGAGGTTGTAATCCAACAACAATTTGTTTTACTGACGCCAGTGATACTACTGTTGTTTCAAGGAAATGGGATTTTGGAAATGGTGCCACATCAACACAAACTAATCCTTGCTATACTTATACAACTGATGGAGTATATACAGTGACTTTGATAACAACCTTCTCCACAGGCTGTAAAGACACATTAGTCATGACGAATGCTGTTACTATCTCAACACCTTCTGCCGACTTTAATGTGCCTACGCAGGCATTTTGTGCACCGGCATTAGTAAATTTCAACAATCTTTCAACTAATGCGACAACATACTATTGGGATTTTGGTGATGGCTCTAATTCTATTGCCACATCGCCATCGCATGTGTATAACGTTCCAGGTGATTATACTATTACTTTAATAGCTATTAATGGAACATGTCGTGATACAATGACGAAAGTTAACTACCTTCATGTACCGGGAACTTTCTCATATTTTAACCTTGTGAGTCTGCAAAGTTGCGTAGGAAACTTAGTTCAGTTTACTGACAGTTCATTGAATGCACAAACATGGTTATGGAACTTTGGTGATGGTGACAGCTCTACCCTACAAAATCCAACACACTTATATTCAACAACAGGAAGTTTCACCGTTTCACTGATTACAAGTGATAACCTTGGATGTTCTTCACACTATATATTCAGTAATCCGATAGTTGTTCATCCTGTTCCAACAGCTTCTGCAACAACTATAGATACCGTTGGTTGTAGTCCTTTAACATCAACATTTACGCAAAACTCAACAAATGCAACTTCGTATCTGTGGAACTTTGGCGACCCTGCTTCAGGTGCATCAAATACTAGCACTGCATCTACAGCAACACATACCTACACTCTAGCCGGTACTTATCAACCCTATTTTGTTGCCTACAATAATTTTGGATGTAGTGATACTTTGTGGTTGCCTAAGACAATAAATGTTAATCAAACACCGGCAGCACAATTCAGTTCTTCTGCAACCAATGGCTGTACGCCTTTGACTGTAAACTTTACAAACACATCAACTCAATTAAACTCCCCTCAATACTTATGGAATTTTGGAAATGGTAATACAGCCATTACTTCAAATGCTACTGCACTTTATGCTGATTCAGGAAGCTTTAATGTTAGTCTTATAGTTACAAATACTGCAGGATGTACAGGCACAGCAACTACACAAATTACAACTGTTCTTTCACCAACAGCTATTGCATCAACAACAGATACTGTTGGATGTAGTCCACATACTGTGAACTTCACAAACACATCTTTGAATGCAACAAGTTATCTATGGAATTTTGGAAATGGTGCTACCTCAACACTTGCGAATCCAAATTATACCTACCTTAATGCAGGCAACTATACTATAACATTAATTGCAACCAATGCTTCAGGCTGTAGTGATACACTTGTGTTCCCATCTCAGATAGTTGTTAACCAAACTCCACGGGCAAGGTTCAATATGAGTCCGGCTACAGGATGCTCTCCTCTCACCGTTAACTTTACAAACACTTCTGCTAATACTTCCGGTGCAACATACAACTGGAACTTGGGTAATGGAAATACTGCATCTACGCCAAATACCTCTTCCGTATATCCTGATTCCGGAATTTTTGCAGTTACATTATTAGTAACAAATGCTAATGGCTGTTCAGATGATTCGGTAAGAAACGTAGTTGTAAAATTATCGCCAACAGCAAGTGCATCTACAAATGATACAACAGGATGTAATCCATACACAAGTACGTTTGTAAACAACTCAATAAACGCAACATCTTATAGCTGGAATTTTGGTGATGGAGGAACATCAACGCAAGTAAATCCTACACACACTTATCCCGGAACAGGTAATTTTACAGTTACACTTATTGCAACAAATACAGCAGGATGTAAAGACACTTTCGTGTTTAACAATACCATTCAGGTAAATCAAACACCATTGGCATCATTTACTTCATCAGCAATAACAGGGTGTTCGCCTTTAAATGTTAACTTCACCAATACCTCAACCGTTATATCAGGAGCTACCTATTTTTGGGATTTTGGAAATGGCAATACTTCAACATCTGCCAATCCATCTACAGTATTTGCTGATTCAGGTATTTATCAGGTTGTGTTGAATGTAAACAATGGAAATGGATGTACTCATACGGCTTCGCAACTAGTCACCATTAACATTTCTCCAACAGCAAATGTAATAACTGCTGACACCGCAGGTTGTACACCTCATGCTGTGAGCTTTACTAACAATTCTACTAATGCTACAAGTTATCAGTGGAACTTTGGTAATGGAGCAACTTCAACAGCAGTAAACCCTAACTATACTTACACAACAGGTGGATTGTTCAATGTAACATTAATTGCCAGCAATTCTGCCGGATGTCGTGATACATTTGTTTTACCCTATCAGATTAATGCAAAGCAATCTCCCAGAGCGAGATTTAATATGAGTCCGACTCTTGGTTGTGCACCTCTGAATGTAAACTTTACCAATACAACTGCAAATATGCAAGGTGCTACTTTCAACTGGAATTTTGGCAATGGGTCTTCAGCAACGATAGCAAACCCTTCAACAGTTTATTCAGACTCTGGCACCTATGCTGTAACATTAACAGTTACCAATAGCAACGGTTGTTTTGATGACTCGACACGAACAGTTCGTTCTAATCTTTCACCAACAGCAATAGCTGCTACAACAGATACTGCAGGGTGTGCTCCTTATACCAGTACATTTACAAACAATTCTCTTAATGCTACCTCATATCAATGGAGTTTTGGTGATGGCAGTACCTCTACGATTGCAACACCAACACATACCTATAACACATCTGGAAATTATACTGTAACATTGGTTGCTACCAATGCATCAGGTTGTAGAGATACATTGGTGTTTCCATATACTATTAAGGTAAACAACAAACCGGTAGCTGCATTTACACCTGCGTCTGCATCAGGATGTGTTCCATATACTGTGACCTTTAACGATATATCTACACAGGTATCAGGAGTTACTTACTTATGGAACTTCGGCAATGGCGATACTGCAACCACCAAGAATCCAACATACACATTTACTAATACTGGAACATTCACTGTCAGTATGATTGTTACCAATGCAACGGGTTGTATGGATAGCACTTCGCATACGGTAAATGTAAACGGCCTTCCTGTTGCTATGGCTTCAACAAATGACACCACAGGTTGCACACCACAGGCAGTAAGTTTTACAAATTCATCTTCTAATGCAACTTCTTATATATGGAACTTTGGAAATGGCTTGACATCAACCACTCCAAATCCAACACATACTTATACAACAGGTGGATTATATACTGTAACATTAATAGCAATTACTTCTAATGGTTGCCGTGATACATTTACGCTTCCTTATCAAATAAACATAAAGCAATCGCCTTTGGCTGGTTTCAGCCAATCTGCTACAACCGGTTGTTCACCCTTGGCAGTGACTTTCACAAATACTTCTTCAAATATATCAGGAACTGTATGGAACTGGAACTTTGGAAACGGGTCAACATCGTCCTTACAAAACCCAACTACATTTTATCCTGATAGTGGTACTTATCAAATAACACTTTGGGCAATGAACAGCAATGGTTGTATGGATGATACCGTGAGAACCGTCAGAGTAAATCAAACACCAACAGCGATTGCAGCTACAAATGATACCATTGGTTGCACACCTTACAATGTAAACTTTAGCAACAACTCATTGAATGCAGCTAGCTATAACTGGAATTTTGGTGATGGAATAAGTTCAACAACAGCAGTTCCAAACCACACCTATACCAATGCAGGAACATATACCGTTACACTCATAGCTACATCAAGTGCCGGTTGTAAGGACACTTTAATTTTACCTAATAATATTACGGTAAATCAAACTCCGGTTGCTTCATTTACAAAATCTGCATCATCAGGCTGTTCGCCATTAACGGTAAACTTAAACAACACTTCAACACAAACTAACAATGCTTCTTACCTATGGAACTTTGGTAACGGAACTACTTCTACACAAACCAATCCAAGTGTACAATACACAGATTCCGGAAATTATACAGTAACATTAATTACAACTAATTCCAGCGGATGTTCGGACAGTACAACACAGCAAATACATGTTGACTTGTCGCCTACTGCAATTGCAGCGACAACAGATACATTAGGTTGTAGTCCACATATTGCAGTATTTACCAATAATTCCATCAATGCAGGTTCATATATCTGGAACTTTGGTGATGGTTCTACTTCTACAGTAACAAATCCAACACACACTTATGCAAATGCCGGAAATTATACTGTATCATTAATTGTAAGTAATGCAGCGGGTTGTAAAGACACCTTGTTGTTACCACAAACAATACAGGTTAACCAAACACCGGTGACGGCATTTACGCCATCAATAACTTCAGGATGCTCGCCATTGTCTGTTAACTTCAGCAATCAATCTTCTGACACTATCAATGCAAACTTTGCTTGGAATTTTGGAAATGGAACTTCCTCAAATGCAACAAATCCAACAAATGTATTTGCAAGCTCAGGAACATTTGCTGTAACACTTACTGTAACCAATGCAAATGGATGCCAGGATACTGCAACACATAATATTCAGGTGATGCAAACACCAACAGCGAATGCATTCACAAATGATACAACAGGTTGCTCACCATTTACTGCAAACTTTACATCACTTTCTGCAAACAGCGACTCTGTGGTGTGGTATTTTGGTAACGGAACAACAGCTTCCGGAAATAATGTTCAGGCAACTTATTTGCAGCCCGGAGTTTATCAACCTTACCTAATTGCTTATAATTCTACAGGATGTACAGATACTTTCTATCTTCCAAAAACAATTCGTGTTAAACTTTCACCTGTTGCAAATTTTGCTGCAGACCAAACTGCATCATGTTCAGGAACCAACTTTACTTTCAGTAATCTGTCTTCCGATACATTGTCACCGGTTTATCAATGGACAATTGGTGGTTTCAGTACAAACAATCCATCATTCTCCATACCATTGTTGACACCCGGATTCTATACTGTGGCTTTGTCAGTTACTAATAGTAATGGATGTGCTGATTCAATTGTAAAAGCAAATTACATTCAGGTATTTGACACTTTACCTCCACCACAAGATCCTATTTATAGTGTAAGTGTTTTGTCTGATACGCAAGTAGAAATTAAATGGGCTAACAGTGCTGCTTTAGATTTGGGCTCTTATAAATTGTGGCGATTGGATCCTTCAAGTGGAAATTATGTGAATGTATATACAGACAATAATCCAAGTAACTCTACAATGAATCCGGAGTCGAAATATACTGAGAATGGATTAAATACATTGAGCAACACCTATACCTACAAGCTTCAGACGCTTGACAGGTGCTCGTTTGCACTTCCATTAAATGTATTGAAAGCTCATACTACAATTAACGTAAGTGCAAATAAGAACAGTAATGGTATCAATGTTACATGGACGCCCTATCAAGGTTGCCCGGTATCGCAATATGAAATCAGCAGAACTGAAATGAGTAATGGCAGCAGTGCAGTCATAGCTACTGTTCCTGGATCAACACTGTTTTACTTTGATTCAACTATGATTTGTCCTGATGACTACAGTTATAGAATAAAAGCTTACGATCTCTGTGGAACAACTTACACATCATATAGTGATACAGCAGCAGCAAAACCAGATTACAATTTACAGGAGCAACAAGCTATCATCGTTCGTTCCACAGTTGTTAACAACAACTTTGTGCTTACTGAATGGTCTGAACCAAGATTACATCCTGAAAGAGTAATGGAATATAACATTTATCGCAGCACAGATACGACAGGAAATTTCTATTCACTACTGGCAACAGTTTCAGCAAATGTTACAAGCTATGAAGACCTTGCAGTAAATGTTAATGAACAAAACTATTACTACAAGATTGAAGTAATCAGTGATTGTAACATGGCAGGTCAATTAAGCAGCAACAGTTCTTCAATATTGTTACAATCGAAATGGGAATATGCAAACAGCAGATTGTGGTGGACTAAATATGATAAATGGGATACAGGAGTTGAACGATATGAAATAGAAAAATATAACTGGGGCACCGGCCAATGGGAAAAAGTTAAAACAGTTCCCGGCAATGCTACAGAAACAGAAGTCGATGAGTAATTAAATTATTCATTGTGTATGTCCCCCCGAAACCCGACTCGAGAAGTCGGGTTTCTTTATTTACGTTACTCAGAAAATTTTGATGATTAAAATAATTTTCAACCAGCCTCAACAATTAACATTGAGTGACTTACTAAACTAACAGAAAAAAATTATTTAAGAGATTTAATACCGGGATGTGATGCAGTAACCAGCTGTCTAACCGTTTTCATTATTGATTGTGTATCAAAATGACATTCTGCATATAATTCAGCTTGCTCACCATGTTCAATAAATTGATCGGGGATACCCAGCCTTACTATTTCTGCAGCATAGCCGTTATCAATCATAAATTCTGCAACTGCGCTTCCCATTCCTCCTTGCAGGCATCCATCTTCAACTGTAATAATCTTTTTAAAATTAGCAAAGACTTCGTGAAGCAACATTTGATCAAGCGGTTTCACAAATCGCAAATCATAATGTGCTGGATAAATATTTTCTTTAGCAAGTTCATCACATGCTGCTACTGCAAAATTGCCCGGATGTCCGAAAGTTAAAATAACAACATCTTCGCCTCCTCTCAATTTGCGACCTGTTCCAACAGGGATTGCGTTAAATGGTGTACGCCATTCTGTCAATACTCCATTTCCTCTTGGATAACGAATACAAAAAGGACCTAAGTTATCATGTTGAGCAGTGTACATCAAGTTACGCAACTCTTCTTCATTCATTGGAGCACTTACAATCATATTGGGAATGCATCGCATAAAGGCAATATCAAATGCGCCATGATGTGTGGGTCCGTCAGCTCCTGCAAGCCCACCTCTGTCGAGACAAAAGACCACATTTAATTTTTGAAGTGCAACATCATGCACCACCTGATCGTAGGCACGTTGCATAAATGAAGAATAAATATTACAAAAAGGTATGAGCCCTTGCGTAGCCATGCCTGCACTAAATGTTACAGCATGTTGTTCTGCAATACCTACATCAAATGCTCTATCCGGCATTGCTTTCATCATAATATTTAAAGAACAACCTGAAGGCATTGCAGGTGTTACGCCAACAATTTTTGAATTTTTTTCTGCAAGCTCCACGATAGTATGACCAAACACATCCTGATATTTTGGAGGTTGAGGGGTATTGTTTTGCGGCTTAAAAATTTCACCTGTTATTTTATCAAACAAACCAGGTGCATGCCATTTGGTTTGATCTTGTTCGGCTAGTTTAAATCCTTTTCCTTTTACAGTAAGACAATGTAAAATTTTTGGTCCGGGAATATTTTTTAAATCTTCAAGTACTTTGGTCAGATGGTTCACATCATGGCCATCAATAGGGCCAAAATATCGAAAGCGAAGTGATTCGAATAAGTTACTTTGTTTGAGCACAGCCGATTTCATAGCATTCTCTATTTTTTGTGCTATTGCCTGTGCATTGGGGCCAAACTTACTAATGACACCTAATGCTTTCCAGATTTCGTCTTTTACTTTATTATAAGTTGGTGATGTAGTAATGTCAGTAAGGTATTCTTTTAATGCACCAACATTAGGGTCAATACTCATGCAATTGTCGTTAAGTACAACAAGAAGATTACTGTTTTCTACGCCACCATGATTAAGTGCTTCGAATGCCATTCCTGCTGTCATGGCACCATCGCCAATTATAGCAATATGCTGCCGGCTTTTATCCTCTTTTAATCGGCTTGCAACACTCATTCCCAGTGCTGCAGAAATTGAAGTTGAACTATGACCTACTCCAAAAGTATCGTAAATACTTTCGCTCCGTTTGGGAAAACCGCTAATGCCTTTATAAATCCTATTGGTATGAAAAATATCGCGTCTGCCTGTTAAAATTTTATGACCATAAGCCTGATGGCCAACATCCCAAATCAACTGATCGTTGGGTGTATTAAAAACATAATGTAGTGCCACTGTTAATTCTACAACACCGAGGCTAGCCCCAAAGTGTCCTCCGTTAACAGAAACAATATCAATTATAAATTGTCGTAGTTCCTTACAAACCTGTTCGAGCTGCTCCGGTTTAATTTTCTTTAAATCGTCAGGTGTGTTAATTCTACTAAGAAGCTCTCCTGCTTTAATTTCCATACAGCAAATAGTCATGCAAACTTACAAATAATGAATGGAACAACCTCAATTACCAATGAAAACAGCTTATTATTTGGTAAAAGGTTGATAAATACCCCTCAAAAGAAGGTTTTTCCTTGACAGACAGTTCAGATTAATCAAACCAATTTACTATTTCGTTCAGCGTTAATCTCTCCTTTGAAACATTATCTAAATCCCTAATTATTTGGCCTGATGCCATTTGAATAACTCTATTTCCATAATCAAGCACTTGTTTGGTCTGATGTGTAACCATTAACACAGAAACCTGCATTTGATTTAAAATCCGTGTGGTTAATTTCATAATCAGTTCTGCACTTTTAGGATCTAGGGCTGCCGTGGGTTCATCCATCAGCAGCAATTTAAAGTCATCCATAGTTGACATCAATACTGTTAATGCCTGACGTTGTCCTCCGGAAAGTGCTCCCATCTTACGATTTAACCGGTCTTCGAGACCAAGGTTAAGCCATGAAACTCTTTCTCTGATGGAGTCAATAAATTTTCTGTCAATACCTAATTTCAGATTCTTTGATTGAGTTCGCAAAGTTGCCAGCCGGAAGTTTTCAATAATAGTAAGATCCGAGGCAGTACCTGATTGTGGGTTTTGAAATACTCTGGCAATAAAACGACTTCGTTCATGTTCTTTAAGTGCAGAAATATCGTTACCATCAACATAAATACTACCTTCATCAAACAATAAAGTTCCTGCAATAATATTCAGCAATGTAGATTTTCCTGAGCCATTGGCACCAACAACAATCACAAATTCCTTTTCTTTAATTTGCAGAGATGTAGGTTGCAAAGCAATGACAGGCTTTTCACCATCAAAAAACTTTTTGCTTATTTGTGAAATTTCGATCATTGCGCAGGCTTAAAAACAAATTTAAAAACTCCTGCTGCCAGTAGTACAAGAATTGCCGTAAGCAGTTTAAGCATTTGTGGAGGTACACCGGCAAGCAATGCAAATGCTAATAGCAATCGGAATAATACAGAGCCTAATAATACCGTAATTAAAGAACTTAGTATAGAAGTGGATTTGAAAAATACCGCAAAAGATTCGCCCAATATAACAGCAGCTAATCCGGCAATTACAATTCCAATACCCATATTGATATCAGCAAATCCCTGATACTGCACCATCATATAACCGCTTAATGCTGTCAGTGCATTGGCAATTGCCAAACCGGCAACTTTCATAAAATTAGTGTTAATGCCCATAGCTTTAACCATTAACTCATTGCTTCCTGTTGCCCGCATTGCAATACCGAAATCGGTTTTCAAAAGCCAGCATAACAACAACAACAAAACAATTGAAAACACCAATGCAAGTAACATATTATAACTCATGTTTTCATTAAAAATATTTGCTTCATTGATTAATGGAATGTTAGGCCTTCCCATAATAAACAGGTTTATGGAATAAAGTGATGTCATGACCAAAATACCTGCAAGCAACGGATGCAACTTTAACTGTGTGTGAATGATACCTGTTGCAATACCTGCCAAAGCACCTGCAACAAGTACAATAGGCAATACAGCAGCAGGAGGCAAATCATTTGAAATTAGAATTGCAGTGACAGCGCCACCTAAAGTATAGCTGCCATCGGTGGTAATGTCCGGAATATTAAAAATCCGCAAAGTCAGATAAATGCCGAATGCCATGGCAGCATAACACAAACCCTGGATTATTGCAGGAATAATTACTTCCATCAGGGTGTATTAATTACTATAAAACCATTGGGGGCAACAAGGTTGAAACGTGCTGCTGCTTTACTATTGAATACATATTGCCTGACCTGAACAAGCTCCGGTTTGGGGATTAACGCAGTATTCGATTTAAGATAATTTGCAGCTTCCACACCTGCCTGAAAACCCCATTGATAAAAATCGGCACCGTATGATGCAATAGCACCACGGCCAACCAAACCTGCTTCGCTGGTAAAAACAGGAAGTTGTGCTTCATTGCATGCTTTAACCACAGTTTCAAACGATGCAAAAATGACATTGTCGGGCAGCGCAAAAAAAACATCAGGTTTTTTTGCAATAAGCGATTGTGTTACCAATTGTGTTTCTGAAGAATTTGTAACCGGCAATGCAATTATCTTCATCCCTGATGCAGCTGCTGCTTTTTGTAATTCTTCAAGGGCATCTCTTGATTGTGGTTCGCTGGAATTATAGATAGTACCAACATTGATTGCATTGGGAAAGAAACGTTTTATCAATGCTACAGAGCTGTCAATGTATGCCAATGTTTCAAAAACACCAAACAGATTTTTAGGATAGTTTCCCTGAGCATCTGTGAGTCCTGCTAGATCGGGGCGTGGTGCAACCATCATACAAACAGGAATTTCTTTTGTGTGCTGCACTGCTGCAATTGTTGATAGTGTTGAATTGGCTGCAATGAGCTTTACATTTTTTGAAATAAGATAATCACAAGCCTGATTTAACACGGCAATTTCTCCCTGTGCATTTGAAAAATAAACTTTGAGTGTTTTGTCTTTTTCTGAAAATCCATTCTTTGCCAAAGCATCAAGAAACCCTGTTCGTGCTTTAGCTAAAGTTGCATCTTCTGCAATATCTAAAAATCCGATTGAAGGAACAGTCTTTGACGGATTGCTGCAAGATGTCATGAAACAAATTGATACAATCCAAAATATTTGCAGGTTTTTCATAACAAACTATAAAAGTATAAAACTAAAAAAATCAAAACAATCTGAAATGAAAAACGGGACGCTGCTTGCGCAAACGTCCCGAAGCCATGAAAACTATCGTTGTTTATTTATTCTCTTTTTTTTCTTCATCCTTTTCAACTCCGGATGATGCGTCTTTAAATTCTTTTATTCCTTTACCAAGTCCTCTTGCTAATTCAGGTAATTTTTTTCCTCCGAAAAACAACAACAAGACCAAAACAATCAGTAATATTTCGGACCCACCTAAACTCCAAAGCAGTAAACAAGTAACAGAACTCATTATTTAAATATATGGTACAAATATACAAGAAATTTAATGCTATATACAAATAATCGTTAAATTATTTTTTTGCAATCCACACAATGGGATTTAATTTGGTAAATCCTTTCCAAATTTGCAAATTAAGATCTGCGTTGCCGGAATCCGAATCGGTCCTGACACGTCCAATATTTTGTTTTGTTGTAACTTTCTCACCTTTAGTAACAAACACTTCGTCAAGGTTGGAATAAACAGATAAAAATTCGCCATGTCTGATAATTACTGCCGAACCATTTGGTAAATTGACTGTACCTGTAACTTCTCCACTAAAAATGCTACGTACAGAGCTACCTTTGGCCGTTCGTATATCTATCCCATCATTCTTAGTTGTCACATTTTTCAATAATGGGTGCTGATGTTCTCCAAAAGTCTCAGATATTCTCCCTTTTTCAACAGGCCATGGTAAACTGCCTTTATTCTTGGCAAAGCTATTGCTTAATTGCTGTGCTTCAGGTGTTAATGTAAATACGTTTTCGTTGGTAACATTCTTTTTACCTGCTTTCACTGCCTTTTTCTTTGCTGCCTCAATTTCTTTTCGCACCAATGCTGCAATGGCCTTGTCTAACTTAGCCTTGTCCCTGATTTTTGCTTCAAGCTTTTTGCGCAATGACTTTTCACTTGCCTGAAGATTAACCATCATTTTATCCTGCTCTTGTTTTTCACTTTCAAGATTCTTTCTTTGGCTTTCCTGACTTTGTTTGAGTCCGGTTTTTTCATTTTTCTTTTGTTGCAAGTCGGCTTTTTTACTGTTTAGATTGCTTTGCACTTCTGCAATCTGCTCAACATGAAGACGTCTGTTTTCCGTAAACTGTTTTAAAAATTTAAGTCGCTTGTAGGCCTGATTGAAATCGTCAGCTGCAAAAACAAACATCATGGTTTGATATTTATTTCTGTTGCGTTGTGCAAACTGAATCATTGCTGCATAGTCTTCGCGCAATTGCTTCATTTGGTGTTCAAGAGAATCTATTGATTTTCCGGTTTTATCAATTTCACCGCTGAGTGATTTAATTTCAACATTAATTGAGTTGATGAGTTCATTGCGAAGCGATATTTTTTTTCTCAAGGCATCAAGTTGTGCTTGTGTGGCATTTTTATTTTTCTCTGTAAGTTTCAGCAACTTGTTGGTTTCATTGATTTCATGCTGAAGGCGTTCTCTTTTTTTCTCCAGTTCGCGTTTATTACCTTGTGCCAAAACATTATTGCACACAACCAATAATAAGAATGCAGCAATAAAATAAATCCAACCGAAACGGAAAATTTTCATTGCAGCAAAATTAGGTTTAGTGCTTCCTTTAGTTCTGATGAAACAAATTAATTATTGACACATTTATGCACGACAATCAGCGTGCTTTCTTAAAGCTTTTGGGTATGTTGAATGGAAACTCCAACGTGTCTTCAACGGATACCTTTGTATATTCTATGTCAACAAGAATATTTTTTTCTGCTTTAATATTCGTTACAGAATGATAAGGAAAAAACCCTGCAGAGGTGTCTGAATAACCGGAATATTTTGTTATCAGTGATTTTTGAATTCTGCTGTCTTCAATAGCTAATTTCATAATCCTATAGTTACTTCCGTCAACATAAAAATCCTGAATGACGGGTTTGCTCGGGTCTTTCTCTTCAAGTGACCGTTTTAGTTTACGCTTACTGAGTGTACTGAGGATGTAATACTGATCTTCAAGATAAACCGAGTGAAACTTATTTCTTTTATAAACAAAAAGATTTCCTGTCAGAATACCCTGAACAATATCAAAGTCGAGGTTGCCTGCAAAAAGCAAATCGTTAATTTCTTTGTAGCCGGAAACTTTATACTCTTTATTGATTCTGTCGAGAAAACGAACCGTATCCTGTGTCAGCAATATGCGTACGGCTTCTATACCGAGTAGTGGTGAAACAGAAATCCAGATAGCACTGTCGCGGCATATACGCAATGAAACATTAAAGTTATTTTTATCACCTTCTATATTTGTATTGACTGTTGCTTTACCGCTAATCCATTTACCATAAAAAGCACTGTCAACAATATTTTTCAATAAGGTTTCTGCTGCTTGCTCTTCAAGTTTTGTTATTGGCTTAATTACAATCGGCTTTTCTGACTTCTTGGTAACCTTACAGGCATTAAACACCAACATTGGCATCAAAACACATAAAGTAATCTGAAGAAATTTACTCATACAACTTCTTATCCCTGATTTTCTGGTCTAACAGTCCCGATGCATCTCCTGATTGCTTTGCCTTTTTCCAGTATTCAAATGCTTTTTCGGATTGATTCAGCTTAAACAAAATATCACCATAATGTTCCAGAATTGTACCGCTGTTTTCACCACCATTTTCCATGGCTTTTTCAATCCACTTTTTTGCTTCATCATACTTGCCTTCCTGAAACAATATCCATCCATAGGTGTCTAAAAATGAAGATTGGTTGGGTTGAAGTTCATTACTATGTTTTGACATCTTTTCTGCCTGATCTAACTTTTCTTTTCTAACGGAAAGATAGTAGGCATAATTATTCAGCACAAAAGGTTCATTGGGATCAATTTCAAGAGCCTTATCGAACGAACTGTCAGAGGCTGAATATTCTTTTGTCTTGTTATAACAATCACCCAGGTTGGAATAAAATTGTATCAATTGCTGGTCGTTGTCAACTACCAATTTAACACCTTGGTTTAAAACAGTAACTGCTTCGGCAGGCAAGTTAAGCTGACTTTTTGCTATACCATTGAGAAGATAAAGTGAAGATTCATTAGGAAACAATCCAATTGCTTCGGCACTTGCCGTATCCATGGCACGAAAATCTTTAAGCTCAGAAAGATTAATAACATATTGTTGCCAAACATTCAGATTATCTTTTTCCAGGTCTAATGCTTTTCTGTAAAATGAAACAGCCTGTTTATAATCTTTATTCATGGTTAACAAATCACCATAAATAGCCTGTGCACGAGCCTCATCAGGATGAGTTTCTGCAAGGGTTTTACACAGCTCCATACACTGTAACATCATTGAAGAATCGCGTTGCAGCAATGGAATGTAAGAGGAGATTATTTTAACTTTTATATCTGTATCTAAGTCGCGGTTGGTAAATGCTTTTTGCAAATTTTCAAATGATTTCTCTTTATCACCTTTGTTGCGATAATAATCAGCGAGATTGAGATAAATGCGTGGTTCATTCGGATTAACAGCCTTCATTCTATCAATTACAGACAATGCTTTGTCGGGCATGTTGTTTACTGAATAGAGTTCATATAGGAGCGAGTATATATCCATACTCTCCGGATTGTTGACAATATAATTTTCAAGTACTTCAGCGGCTTTGTCAACTTTATTTTGCTTCAGATAAATTTGCTCTTTACGCAAAGTAATTTCTTTATCAGGGCCAACAATAGATTCGATTTTATCAAAGGCTTTTAAGGCATCATTCAACTTAGATGCATTTACCAATGCATAAGCCCACTGATAATAAAAATCTATTCGTTGTGGAAATTCAAGCGTAAGGTTCTGATAAATTAAGGCAGCTTCGTTCCACTGATTTGTTCTTTGATAAATTTCTGCCAGCAATTGTTTATACCATTCATTCTTTGGATTAATGCTTGATGCACTTTTTGCAAAGTTTAATGCTTCAGCATATTTTTTACGATTAGCATATAGCTGCGCCATTTCATAAAGCGAAGCATCGTTTCGCGGATCAATTTTTAAACACTCTGCAAAAAGTTCAAGTGCACGTCCTTCATTACCCAATATTTTTTCTTTATTGGCATTCACAAAGAAGTACATAAGTTTTGTTTTATTCTCTTCTGAGAGATTGGTGTCCTTGCCTGCGGAAGCTGTTTGTTGACTTGTTTTACAAGATGTGGCCAATACACCTATCAACAAAAAAACCAAAACTTTATGTACTGATAAAAACCTATTCATCTTAACTTATTATTTATGCCCGTGTTGAATAATCACCCATGCTCAAATCATCGGACTTACCTTTATAAACACAATAGTTTCCTATCATTGAATTACTGATAATGGCATCGCTGATATTGCTGTTGGTTTGAATAATACATTGTGAAATAACACTGTTCTCAATTTTTGATTTTGCGCCCACACTCACTCCGGGGCCAACTATGCTTCCAATAATTTCTGCATTATCTGCAATAAAACACGGTTTATTGATTACACTATTTGTGATTTTTGCTGAAGGTGAGATATAATTTTCCGGGTATTTTATATTGAGCATACGTCCGTTGGTATAGGTTGTAGCATCTTTATTACCACAGTCGAGCCACTCCTCTACTTTACCGGAAACCAATTTTAGTCCTTTGTTTTTCATGTTCTCCATGGCATTGGTTAACTGAAACTCTCCTTTATCTTTAATATTATTATCTATCAAATATTGAAGTTCATTCTTCAGATTTTCGCCATCTTTAAAATAGTAAATACCTATGATTGCCAAATCAGAGACAAACTGTGCAGGTTTCTCAACAAAGTCTGTTATGATATTTTCGGAATTAACTTTAACAACACCAAACTGACGTGGGTCTTCTATCTGTTTGACCCAGATGGCACCATCTTTCTCAGAATCAATTTTGGCATTACTTTTAAAAAGAGTATCGGCAAAGGCAACAACAACTTTTCCTTTCAGTGAAGAATGCGCACATAAAATAGCATGGGCAGTTCCTAAGGGTTCGTCCTGATAGTGTATTGTTCCCTTAGCACCTAATGATGCGGCAATATCTGTCAGCGTTTTTTCTACCTGACTACCAAAACGACCTACAACGAATGCAATTTCATCAACCTTTTCGGGGCAAACGGAAATAATGTCTTCCATAAGATGTTGAACAATAGGTTTTCCGGCAACAGGAATAAGCGGTTTAGGTACTGTTAAAGTGTGAGGGCGCATGCGTTTGCCCATGCCAGCCATTGGAATAATTATTTTCATACGTTATTAATCGTCATTATTTGGAGCGGCAAAGGTAATGAAGAGATGGCTCTGTTCAAACTCAATTTCCAAAGCATACTTAATCTTCAGAATTGCTTTTTTCTTTATTTAACAGTCTGTAAATAGTGCTTTTACCGATGTTTAATTTTTCGGCAGCTTGAATAACATTACCATTGCATTGAGACAATACATGTAGGATGATTTTCTTCTCAAACTGCTCCATTGTGAGGTTTTGCGACAGAAGTTCTGTCTCAAAATTACTCTGTGAAAACAAGATATCATCGGATTCAATCATATCATTGTTACTCATCACAACTGCCAGTTCAATAATTGATTTCAACTCTCTGACATTGCCAGGAAAATGATAAGCCAGAAGTTTATTCTGAGCTTTAGCAGACATTTTTTTTACAGGCAGTTGATTGTCTTTACAAAACTGAGTGATAAAATATTTAGCAAGTAGAATAATGTCCTTTTCTCTCTCACGAAGAGGTGGCAGGTTTATCTGAAGTCCATAAAGTCTGTAATACAAATCTTCTCTGAATCTGTTCTTTTTTACCTCGTCAAGCAGGTTACGGTGGGTAGCAGCAATTATGCGTGTATTAATTTTTAAAGGCTTGTTACTTCCTACACGCACCACTTCTTTTTCCTGCAACACACGAAGGAGTTTTGCCTGCAGGGATAGCTCCATTTCTGCAATTTCGTCTAAAAATAAGGTGCCACCATCGGCCTCTTCAAATTTTCCAATTCGGCTTTGAAGTGCACCTGTAAACGCACCCTTTTCATGACCAAACAATTCACTTTCGGCAAGTTCAATAGGAATAGCTGCCATGTTTATGGCAACAAATCCCGACTTTTCCCTTGACGAATTGTAATGAATAGCCTTTGCAATTTCTTCTTTCCCTGTACCCGTTTCACCCGATATGGTTACTGTGATGTTGGTGGCCGCTGCCTTTTCGATAAGCGGAAACAATGCTTGAAAATTGCTGCTACTGCCAATCAACCTATCCTGAAAATTATATTTTTTCTCCACCTCTTTTTCAAGGCGTGAAATTTTTTGTTTCAACCCCTGTCGCTCTTTTATCAGCTCTACCGTATTGAGCAGTTTCTCTCGTATATCTTTCGATTTAACAAAATAGTCAACTGCTCCTGATTTTAACAATTCTATAGCAGTGTCAATGTTGTGTTGTTCGGAGATGATGAGCGTATCGGCATCAGGGCATTGTTCTTTAATGAGTCCGAGCAAAGTACTTCCATCAGTGTCGGGAAGATGATAATCAATGGTAATGATGTCGGGGTGCAGATGAAGGTTCTTCAGTACTTCTTTACCTGTGCTGAAAACCGTTACAGCATGATCGGGGTTCAAGGACAACACATAGTGCAGAAACTCTCTGTACCAGTCGTCATCTTCTACAACGAAAATACGTGTAATGGAGGTGGTATTCATCATACAAAAGAAATAAAAAAAGGTTGCCGTTATGATGAAGCAACCTTTTGTAATGTTGTCCGACTAGGATTCGAACCTAGAAAGGCAGAACCAAAATCTGCAGTGTTACCTTTACACCATCGGACAAACGAGGGCGCAAAAATAGCATATTTTTGAAAAGAAAAAATCACTTTTTCAAAAAATCTAAATACTGAAAATTAACTGTTTATGTAAGTATTAGAAACCTTTCAGGTCCAAACCTTAGTACCTTCGGTACAATTGGTACAAATGTCAATATTACTTCGCGATTTGAGGACCAACTTTCTAAAACGGTTATAAGGTTCACTTTGCCACACTTTTCTAAACCCCAAAGTTGCAACCTGCCCAAGGCGGTGACTTGCATCTTTATCAAAACAGCAGGGAACCACATTTCCATCCCAGGTGATGACACATGAATGCCACATCCGCCAGCAATGATTTAATAACGGATTGCGAATACTGTAGGTACCGTCTTTATTTTTCTTATAACGTGAATGTGTAAGATCGTTTGGCATCAATTCATTGCCATGAACATAATCATAGAGTTGGGCTGTTTTATAAACCACTTCGTCAATACCGATGGATTTGGCTAATTGCTGTACCTCTTTTATCTGATGTTCGTTAGGCTTTACAACCAAAAACTGAAAAATGAGATGTGGTGTTTTGGATTTAAGCTGTCGTTTCCATTTCACCATGTTTTGGGCACCTTTAATTACTTTCTCTAAAGATCCGCCTATACGATATTGCTGATAGGTTTCCTGAGTGGTTCCATCAATTGAAATAATTAGTCTGTCAAGACCCGACTCAATGGTTTTGCGTGCATTGTCATCATCCAGATAATGTGCATTGGTAGATGTTGCAGTATATATTTTTTTCTGTGATGCATAACGTATCATCTCAAATAGATTCTTGTTGAGAAAAGGTTCTCCTTGAAAATATAAGATGAGGTACAATAAGTCAGGTGCCAGTTCATCAACAACTTTTTCAAAAAAGTCGGGCTGCAACATACCTGTTGGTCTGCTGAATGCGCGCAGTCCACTCGGACATTCAGGGCAACGAAGATTACAAGAAGTTGTAGGCTCCATTGAAATACTCACCGGCATTCCGCTGACACTTGCCTTCCCGGTTATGCGCGACAAATAATAGCTACCAAGAATTTTACTGAAGTTAAACAGTCGTCTGAAAGTTAACTTACTCAGCAGGTTTGATATGTCTTTAAAATTACGATTCAATGGAAAAGAAACAAAACACGAAAAAGTAAAAATTACGAATACAATTTACTTGTTTCTTATGACAAAGTAAACATTTGTGCAAAGCTAATGTTTTTATATGCTTTTTTAATTTGAATCTTTTATTGGAAGTTACGCTAACGACATTGCCATTTTGAATTTTTCGGCAATGGTATCTTATAATGCATGGCTTGATTTGTTTTGGGATGGGAAAAAAGTATTTCAGTTGCTATCAAAGCAATGGCTCCTTGCTGATATTCAGTTGTTGCACCATAAAATGAATCGCCAACAACAGTTGCATTTCTTGAAGAAAATTGTACACGTATCTGATGGTAGCGACCGGTAATTAATTCAACTTTATAGAGAACCGCATTTGACCTTGTGTTACATACTTCTTTATACTTTAACTCTGCTCTGACAAAGCCTTCCTTCTTTCTATTTGAAAGAATTGCTTTTTTAAGTTTTGTGTGTTTCTGATGATAGTCTGTAAGTGTGCCTTCTGCAGTAGGTAAAGCATGTTCTGCTAGCACGTGATAAACCTTTGTGATACTCCTACTGTTAAACTGTTGGTTGAGATTTTGCAAAGCAGATTTTGTTTTTGCTATAATAATCAACCCTTCTGTCACACGGTCAATACGATGCGGAAAGCTGATGTAGTAGTTTTTGTTGGTTGGGAATTTTGTTTGAAGATGATTCAGAAACCAGCTTTGCAGCGAAGGATTTCCATAGTTATCATCTTCGACCATTAACCCTGCCGGCTTATGCAGCACGGCAAGGTAATAGTCTTCAAATAGGATTGATGGTAGCAACTGTTTATTTGTTTATTGAACAATAAACTTTGATGTCATTTTATATCCGTCACCATTGGTGAAATAAACAAAATATATTCCCGGTTTCAAATTTTCATTTCTGAATTCTAAAGCATTTGATTGCAGGTGTTCTTCTTTTAGTACACAGTTCCCCAGCACATCATAAATTAATATACTGCCATTATCAACTGTAAGGTCGCTACTTATTATTATTGTTGCCTCTTGGAAAACAGGATTTGGAAAAACAGATAGAGTAGATTCTGTTTCAAATACATTACTCTCTCCGGCTGTGCGACAAGGATTAACTTTAACCTGTACTAATGGAGACAGTTTGGAGCAACCATTACCGGTTTGGCGAACTCTGTATCCTCCTGCTGTATTTGCAGTATAAGAAGCACCTGTTTCACCGGTAATATCAACGCTGTTTTTAGTCCACTGATAAACTACACCCGGCCAAGAGTTAGTACTTAAAACAACATTCTGACCATTACAAATTGTTGTTGGACCCGATGCTGTAATTGCAGGTGTTGGGTTATTAATTACCGTCAAGACCAAATTAGCTGTTGTAACTGGACAAATACCATTTAAAGAAACTATAGCATAATAAGTACCTGCTGATGTAACATTACAAGATGGATTTACAGCACCATTTATGGCAACATTATTTCTATACCACTGATAAGTGTATATAGGATTTGAAGTAACCGATAAGTGGAAAACTTGTCCGGCACAGATTGTAGCTGTTCCTGAAGGAGAAATAACAGCAGAAACTGTAGCGCTGTTTACCGTCACAACATTGGACGTTGCATTACCACAAGGCGATGTCATATAAACTGAATAACTGCCTGCAGTGTTTACAGTCAAAGTCGGTGATGTTGCTCCGTTAATATCAACACCATTATTTTTCCATTGATAGGTGAAACCTGTGCCCGTACTTGCAGATAATACTACAGAAGCACCTGTACAAATTGTAACTGTTCCTGCAGGAAGCACCGATGCACTGAATGAACCAATTGATACCGGTATTGCATTGGAAATTGTTGTACCACATGATGCTGAAACCTTACATGAGTAACTGCCGCTGGAAGTTGCTGCATAAGTTGTACCTGTTGCATTGCTTATATCCACACCATTCTTTTGCCATTGATAAGAATAACCCGGAATAGGGTTCACCAGTGCCATATTTACTGTTCCGGTAGGTGAGCATAAAGTTGTCTGGTCGTTGGTGTTTATCTGAGCTGTTACACCTGTAGCCTTTTTAACACTAATTGTTTTTGATTTAACACAACCGTTTGCAGTTTCAATTACTCTATACCCACCTGCTTGTGTTGCATTATAAGTCTGTAAAGTGGCTCCGGGAATATCTACACTGTTAAACTGCCATTGATAATTTACGCCTGCAAAAGTATTGGCAGTGAGTGTAACATAGCCGGGTACACAAAACGAAAGTGATGTTGACGAACTAATGGATGGTGTTGGGTTATTAATAACACTAACCACAATTACATTTGAATTTCCTGAACAAGTACCTGTTACTTTACAATAATACTGTCCTGCACTGCTTGCATAATAATTCTGATTGACTGAAGTTCCTAAGGCAACATTATTTCTATACCACTGATAGGATGATGCCCCTGCAGGAGCAGATAGTTGAACATTGCTTCCGGCACAAATGTTTGTAGAACCATTAGCAGCAATTTGTGGTGATCCGGTGCCAAGCGTTAGTATTGATTGTGATGAAGTTGCTGAGCAACCTGCTAAAGTAACCACAACATCGTAATTGCCGGATACGGTGGCTGTATAATTATCGGCAGTGGCGCCTAAAATATTGTTGCTGTTAAGTCGCCATTGAAAGCTAAACCCTATACCTGTTCCGGCATTTAATAATTGTGATGAATTACATGTTGTAATATTTCCTGATGGTGTAATTGTTGCAACAGGTAGTGGGTTTACTGATGTTGTTGCGCTTGTGCTTCCTGTACATCCACTGGCATTAGTTACAGTTACTGTAAAAGTTCCTGCTGTTGATACATTGATTGATGACGTTGTTGCTCCGTTTGACCATAGATAGGCACTAAAGCCTGCACCGGCATTCAATGTTGTTGAACTGCCTAAGCAGAATGATGTTGCTCCGCTGATAGATGGTATAGGATTTGAATTAACTGTTGTTGTTGCACTAGTGCTTCCTGTACATCCACTGGCATTGGTTACAGTTACTGTAAAAGTTCCTGCTGTTGATACATTGATTGAAGATGTGGTTGCTCCGTTTGACCACAGATAGGCACTATATCCTGCACCGGCATTCAATGTTGTTGAACTGCCTAAGCAGAATGATGTTGCTCCGCTGATAGATGGTATAGGATTTGAATTAACTGTTGTTGTTGCACTAGTGCTTCCTGTACATCCACTGGCATTGGTTACAGTTACTGTAAAAGTTCCTGCTGTTGATACATTGATTGAAGATGTGGTTGCTCCGTTTGACCACAGATAGGCACTATATCCTGAACCGGCATTCAATGTTGTTGAACTGCCTACGCAAAATGATGTTGCTCCGCTTATTGATGGTGTTGGGTCTGTACTAACTGTTAAGTTACTATTGTTGTTGCTGCCAATTACTGAAGGATTAGAACTAATCACACGAATTCTGTATCCTGCTCCTGCTGCAGTACCTACAGGTATCTGACAATTAATTGTTCCGGCAGTGGTAGAAGTAAGCGTACCAATGTTCACAGGGCTGGCAAATGAACCGCTGGAATTTGAAAGTTGTGCTGTAAATATATTACCGGCATTGGCTGCCGCATCAACAGTGTAAGAAACATTTAACAATGTACCTTTACAAAAACTTAATGGTGAAACTGGTGATGTGGTTATTGTTGTTAACCCGGTTGAAGTTGTAATTGTAAAATTTGTATTACTGATGTCGAAGAAAATATTTCCAACCGCTTCAACTTTTACTCTTGCCGTTGTTGTTGAAATATTAGGAACTGTAATGGTCTGGCTTCCATCATTAGGAGTAGTGGCTAATAAAACTGTTGGGTAGGTATAACCACCATCAGTACTTAATGAAATTTTCACGTTAGCAGTATTGATACCACTTCCTGTTGTTCCACTAACATTCCAGGTTACTGTTTGTGTGCTATTGCCAGCCCAGGTTACAGCTGTGTTTGGCGCAGTAACTGCGAAAGCGCCACCTGCGTTAACAACTGTCACAATTAGGTTAGTGTCAGGATGCATGATGCCACCGCCACCGGTACGGCTGTCGCGTGCAGTTAGTCTGAATTTTAAAGTACGTGCCTGATTAGGTAGCAACTCTCCTACTGTTGTTGTGTTATTTACCACATCAGACATTTGCGGAAAGGTGCGTGATGGGCTTGTGGTAGGTGGAAAAGGACGAAACATTGGTGCCGTAGTTGACTGTACATTCCATGCACCCGCAGAACCCAAATCGCGTTCTTCCCAAGAATAAGTTAGTGCATCACCATTTGCATCAGTTGCAGCTCCTGTCAAAACAAATGGTGTGCTGATAGGAATTGAACAGTTATTACCCATATTGGTAACTACAGGCGCTGTATTTCCTGTAGAAGTTGTAACCGGACAGGAGTTTCCTCCTCCTGTATTTGAAAAAGTTATCATCTGATCAAGGCTGTAGCCATGAAAATAAGCTATACTGTGTGGTGCAAGATTATCGCTTCCGCAAATTCCGGCATAAGCCTGAATGGTAATGCCACTACCGGGTTCATAAGCTGCCGTAGAAGATCGGTTGCCATTGCAACTTCCTGTTGTGCTGTTAAAAGTATGATCACCTCCAAACTGATGACCCATTTCATGAGCTACATAATCAATATCAAATCCATCTCCTGAAGGAGCGCTATTTCCGGTTACACCTTTTGCTTTATTGGAACTGCTACATACACAGCCCAAATAAGCCACACCACCACCACCTGTGCTGAATACGTGACCTATATCGTAGTTTGAACTGCCAATTACATTATCACAAGTAGTTTGATTCTGGCTCAACATTGTTGAGCCATTGTTGTTGGTAAATGGATCCGTTGACGAATTGGTATAAACAATCAGGTTGTTGTTGGCAACCATGATCATGCGAATTGAAAGTTCTGATTCATACACACCATTTACACGATTCATTGTAGTAGCCATTCCTGCCATTGCACCCGATACGGTTCCTCCATAAAATGCTGCATACTCACCTGTACACGCTAATGCAAGCCTGTAGGTTCTTAGCAGTGTACCGTTGGTACGCTGCACTGTATTACTAACTGTATTTTGTATTTCCATTGCTGTTTCGTCAGCTAGAGAGCATTCAAAAGAGTTTTGTCTGACTAAATTTTTTCTCTCATAGCTCATGTAATAATTTACCGTATTTTGATTATAAGGATCAATATAGACATCGCCTTTTGAAGAACGAATCATGGCATGAAATCCAAATTGTGTTACATCCAATTTGATGGTTGATGTAACATCGTTAATGCCCTTACCGGTGTATGTCTTTATTTGTGGAAATTTGGCAGCCAAATCAGGGTGCATGATGTTATATTGAAAAATGCTGAAACGCTCAAAAGAGCCATCAGGCATTGGCACTTCAAGCATCAATCCGTTGGTAAGATTTGATGTTTGAGAAGGCTCCGGTTTTGCGGTATTTAAATACTGTTGTAATAAATTTAAATCGAGATTAAGTGCTCTGTAGCTTGAAGGTACAGTTAGTCGTTCACCGGAAACCGGAATAGAAGATACCTCACGCCAGAAATTTCTAGAATCCTGAGCGTTGAGGACATAGGTTGCTTGTATGATGAGCAATGCCGTCATCATTGTTTTGAAAATACCCTTCATTTGAAAATCGTTTTTTATTATACTTTGAAACAAAATTCCTTAAAAAAACCATTATTAGCAAAGGTCGAAGTAATAAATGCACAAAAAGAAGTATCGTATGCAAAATACATTAGTTGTTTTGGAGAAGTCAGGGGAATCAGAATAGCGTGCTTAGACATAACAATATAAAAACCTGCTGCCGAAAGAAAGATGTTAAACAAAAAAAATTATTTCCAGGCTTTTACGATGAGGCCGGTGCCCGTAGGATGTGTCATGTTTACATCAAAATAGTTTAACACAAAACAAATTGGATAAAACAACAGATAATAGAATGGTAAAACAACAAAAAAGGCTTTGGTATATCCCAATGCAGAGATAGGATATTTCATGGATAAGCGCCAGGATATTTTTCCAGGAGTACCGTAAGAATATTTTGCTTCGGCACGGCTAAAACCATTTCGTAGCAGCTTTGCTTTTATATCGTCAATATTATAGCCATCGCGAACATGCTCTTCGATGAAAGATTGCTGGTCATCACCATGAACATCACTACCGCCCTGATCGCTTGGTGTTGAAATGACTAACATGCCTCCGGTTTTAAGCGATGCCGAATAATTTCTGAACACCTGTTCATCTTCAAGAATGTGTTCCATTACATCAACACAAACAACAAGATCGTAAGTTGAAGGTGATTGGTATTTTGTTAAATCTTCTATACCAAATTGTACGTTCTTATATCCTGCTTTATGAAAAAATGCATTACAATCACTAACTTGTTCTTCTTTTACATCTACTGCATATATTTTCCAATTCTTATTTCGCGAAGCAAGCCAGTAGGTGTATTGTCCAAAACCCGATCCTGCATCTAAAATATTTGCATTATCACCATATAATTTTTCCCACTGCCTTAGCTCTTTATGAATATGCCAGGCACGCAAGAGAAGTAAATCGAGTAAACGGTAAAATGTTTTTCTTAAAAATGGTGATTTATTAAACACCTCACCCAGTGAGCGTTTTATAGGATCGTATTGCATTCAGTGTGTCAGTCTTCCTTTGGGTCGTTTTTATGAATTTCTTTAAACAACTGTTCAATATGCTCTGCATAGTCTAAGCTTTCATCATTAAAAAATTTGAGCTCCGGGATATGCCGTATTTGATTTCGGATTCTGTTGCCTAACTTTCTTCTGATGTCGTGCATCTTATGATTCAGGTTACTTACTATCTGTTCGGCATCTTTTTGCTTGAACAAACTTAAACGCACATAGGCAATACCAAGGTCTGGTGTTACTCTGACATTGGTAACAGTAACAAAAGCATTTCCATAAAACGAACTGCCTTCGAGCTGAAACAAACTACTGATTTCTTTTTGCAACATTCTTGAAATTTTCTGTTGCCTTGTGCTATCCATTAAATCATACTTAAATTAAACTTATTTGATTTCGCCAAGCTTGCTTGTGAGAAGCTGAATGGCAGTACGCTGACTGTCTATTTCACTCTTCTTCTTGTTCAGGTCATTTTCCTTTTTGTAAACATCGTCTTCTGCTTTTTTGATATTATCCTTATATTTTTCAATATCGCTGCGCAAAGTTTTAATATCTTTTTCTACAGAGCCTCTGTCGCTCTCCATCTTACCCAACAATTTTTCTGCATCTTTTAGTTGCGCCTGAACTGGTGCTTTTGTAGTTTCAACTGCAAAACTTTTTACCATCTGCTCTGCTGCTCCATACTTGGTGGCATCAACAGATGATGATAAATAAGCTCCTCCCAAATCAAAGGCAACCATCACTTTAACACTGTTGTCTGATTTGTTTTCTTCAAAACGAGCGTAAATGTCAACAGGATTGTTTCCCCAGTCTTTTATCAAAACATTGTCGGTAAAAGTTTCTTCTTTACCTGCTGTTACTTTTTTACTCTTTAAAGATTTCATATAGGTTGTCCAGCTATTGGTTACATCTTTAAGGCTGTTGTTAAAGCAAGTTGTAACAATTGCAGGCTGCTGTCCGGTAGAGAATGTTGATGTTTGCTCAGCTACAGTAAGAACTTGTGCCGAAGTAATTGTGTGCGCAAAAAACAATGCTGCCGCTAAAAATTTTTTCATACTTTTTTTGTTTAAAAATAATGATACAAAGGTAGTAAAAATGACACTTCGCACTGAAAGTACGGTGATTAAAATCATTAACCTCATTGAAACTGCTCTAAAGTTTATCAAGCCTCACTCTATAAGTATATCCTAACCTCACAAACCACGAATTTTGAATACTCATAGCGCTTTGTGAATCTATATTCCGATTCTTTGTTCCCAGAACAAACTTTCTGAAAACAGAATGTCCGGTTTCTAAAAACAATACATTGTTCTTCTTAATATAAAAATCTGCTGCAATTCTAAGCAAGTTGTCATTGGTTCTTAGGTAATAGCTGTCGTCCTTTCGGTAAGAAAGTGTTATGGTTTTAAGCGAAATTAAAAAATGTAATTTGTTGATGACGGCCTTATACTCTCCGTTGAGCGAAGCAGGAAGAATACCCCATAAATTCCATCGTGGTGTTATACGATAATCTATTCCGAGAAGTGGCAAAAAATAGGGACCGAAAAATTCACTATTATAATATATTCCAAGTTTGTAACTAATTCGTTCTGAAGGATGATAGGTTTGTAAAACCGCTCCTCCTATCTGATAGCTGTCTTTTTGTAACCAATATTTACTTTCAGAAATAGATTTTGGAATAAAAATAAAGGCTGTTTTAAAACGTTTGTTTTTCCACTCATGCTGCCATGTCAGTGTAAGCTGTCCACTCATATAATGTTTATCTTGCTGACGCAATCTGAAAACGAACCTGTCAAAAGAGGGATTAATGATAAAAATATTGTTACCGTTTTTTATAGGAAGCGTCAGGAAAAAATTGGTGTATTGAAGTGTTGAAGATTCATTGTTGGTGAATTTTAATGGACGATGATAACTATAGTTCAATGATGCAATGTCAATTAATGGCTGTGCCACTACCGACTGATTCAATACAAAAAGCAATAGAACTACAAGACGCATATTTATAGCTTATTTAATGCAAGATTAGCATTTGGGCTGCAAATTACCAACCTTTACAACCTGTTAATTTTTACTTTTGTTGTATATAATACTCAAACAATGTTTAGCATTTTTAAAAAAATATTGATTTTGCTTTTGTTGCCCTTCATTGCAAATGCACAATCGTTCAAAGCTTCCATTATTGCCGGTGTCAATGCATCACAAGTTTCCGGTGATGAATTAGGGGGGTTTAATAAAGCGGGAGTAATGTTCGGAGGCAGTACCTTTTTGTCTGTAACGCCAAAATCAGATGTTGCCATGGAGTTGTTGTTTATTCAGAAAGGAAGTAAAACTCCTACATCGAAAGACAACATCAATGCCGACTATTACAAAATGAGTTTAAATTATCTGGAAGTGCATTTTAATTATACTTATCATGCATCTAAAAAAATAGGATTACATGTTGGTCCTACCTTTGGTGTACTGGTAGGTGAGAAAGAAGAAGATATAGCAGGAGAGTTGACAGAAAGACCAGAGTTTGAAAAAACAGAACTAGGTGTTGCGGGTGGGCTATCATTTCACTTCAGCGAGAAAGTTGGTTTGTATATGCGCTTGTCAAATTCGCTGTTGCCCATTCGTAAAATGGGTGCAGACACACGTTATTTTAAAAGCGGACAATACAATAGCGGTTTGGCATTTTTTCTTACTTATACTTTTAGTTCAAAAGACAAACAAAAGCAATAATGAAAAATAAAATAGTAGTTGCCGTTTCCGGTGCCAGCGGTAGTATTTACGCATCAATGTTGTTTGATAAATTGTCAATGTTAAAAGAACAATTTTCAGATGTTGCAATAGTATTTTCAAAAAACGCAACAGCTGTGTGGCAACATGAATTAGGTAATGATTCATTTAAAACATTTTCTTTTAAAAGGTATGATACGATGGATTTCAATGCACCATTTGCATCTGGGTCAGCACAATATAATACTATGATTATTATTCCATGCAGCATGGGAACAATGGGAAGGATTGCTGCAGGAATTTCAAACGATCTGATAACACGCGCAGCAGATGTAATACTCAAGGAGCGCAGAAAACTTATTTTAGTTACACGTGATATGCCGTTGAATCTTATTCATATCAACAATATGAAAGCCATAACTGAAGCCGGAGGAATAATTTGCCCTGCATGTCCGTCTTTCTACAGCAAGCCGCAAACTATCAATGATGTGGCAGCAACAGTAGTTGACCGTGCGTTGGATCTTGCAGGATTTAGTTTAAACAGTTTCCGCTGGAATGAGTAAACAGCCTTCGGCATTTGATATGCTTTCCAATCTTATTTTCATCAGATTGCAGCAACTTAAACGCGAGTTGATTAGAACCGGATGGCTTTACAGTCTTATACTCTTAATCATTGTCGGGATTTTTGGATTTTTATTTTATCATTTGGTGCAAACACAAATTCATAGTTTTTATTTATCGGCTTTATTGATTATAACTGTGTATGCTATTCATAGTACCAGAAATGATTTGACATTTATCAAACAACAATTATGGAATCCGTATTTTATCCTGACATCTGAATACCTCTTGTTGACTCTTCCGGTTTTTATCTTGTTATTTGTAAAAGGTTTTTTTGCATCAGGATGCATAATAATTGCAGGTTGTCTCTTAGTAGCTTTAACTGTTCCCGGAAATTCAACAACCTTACTTTTTCCAAAACTTACAAGATGGATACCTTCAGGAATGTTTGAATGGAGGAGCGGTATTCGTAACTCTAAAGGTATTGCCGCAGTCTTTATTATTGGTTTGTATGCGTCCTGTTTTTTAAAGTTTTTTCCATTAATATTCCTGTGGTTAATCACCATATCAGTTGCCGGGTTTTATCAATTTGGAGAACCATTGTCACTTCTCTATTTACATGAAAATGCCAAACAACTGCTAAGAAGTAAAATTATTAGTTCTTTGTCACTTTACTTAAAGATAACTTTTATTCCGGTATTGGCGAATATATTTTTTCATCCTCAAATTTGGTGGGTTAACATACTGATTTATTCTTTATACACACTTGTTGTTATTTGTGCAGTGTTGATTAAATATGCTGTTTACAAACCCAATGAAAAACTAACAGCAGGAAGTATGTTGCTATCTATAGTTTCTATTTCACCGGCTCTTCCATTCACCATTCCTTTTCCCATAGTTGTTGCAACTATAAAGTATAAAAGCGCTCTTCAAAACTTAGATTACTACTTTCATGATCAGCATCAATAATCTGAAAATTTCTTTTGATAAACAACAGGTGATTAATATTGAAAAATATTATTTTAATACAGGAAAAACACTTGGTATTATTGGTCTTAATGGTGCCGGAAAAACAACTTTTTTTAATGCCGTATGCAAGTATTTAAAGCGTGATGTACAAGCCGTTTTGTTAAACGATAAACCATTTGAGCGTTGTGATGCAGCCTATCTGGAAACAACAAACTACTTTTATAATAACATTACTGCCGAAGAATATCTTTCGCTTTTTCCATCCAATAATTTACTTTTCAATAAAAAGAATTTGATTGAACTGCTTCAGTTAAAATCCAATGAGTTGATTGATACTTTCTCTACAGGCATGAAAAAGAAGCTGGCTTTGATTGCAATTATCTGTCAGGACAAACCGGTGTATATTTTAGACGAGCCTTTTAACGGATTGGATTTAGAATCGAATAAAATTCTGGAAATGCTGATTCAAAAACTAGCTGAAAATGGTAAAACAATATTTCTCTCATCACACATTCTTTCCCCATTGACATCATTGTGTGCTGAAATTCATTTGATTCAAAATGGACGTTTTGAAAAACAATTTCAGCCTGAACAGTTTAACGAAATTGAAAATGTATTATTTTCTAATCTCACCGAGAAGGTCAATTCAATTCTAAAAAAGTAATTTAGACAGTTACTTTCTCAAATGCTGCTTTAATTAATTGTTGTTGTTCTTCATCATGAGCACTGTGTGATCCAGTTGCAGGACTGGCACTTTCAACACGTGCAATAAGTCTGATGTTCAAATCCGGCATCATCCGTTTTATAAAACTCCATGCACCCATATTATCAGGTTCTTCCTGCAGCCAGATAATGTCATCTGCTTTTGAATATTTCCTTAGCAGTTTTTCAACCTGCTGATGTGGGAAAGGATAAAGCTGCTCAATTCTGATTAAAGCTATGTCAGAAATTTTTTCTTCTGTGCGATGCTGTAATAGGTCAAAATACACTTTACCTGTACAAAAGATTACACGCGAAACCTCATTAGCCTTAACTGTATCATCAATTACTTCACTGAATATTTTATCCGTAAAATCACTGATGGTAGAAACACAAAGCGGATGACGAAGCAAACTCTTTGGTGTAAATACAATCAAAGGTTTTCTAAAAGACCATTTAAGTTGACGTCTTAAAGCGTGGAAAAAATTAGCAGGTGAAGTACAGTTGGTAACAACCATATTATATTCTGCGCTTAGCGTAAGAAAACGCTCCATACGTGCGCTGCTATGTTCGGCACCTTGTCCTTCATAACCATGAGGCAGCAACATTACCAATCCATTCATACGATTCCACTTGTCCTCTGCGCTGCTCAGATACTGATCAATAATTATTTGTGCACCATTTCCAAAATCGCCAAACTGTGCTTCCCACAAAACCAAACTGTTGGGTGATGTAAATGCATAACCATATTCAAATCCTAAAACACCATACTCCGACAACAGCGAGTTGTAAATGTAATATCGTGCTTGCTTGTCTGAAATATGATTGAGTGGTGTATATTGCTCTTCAGAATCTTCAACACGAACAACAGCATGTCGGTGTGAGAATGTGCCGCGTTCACAGTCTTGTCCGCTCAAACGAACAGGAAACCCTTCATAAAGTAAGGTTCCATAAGCTAATAGTTCACCCATTGCCCAATCCAACCTGCCATCACCTTTTAACATTTCTTTTCTTTCACTGAAAAGTCGTGTTATCTTATTAAAAAACTTTTTATCTGCCGGAAGATCTGTAATTTTTTCTGCAATTGATAATAATACCTGTGACTTAACTGTTGTATCCGGAGACTGAACAAAATCTTCAGGAGTTGAAAAGCGGAGTTTACTCCATGCACCATCTTTAAAGTTAGGAACTTTTGTTTTCTCAACTTTTTTGGCAACACTTAATTTTTCTTCAAGCAATGCTTTGAATGATTTTTCCATCTCCTTCACCAGGTTTGTTTCTATCTCGCCTTGTGAAAGTAATTTCTGAATATAAATTTCTCTTGGGTTTGGATGTGAAGCAATGGCCTTATACAAAAGTGGTTGCGTGAAACGTGGTTCATCACCTTCGTTGTGCCCATATTTTCTGTAGCAAAGAATATCAATGAAAACATCACGATGATATTTCTGACGATATTCCATCGCCAATTTCACTGTGTAAATGAGCGCTTCAACATCATCGCCATTGACATGAAACACTGGTGACAAAGTTACTTTTGCAACATCGGTACAATAGGTACTTGATCGTGCATCAATATAATTAGTTGTAAAACCTACCTGATTGTTTATAATAAGATGTATAGTTCCTCCCGTAGAATAACCCTTGAGTAATGACATCTGAATAACTTCATAAACCACACCTTGTGCTGCTATCGCAGCATCACCATGAATCAAAATCGGTGCAATATCATCTGTTGTTCCCCCTTGAGCATCAATTTTTGAACGAACTATTCCTTGTACCAATGCATCTACTGCTTCGAGATGCGAAGGGTTTGGTGTTAATGAAATATGTACTTTCTTGCCATCATAAGTTTCAACATCTCCAGAATAGCCAAGATGATATTTTACATCACCACCAAAGGCATTATCTTCAAAAGCTTTTCCTTCAAACTCAGTAAAAATTTCATCATAGCCTTTATTGAGAATATTTGCAAGTACATTCAGGCGGCCTCTATGTGCCATGCCTATAACAAATTCTTTGATGCCCATTTTGGCACCAAATTCAATTACTGCATCGAGTGCAGGAATAGTTGTTTCGGCACCTTCGAGTGAAAAACGTTTCTGTCCAGCAAACTTTACATGTAAAAAATTTTCGAATGCAACAGCTTCGTTCAGCTTATTCAGAATTTTTCTTTTATCATCAATAGTAAACTCAAGGCTGTTTTTGCAGCTCTCCATTTTTTGTTCAAACCATTTTACTACTTCCGGGCTTCTGATATACTTATACTCCACACCAACACTGCGGCAATACGTGTCGCGTAGGTGTGCGATAATATCTGATAATGATGCTTTGCCAATTCCAATTTGATGACCTGCCTGAAAAAGCGTAGGCAGATCACTCTCAGACAATCCAAAATGCTGAATATCTAATGTAGGTTGATATTTCCTGCGCTCACGAACAGGATTGGTATCTGTAAATAAGTGTCCACGTTTGCGATAATCACTAATTAATCGCAATACCATAAACTCCTTTTCTATATGTGCTGCATTTGCTGCCGATACAACATTGCCACCATCAGGCGATTGGCTTTTCCTTGCCAGTTCAAATCCATCAAAAAAAGTCCGCCAGGTATGATCTATTGACTGCGGGTCTTTAAGATATGAGTTATAAAGTGCTTCTATCGCTACCGGATCAGCATTACCGAGGTAAGTACGTTTCTTTTCCACATTAAAAAATAACTGAATTCAGCGCACAAAGGTAGTCAATTTGCCGGTGTAAAAACTGATTTTGGTTAGCTCAATAGCCATTCTGTATTTAAAAACTCATCAATTAAACAGTTCGGTTAGTATATCAACACTTTGCAAACGAAAACCATCCGGAAGATGCAGTTGATAATATTGCAACAAAACATTCATTAAATCTGTTCGCTGTTTATGATTAAATTGTGGATTATTGATTGATGAATTAAGACATCGATGTAATAAAAACGAAGTTGATGAATCAATGACATAGAGATGTGACGAGTTTTTTGAACTAAAATTACCCTCCTTCAAGTCAAAACAAAATTGTTCCTCATAATTATCTGTAGGTCCAAAACCGAGAAATGCAGAAAGCTTTATCATAAAAAAAAGATGAAAATCAGGGTTGGCTGTTAATGAATTATCGAGTTGAACTATGCTATCAAACAAAAATCTGAAAAGTGCAGGATTAGCCTCTTCTTCACGAATAGTACGGTATAGCAATTCTGCCATAAAAATTGACTGTGTGCTTTTGGTAATATCAAAGGGAATAGTGATAAAGCGGTTTGCAAAAGCCAGATTCTTTATGCGTTGAAGTCCTTTGTCCGGACGATGATAAACAACAAGCTGCAGTAAGCATAAAGGTTGAAAAAATACACTCTTGCTTTTTGCCTTTGAAGAACGCACACCATTAACCAGATAGGTCTGTATGCCAAATTTTTCTGTATAAATTTTAGCAATAACAGATGAATCGCCATAGGGCGACATGTTCAAAACAATTCCGTCTGTGTTATGCAAGGCTGACATTCCGTTTTTTCTGTTCTGCGTATTTTGCTGCAAATTTATGACATGATTCTGACGATTCAGCATAAATATAAAAACAGTTTTAACACTGCATAAATACAATGAAATTGACATTTAAAAATAATTTACGATATTTTTGTCGTAAATAAAAAACTTCCTACTTTTGTACCCTGAAAAAACGCAACAATGTTTTCTAAAGCCTGCGAGCATGGCATAAAGGCCATAATATATATAGCAACACAATCCATGGATGGAAAGCGCGTAAAAATTGGTGATGTTGTAGAAAATTCCGGATCACCTGAAGCTTTTACTGCAAAAGTTCTGGGCTCATTAACCAAGTATCATATCGTAAATTCCTATACAGGACCTAACGGGGGATTTTTTATTGATGTTAAGGACATGAAAAAAATAAAAATGAGCGACATCGTCAATGCCATTGATGGAGATTCATTATATAATGGCTGTGGTATGGGACTGAGTGAATGTAGTAAAGCACAGCCCTGCCCTATGCACGATAAATTTATTAAAGTCAGAAAAGAAATAAAAGAAATGTTAACTACAACTACTGTTTACGATTTGGCATTAGGACTAAAGTCCGGAAAAACAGTTTTAATGAGATAATAAATTTATTTAAATCAGAAATATTCAATAGACAATAAAAAACACAAAACAATGGAGACTACAGAAATATGGCTACCATCGCTAATCACAAAAACACCTCAGGAGGGAAGAGAATTAGCAATTAAAATGGCAAGAAAATCAATTGCAGCAATACAAACAAATCCGGAGGTAAGAAAAAAACTACGTGACGATTATGCATCCGACACAAAACAACTGATAGCTTCTGCTAATGTAATAGCACTAGAATTTCAGACTGTGGCAGCAGCAAATAATTATTGGAAGTAATTCTTTACATTTTACTAATGAGCATTACAATTAAAAGATTTACATTAAAGTTAAAACAAACTAATTTTCAGTAATGGTGATGAAAGATATTGAAAACATAAACGATATACAATTATTGGTGGATGGCTTCTATAGTAAAATTCGCAATGACGAACAATTAGGTTCTATTTTTAATGGTATTATAAAAAACAGATGGCCCGAACATCTTGAAAAGATGTATCGCTTTTGGCAAACAATTCTATTAGATGATCAAACTTACTTTGGCAGTCCATTTGTTCCACATGCTAAAATGCCGGTAGATAAAAGTCATTTTGAGCAATGGATAAAACTATTTTCCGAAACTGTTGATGAAAACTTTGCTGGTGAAAAAGCAGAACAAGCCAAATGGCAAGGTCAGCGAATGGCAGATATGTTTCATTACAAGATTGAATATATTAAAAACAGTTCCACTACTCCACTATAATGACTGTTGTACATCTGCCCATAGCCTTAATTGCATCCACACTATGGATTGGATTTGTTAGTGCAATAAGTTTTATGGAAGCCTGGCTAAAATTCAGAGCACCGGGAATTACTATACCCTTAGGTTTAGGTATTGGCAGGTTAGTTTTCAATGCACTCAACAAAATTGAATGGGTTCTTGCAACATTAATTATCTGTAATCTTATTTTAGCTAAAGAACAATTTATCAATCCCGTCAATGGAGGGCAGGGAATATTTTATCTTATTCCGTTACTTATATTATTATTTTAGACACTTTGGCTTTTGCCACAACTTGATGCCCGAGCACAAATGCAAATAAACGGTAAGCCGGTTTTGCCTTCTAAACTTCATTTTTACTATGCAGGACTTGAAGTGGTTAAAGTGGTATTTTTAGCAACATTTATTTTAACACTCTTTAAAAACATAACAACATGAACAATGAAAAACTAATTAATGAAATTGAAAATAAATATCAGCAAACAGGTGAAAATTCAGAAACCTATCTGAAAGGACTTTTACATGCAAAACCCATTACCTATTGGGACTATGTAGAAGTTGAAACACTTTTATCGCTGCAAAGACCCAGAACGAATTTCAAAGACGAAGAAATTTTTGTGATGTATCATCAGGTCACAGAGCTTGTATTGAAAATGATGGTACATGAAATAAAACAAATGGTTTTTGATCCATTTGCAGAACACATTTGGATTGATAAAATCAACCGCCTCAACCGTTATACATCCATGCTGATAACCTCCTTTGATGTTATGAAATATGGAATGAACTATGATGATTACAATACTTTCAGAAGTACACTGGCTCCTGCAAGTGGATTTCAATCGGCACAATTCCGATTCATTGAAATTTACCTGACACGATTGGAAAATTTAATGAATGAAGAAGGAAGAAAAAGATTAGGAAACAATCCATCAATAGAAGATTATTTTGAACATATCTATTGGAAAGATGCAGGTATAGACCGTAAGACAGGAAAAAAATCTATGACTTTAAAACTGTTTGAAGAAAAATATTTAGCAAGCTTCATTGCACTAGCAAAAAAAGTAGAAGGCAACACTATAGAAGATAAAGTGATGCAAATGGGAAATTGTTCTGATGCGCTTAAAACGAAGTTAAAAGAATTTGATCACATGTATAATGTAGCCTGGCCAATAGTTCATCTTGAAACAGCACAGCATTATCTCGATTTAAAAGGAGAAAACAAAGCTGCTACCGGTGGAAGCGAATGGAAAAAGTATTTACATCCAAAATATCAACAAAGAAAATTCTTCCCTTCATTATGGACGAAAGAAGAAATTGCAAACTGGGGAAGCAACGAATTTCAAACTACAACGAATAACAAATCATAATAATAGCACCGTTTTGATTCTAAAAGCAACTTGTTTGCTTTAATATCTGAAAAAAACTTTACCATTTTCAGATATCCTCTCACCCAACACCTGCACTGTCAAATAGATTCAGAACTTGTGGTTATTATTTATTAATTATTAAAGATCATAAAATAAATAATCATGGATACTAAAGATATACAGAAAGCACATGGCCACTGGATATTGGCCAAAATGGGTAAAAGGGTGTTACGCCCCGGTGGTAAAGAACTTACCAAGAAATTAATTGATAGCTTAGCTTTTAACGCTTCAGATGACGTAGTTGAGTTTGCTCCCGGAATGGGATTTACAGCATCTCTTACACTTGCGCACAAACTACATTCGTATGTTGGTATAGATGCTGATGAAGATATTGTGAGAATGTTAAGTAAAAAACTACAAAGTGCGCAAGCATCTTTTAATCTCGGAAATGCATCTCAAACAAATCTCAAAAGCGCATCAAAGGATAAAGTTTATGGAGAAGCTATGCTAACCATGCATGCCGATCATAGAAAGTCTGAAATTATCAGAGAAGCACATCGCATTCTCAAAAAAGGAGGCTGGTATGCCATTCATGAATTAGGTCTTACCAATGTAGATGAAACATTAAAAAGCAAAATTCAAAGAGATTTGGCTTTATCAATAAAAGTTAATGCCCGTCCACTCACTGAAAACGAATGGAAACATTTGCTGGAACAGGAAGGTTTTACTGTAAAAAAAGTTATGACCAACGGCATGCACCTTCTTGAAATGAATCGGATAATAGATGATGAAGGTTTGATAGGAGCTGCAAAAATCAGTTGGAACATTCTCACGCATCCAAAAGCAAGAAAAAGAATTCTTGAAATGAGAAAAGTATTCAAACAGTATCAAAATCACATGAATGCAATTGCAATAATTGCTGAAAAACTTTAAAAATAAAAATTATGCAAATCACAAAAGACACTATTGTTGGCGACTTGGTTGCTAAAGACTACCGAACAGCAACAGTTTTTAAACAAAACGGTATAGATTTTTGTTGTAATGGTAATCGCACACTCGAAGAGGTGTGCAAACAAAAAGAAATGTCTGTAACAAACATCATTGGTGAACTAAATCAGGTTTCGCAGCAAATATCAGCAGCACAGACTGATTTTAATTCCTGGCCATTGGATTTACTTGCCGACTACATTGAGAAAAAACATCATCGTTATGTAGAAGAAAAAATTCAGGAGATAAAACCCTATTTAGATAAAATTTGCAAAGTACATGGTGAACATCATCCGGAGTTGTATGAAATCAACCAACTTTTTAACGATTCTGCGGGCGAGTTAGCCATGCACATGAAAAAAGAAGAGTTGATTCTATTTCCGGCAGTAAGAAGAATGGTGAAAGCACAAATGCAAAAAACAACACCTGAAAGACCACAGTTTGGATCGGTAAATAATCCGATTAAAATGATGATGCATGAACATAATAACGAAGGTGAGCGTTTCAGAAAAATTGAGGAGTTAAGCAACAAATACAATCCACCACAGGACGCTTGCAACACATACAGAGTATCGTTTGCCATGCTCAAAGAATTTGAAGATGACTTGCACTTGCATATTCATCTCGAAAATAATATCCTTTTTCCAAAGGCATTAGAACTTGAAAAACACATATATCATGAGTGAGCCGATAAAAAGAAATGAAGCACTTAAGCCAATAAGTCGCGATCATCATCACGCCCTCTTGCTGGGCTGGAAAATCAGACAGGGAATAAAGAATAAAATACCTGCCGAAAGAATTAAAAAATATGTTGATTGGTTTTGGTCAAGTTATCTTGAAAATCATTTTGAGTTGGAAGAAAATAACTTGTATCCGGTATTAGGAAGCGATCATGCAAGCATTAAAAAAGCTATGCAGCATCATGAAAAGCTTAGGAATCTTTTTCTTAGTAAAGAACAAACCATTCAACAATTGGATGAATTACAAAACGAACTTGACAGGCACATTCGTTTTGAAGAAAGAGAGTTGTTTAATGAAATTCAAAATGCAGCATCGGCAAAACAATTACAAGACATGGCTGCAGTGCACAATGAACCATTTCATGACAACTACAGTGATGAGTTTTGGGTGGCTAAAAAATAGTTTTCTAATATTTCAGACCAAGGGCATTAAATCACATTGTGATGTTTAACGCAACATCAGTTTTTTAAAGAGCTTTTATATGAATATTCCTGATCTGAAAATTCCACGTGTTGTTATAATCGGTTGCGGCTTCGGTGGATTACAATTAGCCAAATCACTCCGCAATGCTCGTGTGCAAATAGTGATGTTTGACACAAACAACTATCATACTTTTCAACCTCTACTTTATCAGGTTGCCACTTCGGGTTTGGAGCCCGATTCTATTGCCTATCCCATCCGAAAAATTTTTAAGAAACAAAAAAACTTTCTTTTTCGTTGGGGAAAGGTAGAAAATATAATTCCTGAAAAAAACACCGTTCAAACTACAGTTGGGGAAATAACTTACGACTATCTGGTAATTGCTACCGGAACAACAACTAATTATTTTGGTAATGCTGACATAGCTCAACATGCCATGCCAATGAAATCCGTCATTGAAGCAATTAACCTCCGTAGTTTAATACTTCAAAATTTTGAACAGGCATTGCTCACGCAAAGTTTAAAAGAGCAAGAGGCTTTAATGACATTCACCGTTGTTGGTGGTGGCCCAACAGGTGTTGAACTTGCAGGGGCCTTGTGTGAGTTAAAAAAACATGTGCTGCCAAACGACTACCCCGAACTTGATTTCAGAAAAATGCGTGTGCTGCTTATTGAAGGCACAAACACTGTTCTGCAGGCAATGAGTAAGGTAAACCAGCATCGTGCATTAAAATATTTAGAAGAGTTAGGATGTGAAGTTTGGCTGGAAACACAGGTGTCGTCTTATAATGGCGAAGAAGTAGTTTTTAAAAACAATAAAGTATTGCCAAGTAAAAATCTTCTTTGGGCTGCAGGAATTAAAGGCGTTACAATTTCCGGCTTAAGTGACGATGCCCTTAATAATCGGGGGCGATATATTGTTGACGAATATTGTAAGATAAAAGGTTATGAAAATATATTTGCTATTGGTGACGTTGCAAGTATGACTACTACAAACCTTGCTAACGGACATCCACAGGTGGCACCGGTTGCAATTCAGATGGCACAATTGCTTGCTGAAAACATACAGCAGGAGATAAGGCAACAGCCGATTAAAAAATTCAAATATTTTGACAAAGGCACAATGGCAACCGTTGGAAGAAACAGAGCGGTAACAGAATCTTTCAATATTCGTTTTGGAGGTTTTGCAGGATGGATGGTGTGGATGGCATTACATTTAATGCTGCTTGTCGGATTTCGAAACAAGGTGGTGGTATTCATTAACTGGTTGTGGAACTATATTAACTATGACAGAAATATCAGATTGATTATTCCTCCTTATAAGAGGAAATAGTTTCTGATTAAATCTATAATAATTCTAAAGGAAGGAAATCTAACTTCGTAAATACGGTAACCGAAGTGTATTTCAATTACTCTTCAAATTCAACCGTAGTATTTAACTTTTGTGATAGTAGCTTTAACAAGTTTGATTTAAGCGCATCATTATTGATTTTTTCAATAACATCACTGGCAAATGCATAATTCAGTAAAGCTCGTGCATCGCGTTCACCAATACCACGCGAACGAAAATAAAACAATGCATCATCATCCAGCTGACCTGTGGTTGCGCCATGTGAGCATTTTACATCATCTGCAAAAATTTCTAATTGTGGCTTAGCATTCATCACGGCAGTATTACTCAACAATACATTCTTACTGCTTTGAAAAGCATTGGTCTTCTGTGCATCTTTTCGAACAAAAATCTTTCCGTTAAAAACCCCTTGTGAATGGTCGTCCAAAATATTTTTGTACAACTGATTACTTTCACAGTTTGGACTTGCATGGTCCACCACTGTATGATTATCCACCACCTGATAGCCATCAGCAACAGTGAGTCCATTCAGATGCGCACAGGCATTGGGTTCACTTAAAATAATTTCAAGGTTGTTGCGAACTAAAGCACCGCCCATTGTTACAGTAAATATATCAAATACAGCATTGCGTTGTACACGGGCATAAACTCTGTTAATATGGTTGGCATTACTGTTTTCATTCTGTTTGATGTCGAATTCAACAACTGCATTTTCACCTATAAGAAATTCTGTCACCGTATTTGTGAGTGATGGGAAATTATTGAGTGAATGATAAGTTGCTATTACCTGAAATGTTGAATTTTTTCCGGCAACAACTATACATTTAGGGTGTGCTGCAACAGCTTCTACTTGCGAATCGTTAACATGAAGAAGATGAATAGCCATTGGCATACGGCAATCATCAGGAACATGAATCATGATACCGCCCTGATGAAAAGCAGTATTCAAAGCATGAAAAGGTTCGTCTTCCGAATTACGCAAAGTCTCTAAATACAGCTCTGCTTCTCTGCTTTCGAGCGAATAAATACTGAAAGGGTGTTTGTGGCTTTGATGTCCGGAAAACTCAGAACAATAACGTCCATTCATAAAAACCAAATTCACAGTATCGCTGCCTGCATCGTTGAATTGCTCAAGGTCTGAAGCTTTCAATTGTGATACTACCACACGGTGATTGTATTTTGTCTCACTGATAGGTTTCAGGTTAAGATACTTCCACTCTTCATGTTTTGAATCAGGAAATCCTTTCTCTAAAAATTTATTTAATGCTTCGAGCCGCAATTTTTGCAGCCCGTCAAAGGGAATATTCTCTTCGGCAATGCTTGTTTCGTTAGTCACAGAAAGTGTATCAACAGATGAGTTCACAATAATCAGGTTTAAATTTCAACTTCTTCTTTTATCCAATCATATCCTTTCTCTTCCAGCTCAAGCGCCAGTTCTTTAGGACCGCTCTTTACAATTTTTCCCTTATACAAAACGTGTACAACATCAGGAACTATGTAGTCAAGCAATCGCTGATAGTGAGTAATGACAATGAAAGATCGTTTGCCATCACGTAATGCATTGATACCATCGGATACAATTCTGAGCGCATCTATATCAAGTCCTGAGTCGGTTTCATCAAGTACACATAACTCCGGTTCAAGCATGGCCATCTGAAAAATTTCATTACGTTTTTTTTCACCTCCACTGAATCCCTCATTAACGCTGCGCTGTGTCATACTTTTATCCATCTTCACCAACTGCATTTTATCTTTCATCAGCTTTAAAAAATCTTTTGAATCGAGTGCATCCAAACCTTTTGACTTACGCACTTCATTAACTGCTGTTTTCAGGAAGTTGGCATTACTTACACCCGGTATTTCAATCGGATACTGAAATGCAAGGAATATTCCTTTTCGTGCTCTGTCTTCGGGAGAAAGCTCTATAAGATCCTCACCGTGAAACGATATTTCTCCTTCATTAACTTCATAAGCTTCGCGTCCTGCAAGTACCGATGCCAATGTACTTTTTCCTGAACCATTAGGCCCCATAATGGCATGAACTTCTCCGGGATTTACCTGAAGGTTTAGTCCGTTTAATATTTCTTTACCTTCGACTGAGGCATGTAGATTTTTAATGTTTAACATACTTTTTTTACAAACTTTATTCTTCTGACTACTATATTTAAATTTTATCCGACTGATCCTTCCAATGAAACCGCCAATAGTTTTTGTGCTTCAACAGCAAACTCCATTGGCAACTGATTAAACACTTCTTTGCAATATCCATTTACTATAAGTCCGATTGCATCTTCAGTAGAGATGCCTCGCTGATTGCAATAAAATATCTGATCTTCTCCAACTTTTGATGTTGTGGCCTCGTGCTCAACTTTGGCTGTTGGATTTGCACACTCCAGATAAGGAAAGGTATGTGCACCGCATTTATCGCCAAGCAGTAATGAATCGCATTGCGAAAAATTTCGTGCTTTCTCTGCCTGTTTACCAATGCGGACTAAGCCACGATAACTATTGTTGCTGCGACCTCCGCTAATTCCTTTACTGATGATAGTGCTGCGTGTATGTTTCCCAATGTGAATCATTTTTGTTCCGGTATCGGCTTGCTGAAAATTGTTGGTTAATGCAACAGAATAAAATTCGCCTGTTGAATAATCACCTTTTAATATTACACTTGGATATTTCCATGTAACAGCACTGCCTGTTTCAACCTGTGTCCAGCTTATTTTAGAACGTTCTCCTGCACACAGTCCCCGCTTGGTAACAAAATTAAAAATACCTCCGCGACCTTCCTTGTCACCCGGATACCAGTTCTGTACCGTACTGTATTTTACCTGTGCATCGGTATGTGCATAAATTTCTACTACCGCTGCATGCAATTGATTCTCGTCACGCTTTGGAGCTGTACATCCTTCGAGATAGCTAACATAAGCACCTTCATCAGCTATAATAAGTGTTCTTTCAAATTGACCTGTGCCTGCTGAGTTAATTCGGAAATATGTACTCAACTCCATTGGGCAACGTACACCTTTAGGAATATAACAAAATGAACCGTCACTAAAAACGGCACTGTTTAAAGCAGCATAAAAATTGTCGGTATAGGGAACCACGCTGCCCATATATTTTTTTACCAGTTCAGGATGTTCCTGAACAGCTTCGCTGAACGATGAAAATATTATTCCCAACTTACTTAACTCGTTCCTAAACGTAGTTTTGACACTAACACTATCTATCACTGCATCAACAGCTACACCCGCAAGGCGTTTTTGCTCAAGCAATGAAATTCCAAGTTTATCAAATGTAGCTTTGATTTCCGGATCAAGTTCGTCTAAACTGTTGAGTTGTTTCTTGGGCTTAGGTGCAGAGTAGTAAATGATATCCTGAAAATCAACTTTTGGATAGTTTACATTAGCCCACTGTGGCTCCTGCATTTTTTGCCAGTGACGGAATGCTTTTAAACGGAATTCAAGCATCCACTCGGGTTCTTTTTTCTTGGCCGAAATAAATCGTACAATGTCTTCTGATAAACCTTTGGGAGCATTCTCCGATTCAATGTTACTTACAAATCCCCACTTATACTCGCCACTCGTTACCTCATCTATTATTTTTAAATCTTCGCTCACTGTTTTACAAAATTTGTTTATTTAGATTATTTCTAAAATTACTTATTGGATAAAAAAAATTTACCTACATAGTTTATACTGCAAAGCTTTCTCCGCAACCACAAGTTCTTGAGGCATTAGGGTTATTAAACTGAAACCCTTTGCCATTTAAACCATCTGTATAATCAAGTTCTGTACCTACTAAATACAAAAACGATTTTCTGTCGCATACTATTTTTATTCCCTTATCTTCAAACACTTTATCTTCCGGTTTTAGCTCTGTATCAAAAACCAACATATAGGTTAAGCCCGAACATCCGCCTCCTTCTACACCAACGCGAATAAATGCATTGGCAGGCTTGTTCTCTGCTTGCATTAAACTTAAGGCTTTTGATTTGGCTTTTTCAGTTACTGTTATCATTTTCAAGTACTTATAAAAGTGGTGCAAAGATAGGCTTAATTGATGTTATAGTCAACAATTACGAGGTATAAAAGTTTTTATGAAGATAATAAATAGTGTTGGTAATGCACTTAGGGAAAATAAATAAATTTGAAATACCAACTCTTTTCCCATTTCAAAATTTATTCCTATCCTTGTAACACAATTTAATTCAAAAAAATGACATAAAAAACAACATACATAAAATATTGCGTTAGCAAATTCTTGGTTCAAAATCGGCTAAATTTTAATATTCAACTCAAGAATAAGTTAAACGCTGCGTTCTGCGCGGTGTTGACTTATTTGAGTTGTGGGTTCTTAGCCGAACCTTGAGCCAGATAATCAATTTCCGCGCAATTTTTTTTTGCTCAACCCCTACAAATCCAAAAAATCACTGTAATTTAGTCACACCCCGAAAACCAAATATTATGAAAAACCTAATTTTTACCACTATAACAGCCATTGTGCTCTGCATGACTGCTTTGTTTACTCAGGCACAAACTACTTTATTCTTATCCTCACCCGACACCCTCAGGGCATGTGATGTAAACAGGTTTAGCGTTTCAATTGTAAATCCTGTTACCGATACGGTAATCATCACACCTCAATTGAATTTTCCAAACGGAACTTCTGCAAGCTGTACAACAAGTGGCAGTGGTGTAAATTACATCTTTGAGAGTGTTTCCGGAGGTAGTGCCACTACATTGCAAACAGGCAATGTTTTGCGCTTTGTATTAAACGGAACCGGCACAGTTACTTACACCTATCGTGCAGAGATAGATTGCCATGTAATTATGATTGATTCTTCGGCAGGATTGGTTAAACTGCAACAGGATTTTACGGGAAGCAATTCCTATATCATAAACCCCGGCAGCAGCAACAGTATAGAGCAAGCCGTTAACTACACCAAAATAACCGAATTAAATGCAGGCAACAATTTTTATGTTAACTACCAACAAGATACAACATGGCTTTTCTACTATAAAAATACGCTTTCGCACAGAGCAAACATTGGCTTTACTTTCAATGTCTATACAGGCACAGCCTGTAATGATTTGGTGTTTGGTGCAGTGGAATACAGCATTGGACTCCAAGGCCAAACGGTGGCTTACAGCGGCTCCCCTTCTCAAGATACAGTGATGCTAAATGCATCCGACACATTGGTGATACGGATAAAGGTAAAAGCTACCAATTGTGTGTCGTGCAGCAGCATGAATGCAGCCTTCAGCTACCGGTGCAACCAAAGCCTGAGCGGTTGCAGCACTTGCGAACACAGCTTTGTTCATGCCTACACAGCCAACATGAACGATAAGCCTAAAATAGATGTGTTGCGAGTGAGTCCGCAGCAAGTTACCTATGACAACAGTTGCATTAACGATACTACACAAACAACCCTGTGGAGCTACACGCTTGTAAACACAGGCAATTGTGCTATTGACAGTGTTCAGTTTGATCTGACACAACTTGGCGATGCAGCATGGGATGTACGCAGGCTGATGCTCATGCCCCGTAAAAGTTTGGTGATTGAAAAAACTTCGTTGTCGCATTGTACTATTGATACCGTGCTTGAACTGAAAAGCCAGCATCTGTGTGCCGATTTGGTGGACACTGCCGTGTATAGTTGCTATACCATGATTACTGATTTTTATCCCGGAGATACGGTGCATCTGCAGTTTGCGCTGTTGCGATGCAGCCAGGACACCTCTGTGCTGATGAATGCTTATAAATACTACAATGCATGGATGTTTAAAGGATTAAAGACAAGAAGTATTTGTGGTGTGGAACAGACCATACCCACAGCCAGTGGCTTTGCCGCAGGCACCCTGTTGGCAGGTCAGACAGGTGGTGGCGGATACGATGTGCATCTGCAACATCAGTTCTACCCTTCGGTGTCCGACATGAGTGTTTCCAATTCCGGCACTGGAGAGAAAGCTACCTTCAATGTCAATCTGCAAAGCATCCTCAACAATGGCAAGCCTTATGTGTATCAACTCTTGGGCTGCAATCAGCCGCAGCAACAATGCACCACTTTAAACGGATGGCTGCGTGCTACTGTGGTGTGCAACACCAACCTCACCATTCCCAATGCTTATAGTGATGCTTTTATGATAACACTGTCTGCCACTGGCGACACTACTTTTTATAAACCCTACTACTACGACATCACGCAGGACAGCCTGAGTTGTGAGGCTAAAAGATACCACTATTACTTTAACCTTGCCGACAGTGGCATGCGCACTGTGATAGACAGCGGCAGGTTTGTTTATACCCTGCAGGCCTGCTGCAAAAGCGACATCGACCCCACACCCTACAAGGCAGAATTTCATTTGCTTGCCGATGCAGGCAATTGCTTTACTATCAATTTACCCTCAGCAAGTGTTTTTCATTATCAGGAGCCTACTTTTAGCGCAACCGATGGCATAGCGCAATGGCTGCCGCTGAGCCATGCCGGCAATACTATTAGTGTGCATTGTCCCGGGTGTAAAATTTTTGGCCCAATAGTTGACCATTACCGCATGGAACGCAACACCTACGGCCTTCAGGACAGCGACAACGACCATCGTGCCGACAGTGCCACTGCTGTTATAGATACAGGCAGTGTGTGGTTTGCACAAAACAAAAATAACCTGAGCAGCACCACCCTTGCCTTTGGCGACCGCTGCACAGACTACCTGCGTGCCCACGTGCAGCCTGGCGACCCCGGCAATGACGGCTACACCTATGCCATGATGAAAGCCTTGGGGCTGCGACTGAATGCCCTGCAACTGAGCCGCATCATGCCCTTGGCATTAGACACCATGATGGTGGTGCCCGACACACTTACATTTTATATTGACGACCCCACCGATAGCATTGGCGGTTGTCTGGAATGTGAGCCTTTTGGTGCAGGCAACGATGATTTTATTACCCTGCTTAAAATTGTAGTAACGGGGACGGATATTGCGCAGTTCTTTCTAAACACCAACACCAATCTTAACGAATACCTGTACAACTTTACCAGTTTTTTTGACAGCACGGCAGTGAGCGATACAGGCAACCTGCACATCACCACATTGAACGTGCCCATAGGCAGCAGTCGCAGCTTTCATGGGTTCGAAGAAGGGCAAAGCATCAGACTTAAAGTGAGCTATCATGTTTGCGGCAACTTTAACCCTGCCGGTGACCTTACAGCAGAAAACACCTTCAGGCAAAGCCACATACAAAACACCATGTGGCTGAGTGGAAAAAAACAATCTCACTCGCAGGTGCCGCAGATGGAACAAAGCCTCACCCTGCTGCAAGACAGTATGAACATTACCATTTACGATACATTAGCGCCACCCTACAATCTGATGGACACAAGCTATGTCAACAACCGGTTGTTTTTTTGCGAAACAAGAGGTAACTTTGCTTACTTTGCAGCTACCACTTTCAGAAACAAAACCATCATCACCAACAAAAATATTTTTCAATGCCGCAAACGTATGGAGATAAACATGTCATCGGGCTATTGCAACAATGCACAGGTGTATGATGCCTATCCGTTTGAATACCGCAGTCCGCTGATGGCGGGGCAGTCTGTTGCTGTTAATGTACCACCGGGTTATGAAATTGTGCAAGCCACCAGCAAACATAAGGTGCCCATAGGCAACAACTTTTATCAAACACTGCCTGTTGACATCACAGCTCTGTTGCCAAATACTACAGGCAACTTTTCTTTAAATACCACACCATTTATTGCAACACATTGCCTTACCAACGACACAACAGCACAAAACCTTACCACCGGCACCACAGCCTACATGGGCGACCAGTTTTATGAGCACACCATTACCTTAGACATGATGCCTATTGCCTGCACCGATGATACGGCACACAACAACAGCAGCAGCACAGTGGTAACTTTTGGCAATCAGGCAGCACCCTGCCAGAGTTTTTATGGCTGCCAAAATACCTCTGTAACGGCAACCAACTCGAGCAATGCCATTGAAGATTTTACCTTAGCACCGCAACTCACCTCTATGGGAATTGGCAACAGTCTGGCCACAGGCATTGGCGACACGGTGTGCTGGAACAATCTGGTTTTAATGAATACCACAAAAGATAATGCAGACAATGTTTTTCTCTCAACAGTAAATGCACCTGTCTATCTGAGCCAGTGGCATTACATAAGCCATCCTTCGGGCACCATAACACAGGCAAATGGCGATGTGATTGGGCTGACACCAACCTTAGCACAAAATATTTTACTGAGCGGCAATGTTTGTGCCGTGATGGACTCCTGCCCTCCGCTGCAGGATACGCTGCAATTTTATCTCTACTACGGTTGGAACTGCAAAAACTTTCCGGCTACACCTTTTGCTATTGACAGTGTTTGTTTTGCCGACAGTGTGCCGCTGAAGTTTACCCGGGCAGCTTATGAGTTGGTCACGGCATCGTGGAGCCAGACAAACAGTTTTAGTTTATGCGATACCCTTTTTGCAGAAGCCAAATTCCAGAATGGCAAGGCAGGTTTTGTTTATCCCTTTCTGGTAACACTGCCCGGCTACGACCCGCGCCTGCAGATTATTGCAGCTATGGCAAGCAGCAATACAGATACTGTGGGGCTTACACCCACAGCAGCACCTGATGTGTGGACAGTGACAACAGACAGCCTGCTGGCACTATTGGGTAGCACAGGCATACACAACAGCCAGTATGTTACCATACGTTTTTTGATGGTGGCATCTTGTGGCTTTGGAATGAATGTGGCAGACATTTTGCCCGACCTGCAACTTAGTGCAACAACATTGTGCAGCGACACCATCACTGCCACCTCGCGGCAATTGGGTTTTGCCATGCCTGCATTTGCATGGGATTCTACCAGCCAATGCCCCGACTGCTGGAGCATTGCCAAAACTGCCAACACCGACACAGCAGCAGCAATTACCGATACGGTGACCTACACCATTACCGTGTGCAACAACAGCGTAAATACGCAGACCGGTACCCTTGCAGACAACACCCCTGCAAATTTTGTAATTACCAACAGCACACTGCCTGCAACAATAACGCTAAACTCCATGCAATGCGACACCTTTACCGTATCAGGATATTTTACCTCTCCGGGTAGTTGTTTTTACAATGTAGCAAGTGTTACTTCTCCGGCTAATACCGTTTGGAAAGATAGTGTTTGTGTGAGTGTGAACTATGCTTGCACAGACAGCAGCACGTTCATCATTTACGACAGCACCTACAGCACTACCCTAAATTACAGATACGACACCTTAAACATATTTGTTGAAGGCACACTGTTTGTAAACGATACCTTAAAACTAATGCGCTGCAATGTATATATGGATGCAGGGGCACATATTATTGTACAGAATGGCGGCTACTTAGACATTGACAGCAGTATGGTTATTGGATGCCTTGCCATGTGGCGCGGCATAACGGTAGAAGATTTTGGAGAGTTGCTGGTGCATGAAGGCAGCACCGTTGCCGATGCCGACACTACTGTGCTTGCCAACAACAAAGCAAAAGCTACATTGCAAAACGCTTATATCACAAACTTTGTACTGGGTGTGTATGTGCCACCTACTACAAATGCTTACTACAACGGCACAACATTAAAAGTAGCGCAGACAACTTTTGATTTTACAACATTTAAACCAAACTACACAGGGCAAAATACACATGGCGTAAAGCCGGAGTGCGGTGTTTTATTGAATGATTGGATTGGGACGATTGGAACCTATCAGGATTCTATGTGGCTAAACAAATTCTTAAACCTGAACAATGGTATTGTTACCAAAAGCAGCACTGTAACAGTAAAAAATTGTTTCTTCGGCAATATACAAGCCGATGCCTTTTATGGTAAACAATACAATGGCACGGCAGTAGCATCTGTTGGTGATGTTGCAGCGGGCAAAAGAGGCAACCTCACCATGCAGCCCGTGATGAACAATCAAATCACTATCAACAGCAGCCACTACGGTGTGTGGACAAGCTACAGCACACTGAACTTAAACAATGTACGCATGGACAGCATGTATATAGGCACAACAGTGAACCGTTGCAAAGACTACCTGAGTGCTACCATTGCCTGGAATGAAATAAAAGCCAAACGTGCAGGTATTGTCTGTAACAACAATGCCGGTGCAGCCAAGATGGATTTAAACAACAACACCATTCATGTTAATGGTGCAGGATTAAATGTGGCATCAGGTATCATCATCAGCGAAATCAATAAAAACGGACAGGGTAATTATTATATTGATAACAATTACCTGTATCTTTACAATGTGCGTTATGGCATACGCATGCAAAATGTTTACAAACCATTGGTGGCACATAACTACATAGAGCAAAACAACAGCAGCAGCAGCTTTTACAGCGAAGGCATAACATCAAACAATTGCGACAGCACTCAGGTACGTTGCAATGGTGTACGCAATCTTAATATTGCTAACACAGCAACAAAAGGTATTGTTTACAGCATCAGCAGTAATGCAAGCATCAGTTGCAACAGCATTGACAGCACAGCAACAGGAATATTTTTTGGCGGCAACTGCATGGGTGCTCAACTCAAAGGCAACACCATGCGCAATAACCTATTGGGGCTGTACATTAACAATGTTGGGTTGATTGGCGTGCAACCCAACAACGGAAATAAATTTATTGATTACCGCGATACGGTTGGTGCGTATAATGCAAACATATCAGGTTTGCAGCTTTCGGAATTTCGTGTAAGAATAACAGATGTAATGGGTAATATCTATTATCCAATTCTTGCACAGCAAAACTTAGGTTGGTTTCAACCAATTTTAACGAGTAGTCCTTATCAATGTGGCACTGCGTGTTACGATATGCTTACGGAAGTTGATTATGAATTGCTGTACCGCATCATTGCCAGTGACAGCATTATAACGGACATATTTATCCCCGAAAGCCAGAGCATGGCAAGGCAGTATTTGTTTCAGGTATTGGCAAACAACGACAGTTTGCTTGCAAGCGATACGCTGTTTCAGAATTTTTATAATGAAATGCTTGCAGAGGCAGAAGGCCAACTTAATTCAGTAGAAAGAAGGTTTGAAACCTACGGCAAAATGGATTCTACTTTTGCGCCCATGTTGCATAACATTGATTCACTTTTAAAAGAATTTAATAGTTCTGTAGAAGATTTTGAAGTGATGCGAGATTCAATCGAGCAATCAGGCACCAATGCTGATTCTCTATTGGAACAATGGATTATACAAATAGAAAATTTAGAAACAACCAGACAGAACATTATATTGCAGTATAATGCTGTTGTAGCGGGTGAAATGTATGAAGGCGAATTAACCAACAACATTATAAATGGTGATGAACAAAATGAAATAAACAGTACATTAATGAATGACCTGTTTATGCAGTTAGAAGAAGCCAATTATACAAACTTTAATGAATTGTACTCGCAGTTGTTAAGCATTGCCGAGCAATGCCCTTACTACGGAGGAGAAGCGGTTTACAGGGCAAGAGCAGCAATTGCTTTGGTAAATGATTCCATTGAATATAATGATGATGTTGCTTGTTTGCCGTATGGTATTTACAAACAAGGGGGATTACCTGATAAAAATTCAGATGATGTAAGAATCAGTGTGAAACCTAACCCTGCAAACAGTTACATAAAAGTAAAAGTGATTTGCAGAGAAAATGAAATGTATAATGCTAAAATTACAAATGCAATGGGACAGAAAATTTTAGAAACAACTTTACAGTGTAATAAAGAAAATGTTATTCGCACCACTAATTTTCAGCAGGGCTTTTATACAGTAACAGTAAAGACAAATACAAAAGTTCATTCATTCAAATTATCAATTATCAGATAATGAGATATAAAATTTTGGTTGTAATATTAATTGTGTTCTTCCCGGTGCTATTAGCAGCACAGGGAAGAACACATAATTTTTTAATTGGCTACAATACACTAACAGACCAATATACTACAGCAGGGAAAGCGCGTTTGTTATTTGATAGCGTGTCTATTGTTGTTGCAAGTGATGTTAGAAAAATGGAATTTCGCGCAGCACAGGGAAATATCAGTGATGAGAATGGCAATTTGCTAATGGTTAGTAATGGCTGTTGGATAGCTGATGCCACAGGCGACACCATGCTAAATGGCGGTGGGCTTACACCGCCCGGCAGCTTTACAAATGATTTTTGTGGATTATATCCAGAAGGGATTCCATTTTCTTATTCAAGTATGATTTTGCCCTATCCTGATAATCATGATAAGTATATTTTGTTTCATCAGACAGGTGATTATAATTTAGGCGGTGATGTTGCTCCCAATTTAATGTACAGCGAAATAGATTTGTCGCTCAATGGTGGCTTGGGCGCAGTAACATTAAAAAGTCAAATTCTTATTAATGAACCGTTGTTTCCAAGTATTACAGCTTGTAAGCACGCCAACGGACGGGACTGGTGGATAATAGCTTTTAAAGAGGCATCAAATAAAATTTATAAAATTCTACTCACACCCACAGGCATTGATACCATTATTCCTCAAGTTCTGAATGTACCACCAGCCTCTTTTAATGGCGGACAACCCACATTCAGCCGCGATGGTAAAAAATTTGTATATGCTGATTTTTGGGGAACAATAAACAACGTTTTTCACGATGTAAGACTGTTTGATTTTGACCGATGCTCAGGAATGTTCAGCAATGAACAGATAATAGATATTACCGATACCTATGCAGGCTTTGGCTTGGCATTTTCATCGGATTCAAAGTATTTATATGCTTCTTCATTTCAAGTAATTTATCAAATGTGTGTGGATTCATCTAATGTAGCCGCAACTAAACAAATTGTTGCTGTAAATGATGTGTATGGCTCACCAATACCGCCCTTCTATACAAACTTTTGGTTAATGTACCTTGCAGCCAACGGTAAGATTTATATTTCATCGGGTAATGGTGTGGTGGATTTTCACTACATTAATTATCCCGATAGTGCAGGCGTAGCCTGTGATGTTCATTTGCATGATTTGCATTTGCCCTGTTATTCTTTCAGAGGCAATGTTAACCACCCCAACTACTACCTTGGCTGCGATACCACACAAACCACCTGCCCGTGTTTAACAACCGGCATAAATGAAATTAATCAGCATAATTTTAAATTCTCAATTTCCCCCAACCCAAACAATGGCAATTTCAAAATCATGTATTTGCTACCTCAGAATCGCAAGGGCACTTTTGAGGTGTTTGATATTACAGGCAAAAAAGTTTTTAGTTACAACCTGCCGCAATGGAGTACGTTACAAAATTTTGATTTGAGTTTTTTAAGTAATGGCGTTTATCATTGCATTATTCAAAGTAATCGTTTTTCTGTTTCTAAGAAATTAGTAATAATAAAATGAGCGGTATTTTTATTCCCGAAAGCCAGAGCATGGCAAGGCAGTATTTGTTTCAGGTATTGTCAAGCAACGACAGCTTGCTTGCAAGCGACACGTTGTTTTTGAATTTTTACAATGAAATGTTAGCGGAGGCAGAAGGACAGTTGCAGGAAGTGGAAAGAAGGTTTGAAACCTACGGTAAAATGGATTCCATTTTTGCGCCCATGCTGCAAAATATTGATTCGCTGACTAACCTGTACAATTATTACATTGAGCATTTTGATGAAATGCGTGATTCCATTGAGCAGTCTGGAATAAATCCCGATTCCTTGCGCGAACAATGGATTTTTCACATAGAGAATTTGGATGTTACAAGAGTAAACATTGTTATGCAGCACAACGCTGTTATATCGGGCGAAATGTATGAAGGGGAATTAACCAATAATATTACAAATGGAGATGAACAGAATGAAACAAACAGTACACAAATGAATGAACTGTTTATTCAATTGGAGGAAGCGAGTTACACTAACGTTAATGAATTATATGCACAGCTCATGAACATAGCCGAGCAATGCCCTTATTACGGTGGTGAGGCTGTATATCGTGCACGTTCAGTGTTAGAATTAGTGAATGATAGTTTGGTTTACAATGATGATGTTAATTGCTTGCAATACGGAATTTACAGACAGGGAGTGATTGCTGATGAAAATAAAAACGCTGTTATTATTGTTAAGCCCAACCCTGCAAATGAATATGTGTTTGTAAAAGTTCTTTGTAATGATGATGAAAAGTTTGCTGCTGAAATTTCTGATGCTTACGGACGTATAGTGTATAAAGATGATTTAAGTTGTAATAAAGAAAACAAAATCATTACAAGAGAATTAAAGCAGGGTATTTACACCTTGCTTGTTAAAACAACACAAGGAAACAAAACATATAAGATTGCAATTATCAGGTAATGAAAAAGTTAATCATTATCCTGAGTTGTGTGTTCTTTCCATCAATAATAAATGCACAGGGAAGGACACACAATTTTCTAATTGGTTACACAACAATTCTTGACTCGTTTACAACTTCCCCAAAAGGAAGATTGTTATTTGATAGTACGTCTGTGAGTGTAATTGGCGAAACAAGAAAAATGGCTTTTCGTGCAGCGCAGGGAAATATATCAGATGAAAACGGAAATTTATTAATGGTAAGTAACGGCTGCTGGATAGCCGATGCCACAGGTGATACCATGATGAATGGAGGTGGGCTTACGCCACCCGGCAGCTTTACAAACGATTGGTGCGATTCATTTCATGGTATTCCGTTTCCTCATTCTTGTGTTGTGTTGCCGTACCCTGATAATCCTGATAAATATATTTTGTTTCATCAAACAGGCGATTATAACTTAGGCGGTGATGTTGCGACAAACCTGATGTATAGCGAAATTGATTTATCAATGAATGGCGGCTTAGGCAAAGTAACATTTAAAAGCCAGATTCTTATTAATGAACCGTTGTTTCCATGCGTTGCCGCTTGTCGCCATGCCAATGGTAGGGATTGGTGGATAATCGCATTTAAAGAGGCATCAAATAAAGTTTATAAAATTCTGCTTACGCCCACAGGCATTGACACCATTATTCCTCAATTTCTGAATGTTCCTCCTGCTTCATTCAATGGTGGACAGCCCTCATTCAGCCGCGATGGTAAAAAATTTGTCTATGCTGATTTTTGGGGAAATTTCGGGAATGTTTTTCACGATGTAAGGCTATTTGATTTTGACCGGTGTTCGGGAATGTTCAGTAATGAAAAAATTATTGATATATCTGATTCTATTTCGGGATTCGGTTTATCCTTTTCATCAGATTCAAGATATTTATACGCTTCATCGTTTCAACACATTTTTCAAATGTGCGTTGATTCTCCTAATGTGGCAGCTACAAAACAAATCGTTGCAACAAATGATTTATATTATTCTCCTTATCCACCCATAACAACAAATTTTGCATTTATGTATCTTGCCGCTAACGGCAAAATTTATATTTCATCAGGTAATGGTGTAGTGGATTATCACTATATCAACTATCCTGACAGCGCAGACATGGCATCTGATGTTCATTTACATGATTTGCATTTGCCCTGTTATTCAGGAAGGGGAAATGTTTATCATCCTAATTATTATTTAGGGTGTGATACTACGCTTGGCTGTACGCCATGTTATACAGGCATAAATGAAATAGGGCAGCATGATTTTAAATTTTCTATTTCACCCAACCCAAGCAATGGCAACTTCAAAATAGTTTATCTCTTACCACAGAACAAATCCGGCATACTTCAAATATTTGATATAACAGGTAAAGAAGTTTATAAACAAAATGTGCCACCGTGGAGTACCATGCAATACATCTCATTGCCAAAAATTACAAGCGGTGTTTATCAATGTGTGATTAGCAGTAGCAATGAAAGGGTGCATAAAAAGTTGGTTGTCTTTAAGGAGTAATAAAAAGCAAACACTCAAACCTAATATACCATGTTTACAAAGTTTACTTCATGCCTCAAAGACCGACCTTCTGAAAAAGCACGTTAAGCAAAAGCCATCTGTATGAGCAAAAAAAAACTGATTCAGAATAAAAATCAAGTGTATCTGAAGTTTAAATTGTAAAAAGGCCTTCTTTTTATCATCCATAAATGTAGCAGACATTGATAAGCTAAGACTATTAAAAAATAACTCGTATTTTTATTGGATAATAATACTTCTCTATTTTGATTCTTTACTTTTGCCATTAAAGTATAATTTTGTTTCAATGTTTGAAAACGCAAACAACCGCACAGAGTTGAGTAGCTTAGGTGAGTTCGGACTTATCAGGCAACTGGAAAAGGCCGTTGAAATCAACAATAAAGAAACACTAAAAGGCATAGGTGATGATGCTGCTGTTGTTAACTTGAATAATGATGAAAATGTTCAGCTTATTACAACCGATATGCTACTCGAAGGTGTACACTTTGACCTTGTTTACTGTCCACTCAAACATTTAGGATATAAAGCTGTGGTAGTAAACCTGTCTGACATATACGCCATGAATGGACAACCCAAACAAATTGTTGTGGGTCTGGGATTGAGCAATCGCTTTTCACTCGAAGCCATTGAGGAGCTTTTTAACGGTATGTTGATTGCATGCAAACATTATGGTGTGGATTTGATTGGTGGCGACACTACCAGCAGCCGAAGTGGTTTGGTTATTTCAGTCACTGCCATAGGTACAGCAAAAAAAAATGATGTGGTTTACAGAAACAGTGCTCAGGAAAATGATTTGATTTGTGTTAGTGGTGACCTTGGTGCTGCATATTTAGGATTACAACTGCTGAACAGAGAAAAGAAAGTGTTTTTAGATAGTCCGGGAGTGCAACCCGATTTTCAGGGGAATGACTATTTACTTGAACGACAACTAAAGCCCGAAGCAAGAAAGGAGATAATTGAAGCATTGAAAAATACAGGAGTAAAACCCACTGCCATGATTGACATCAGTGATGGACTTGCTTCAGAAATTATGCATATTTGTACGCAGTCAGAAAAAGGTTGTACAATCTATGAAGCTAAAATTCCTATTGACGAAAAGACCTTTAATCTGGCTCGTGAATTTAATTTAGATCCAACAGTATGTGCCATGAACGGTGGTGAGGATTACGAACTGCTGTTTACTATCAACCAAAAAGATTTTGAAAAAATCAACAGAGTAGCTGACATATCTATTATCGGTCACATCACAGCTAAGGAAGAAGGTTATTATATGCTCGATAAATCTGACCGTAAAGTAGCTTTGAAAGCACAAGGCTGGGATGCATTAAAATCATAAAAAATATTACAATGAGTCAAAAAAACTACCGCATACTTTGCTGGAATGTAAACGGAATTCGTGCTATCTGGAAAAAAGGATTTCCTGAATGGTTAACAAAAGAAATGCCCGATGTACTATGTCTTCAGGAAACCAAGGCACAGCCAGAACAATTGGATGATGAAATAAAAAATTTCATTGGCTATAAAAGTTATTTCTTTTCTGCTCAGAAAAAAGGATATAGTGGCGTTGCCATCTACACCAGACGTGAGCCCTTGAAAGTAAGGTATGGATTAGATGACGATTCCTTTGATGTAGAAGGGCGTTGTATAGAAATGGAGTTTGAAGATTTTGTGTTATACACTGCATATTTTCCAAATGGTGGTCGTGGCCCGGAACGGGTTAAGTATAAATTGGATTTTTATGATTCGCTTTTTCAAAGAGCAGAAAACATGAGAAAGAAGAATAAAAATATTGTTATTTGCGGAGACTATAACACAGCACACAAGGAAATAGATTTGGCACGACCAAAAGAAAATTCAAAGACAACAGGTTTTTTGCCTATTGAGCGCGAATGGATTGATAAAATTATTGATATGAAGTATGTAGATATTTTCAGAGAGTTCAATAAGGAAACCGGTCAATACACTTATTGGGATCAGATTACACGCGCCCGCGATCGTAATGTTGGCTGGCGTATAGACTACTATATGATTTCTGAAGAACTGCGTAAATACGTCAAGAGTGCTCCCATACACATGAATGTAATGGGTAGTGATCATTGTCCTATTGAACTGAATTTGTCATTCTAGAAATTCTTGTAAAGAAATTTGTCACTGTTTATAAAAACAATTTGTTGACAAACATTAATGTACGGCTTATCAGGTTTCGTGCATGAGGTGGATATGGCTGGTATCCATTTTGCAGATATGCGTTTACCAATGAATATTTTCTTTCAGACATAAAAACGGGTTTCACCTTTACGAAGTAGTAAAGCAGATAGGTCATAATTGCTCCATAAGCAGAACCTATAATAAACCCAATAATTACATTTCTGTCAATTTTTATGGCAAGTATCAATCCCCAGAGAGCAAAAAACAATTTAAGTACTCTGCCAATGGTATGATATACCTGTGCATAATAACTTCTGGGAACATAAATGATGTGTTTTGTATTGACTAAATATTTTCTGTTTGCACCTCCTTTCTCGGCATTGTACCATAGTGAAACCTGTAAAGGTTTTCCATCAGCAAGTTTATTAGGAGAAAAAAAACACTGTTGCGGCAACACCTGAACAAATTGTGTGGATGTAAAAAAAGTTTTACCAAATAATTTAATGGCTGCACGATTTATTGTAAAATTACCCGCTCGTTTTGCTGTAAGTACATATCGAATAGTTGTTTCGCGTGCAGTTTTTTCCAAACGATACACATCTCGAAATGATACAAATGGTTTGCCTGTAATATAAAAATCACGCAAATCTGGCTTTTGCATAAATCTTCCTTCACCGGTATAGGTAAAAATCAACTCAAACTCTTCGCAAACTTTAACTTTATTACTGCTGACTTGCATTTCGAAATAGTGATCAAACTGAGCGGCATTGCTGCGCGAATAATTTTGATATTGTTTATCAAAACTCCTTCTTTTATCAGAGTCTGTCAGTAAGGCATAAGCCTCATTTAATTCTCTGAAAAGCTCCTCAGCATGATTGTCACTGTTGCGGTCAGGGTGAAGCTCGAATGCTTTTTTACGATATGCCCGCTTGATTTCCTCTGCTGTTGCTGAATAGGATACACCTAAAATGATATATGGATCTTTCTGCATTTAGTGCTTATGGGTAACGATTAAACAATATTGAACATTTTTGTGTTAGTTTGCAACTGTTTTTAAGCATTTATTTATAACAATTATTTTTTTGAAAAATTACTTTAAAATACTTCGATTCGTAAAACCTTATTGGGGCTATGCATTATTGAATGCATCGTGCAACATATTGTCAGTTTTATTTTCATTTTTTTCATTAACATTAATTGCTCCATTTCTTGATTTACTGTTTCTGAAAGATGATAACTTTTACTTAGAGAAAATGGCTGCAGGCAAACCGGTGTTGAATTTATCAACCAGGTCTGTTGTTGATAGCTTCTATTATTACCTTACCGAAATGATCACCGACCCCAACAGAGGCAAACAATATGCATTAATGTTTATTTGTATTGCCGTTGCCGTGATGTTTTTTCTTAAAAACCTGTTTCGCTATTTGGGACAGTTTTTTATATCACCAATCAGAAACGGTGTGGTTAAGGATTTGCGTGCAGAGGTTCATAAAAAGATGATGCGCCTTCCATTATCGTGGTTCAGCAATGAACGTAAAGGTGACATCATAACACGTGTTACCTCTGATGTACACGAAGTGGAATGGAGTGTAATGAGTTCGCTGGAAGTGGTGTTTCGCGACCCTTTCAACATATTTCTGTTTTTGGGAATGATGATTTTTATTAGTGCCAAGCTCACTGTTTTTGTTTTTATCCTACTTCCATTAGTTGGTTTTTTAATTGGCCGTATTGGTAAAAGCCTTAAACGTACTTCTGCAAAAAGTAAAGAAAAACTTGGATTGCTGATTTCAATTATTGAAGAAACACTCTCCGGCCTGCGTATTATTAAAGCTTTTAACGCAGAAAAGTTTATGTCAGAAAAATTTGCAAAAGTTAATGAGCGATACAATACCATCGCCATCCGTGCATTACGCAAAACAGATTTATCTTCACCATTAAGTGAGTTTTTAGGTACTGTCACCATGATGATTGTAATGTATTTTGGCGGCATACTTGTACTGGGAAAAGATGCATCACTGTCAGCTTCAGCATTTATAACCTACATTGCCTTGTTTTCGCAAATTATTCCACCTGCGAAATCTTTCACACAGGCATTTTACAATATTCAAAAAGGGCTTGCCTCTGCCGACAGAATATTTGCAGTGCTTGAAGCCGAAGAGAGTATTAAAGATCAACAGTCGGCAGATACAATTAAATCATTCAATGATAAAATAGAATATAAAAATATTTCTTTTGCCTACAGAAAAGGTGATGAAGGTTTTGTTTTAAAAAATGTGAGTTTTACCATTGATAAAGGAAAAACAATTGCATTGGTAGGACAATCAGGATCGGGCAAAACTACACTTGCAGATTTGTTACCGCGTTATTATGATGTTGATGCAGGAGTGGTGCTGATTGACGGAATAGATATCAGAAAATTACAATTGTATTGCCTCAGAGAGTTAATGGGTGTCGTTTCGCAGGAGCCTATTCTTTTTAACGATACTATTTATAACAACATTGTTTTTGGCATGAGTCATGCAACAGAAAAAATGGTTGAGGAAGCTGCAAAAGTTGCCAATGCACATGAGTTTATAATGCAAATGCCTGAAGGGTATCAAACAAATATTGGTGACAGAGGCAGTAAACTCTCCGGTGGACAGCGGCAACGAATAAGTATTGCACGTGCTGTTCTTAAAAATCCACCCATTTTGATTCTTGATGAAGCTACATCAGCATTAGATACAGAAAGCGAAAAGCTGGTTCAGGAAGCATTGACAAGTCTGATGAAAAACCGTACGGTATTGGTGATAGCTCATAGGCTAAGCACAATTCAACATGCCGATGAAATTATTGTTTTGCAGAAAGGAGAAATTGTTCAGCGTGGTACACATACGCAACTTGCAAAAGTTGAAGGTGTTTACAAAAAGCTTTATGAATTACAAGGTTTAAGCTCCTGAAAAAATCTTTTATTTTCCTGCCAGCCATTGCTTAAAAACGCCACTACGTTCTGTACTAACAATTGTGTCTTGAATAGTTGTTGGATGCAGCGTGAGCTTAACTCTGGATTTTGACACTACATTCATTTTCTGAATAGCCTTAAAGTTGACAATAAACTGCCTGTTAATTCTGAAGAATACAGAAGGATCAAGAATAAGCTCAAGCTCATCTAAGTTATGATCAACAATAAATGATTCTCCACTAAAAGTGCAAAGGTTATTTATCTTATTCTCTGTAAAAAAATAAGCTGTATCTTCAATTTCTACAGTTTTAATAGTATCAGCAAAACGAATAACAATTCTTTTCTGAAAGCCCTTTTTTTCCTGCAATAAAGATTGAATCAGTGAATCATAATTTATTGTTGAATCTGATTCTATAAACCAATTCTCATACTTCTGTATTGCCGCTTTTAGTTCTTCTTTTTTAACCGGTTTCAGCAAATAATCCATTCCATTGTGTCGAAATGCATCTATTGCATACTCATCATAAGCCGTACTAAATATTACCGGTACTTTTACAGAACAATTCCTGAATATTTCAAAACTTAATCCGTCTGCAAGCCTGATGTCTGAGATAATCAGATCGAAACTTTTATTTTGACTAAAAAATTCTTTGCCGGATCGTACAGAGTCAATTACTGAAACAATCTCCACGGCAGTATGAACCTCATTAAGAAGCTTTATCAGTCTGCGGGCAGCAGGCTCTTCATCTTCAAAAATTACTATTCTCATTTTTTAATTATCTATCAACGGCAATGATACAACAAAATAATCTTGTGATGATTCAATCTGAACCGTTTTATCAGTCAGCAAACGATAACGTGCAATAATATTACGCAGCCCTGTACCTGTTGATTCATCTTTATTCCATTTAAGGTTAATATTATTACTAATGACAATCTCTGAACCGGAAAATGACACATGAACCTTTAGTTTCTTTTCTTTAGAAACTTCATTGTGTTTAATAGCATTTTCCAGTAAAAGTTGCAAAACCATAGGAACAACATTCTTTTCATCGTACATGCTATGTTCGTCAATTACTAGTTGTAAGTTAGAGCCAAATCTCTTTTGTTGTATAAAATAAAATGCCTTCACAATTTTAATTTCTTCAGATAGTTTAATGGTATCTTTATCTTTATAAGTAACAATATTTCTGAAAAATGAAGAAAGGTTTTCTACATACTCAACAGCATGTTCTTTGTCATGTTCAATTATATCAATAAGTGTATTAAAACTGTTGAACAGGAAATGAGGGTTAACCTGATTGCGTAATGTTTCAAACTGAAACTTGATGGAATCGTTCCTTAATTGTTGTAATTTTTTTACTCTTGCATCCCTAATTGTTATGAATAGGTAAATCAACACAATTGTAAATAATACAAGTGTAATGTAAAACCAATCTTCATTCCAAAATGGTTTTTTTATTTCAAACGAAAAACTTCTTTCATTATTGAATGTAAATTGTGGATTTATTGAAGTTCTGATTTTAAAAACATACTTCCCCGGTGGCAGGTTTGGAAATACTTGTTTATTATCCTTCGTTTTTATCCACTCTGTGTTAAGGCCATCTAACTTATATTGATAAAGAATTCTTTCGGGATTAGTAAACCAAGTTGCCGCATACTCAAATGCGATTGTGTTTTCATTGTGACCAAACACAGGCATATCTACAAAACGATTTTTAAATACCGGTTGTATCATGTTTAATTTACTCAGTTGCGGTACGGTATTTGGGTTCAGTAGTTTCGGATTTATTACAACCATTCCTTTGGCAGAGCCAAACCATATTCTTCCAATACTATCTTTAGCTACAGCATTAATGTCCGGGTTAAGGTTATCGAGATTATTTTCTGTTCCAAGATACATCACTGATCCTGTTGCATGGTTCAAAATATCAATTCCTCTTTTATTAACCATTGCCACACTGCTATCATTAAGTACTGCAATACTTGTTATATTCAAATCTCGAATACCGTTTGTTCGGTTATATAACTTAAAGTTGTCGCCTTTAAGACAAAAAATTCCTTCATCGGCAACACAAAACCAAATCACATCATTCTTATCACCGGTGATTGAATATACGGTTTTACCTTTAAACCTTCCGTCAAGTGGGGCAACAAACCTATCATCGTCTAACAACACTATTCCATTCTGATCTGTGCCGAACCAAAAACGTCCTTTTACATCACGATAAACACAATAAACATAATAATTTCCCAGTGGTGATTCAAGAGAAAAACTTCTGATACTGTATTGAAGGTTGTCTGTTTTTAATTCCTTTACTTCTATTAAAGCTGCTCCTCCAAATGTTCCAAGCCAAATAACTTTTTCATTACCATTAATAAATAAAATACTGCTATAATCGAATGGAACTTCTATTCTCTGAATTTCATTCTCAGAAGGATTTATTCTGAATACCCCTCTACCTAATGTACCAACCCAGATATATTTTTCCTGATCAATATACAAGCCTGATACATCAATATTTTTTTCGGAAGGAAGAATCGTCCATTCTTTTATTGTAGTTGTGTTAAAAGACAGAAGCAAAACTTTGTTTTTAATACTCACTACCATTCTATTGCTATCGAGAAAAGCGACTTCATGAACATTTTTTATATCAACCCCATTAAATTGATTTAAAAATGTAAGCCATTGCCCGTGTGAACGAAACAAACCACGTTCGGTTGCTACCCAAACATTATTCTGATGATCAATTGCTACTGAATATACTGTGCTAAATAGTCTATCCGACTGTTGTTTAAAAGAAAACATTCTTTCTTCAGGGTTCTCACAGTACAGTAGTCCACCTGACTCTGTTGCCACCCAAATTTCATGTGTTTGTTTATTTAAAATAATGTCATTTAGTGCACCGTATTTCCAAACTGATTCATTTTGTTGTTTTTGAAAGCTATTCTGCTTAAGGTCGTAAATGCATAATCCGTTTTCTTGTGTGCCAAGTAGCAGTTTTGAATCATATAAAACTATTTTCTTAACTATATTATCACATAATCCGTCTGTGGCCTGTAGTTTACGAAGAACTTTCCTTCCTCTTACTGTTGTGCACAGCGACAATCCCTGATCCGTTCCTATCCACATGTTACCCAATTTATCAGAAGCTGAAGTATAGCAGTAATCATCGCTCAATCCATCTTCAATACCAATATGATAATATTTTTTATCCTGCAAATAATATGCCCCATCTCCAGCGGTAGTAAACCACATAGAACCATTGCTATCCACATTGATTGATGTTATGGCAACTGTTGTTTTTAGTTTAAACGCTTTAATTATTCTTAATGTATCATCTTCAACAAATCCTATTTTACCATCTTTTGTGCCAATCCAAATTATACCGGCAGCATCTTCAAATAATGTATTCACATTGCACTTTATGTCACTATCAATTGCAAGCAAATGATGGTCATTTCCATCACTACGGTAAAGACCCTCTGAAGTACCGGCCCATAGAAACCCATTCTTACAAAACAAAATGGCATTGAATGTAAAATTTTGGGTATCTCTGTTTAAAATAATTTGCTTAAAAAAAGGATTTTGTCCATTCACAATTTGTACAATACAAAGCAGAATTAAAACTATTCTTCTCATTTACGTCTTAATATAGCTTTTACCTGTACCAAAACTTCGTTGGCAATTTTTTCCTGAACAACACGAGGCACCTTTATCTTATGATCTTTTAACGGGACACTAAAGACCGAATAAACAGTAACAACATTTCCCTGGATAGTGATTTTTGACTTAATAATCCTTTCTTGCTCTACCCCGTGAATTGTTAGTTTACCTTTTGCTCTTACTGTTATTTCACTTGGTTTAGAAATATCAACATCTTCAATAATCTTACCTGTAAATGTTGCAACAGGAAATTTATCACTCTCCATATAACGATCCAGAAAATGTTCTCGCTGCAATTCGGCATTGAAACCTTTAAAAGAGTTTATAGGAATTAAAAATTCAAATGCTTTTTTCTGAAAATCAACAATGGCTTCCAACTTTTGAGACTTTGCATCTATCAATTCCAACTTGGCTTCACTTCGAAAAAATACTTCACCATTGGTGCAGGAATAAACAGATTGCCCAATGACAGTATCAGGCAAGCAAAACAAGAAAATCATGAGTAATAACCTTCCACCTTGTTTCATTAAAACAAAAATATTAATCCGCATGGATATTTTCAAAGTTTAATTGTAATGATATAAATTTGTGTTTTTGATGATTGATTATGTATTCTGAACAAAGCCACAAATTTCACGGACAGCTATTTAAATATGCAACGGAGAGCGTTGTTGTTACCAACTCCAAAGGTCTCATTGTAACAGTAAACCCTTCTGCACTAAAACTTTTTGGCTATACAGAGAATGAAATTATTGGTCAGAAAATTGAAAAGTTGATGGCTTCGCGATTTGAAGCGGTGCATCAAACACACAGAGCCGGTTTTTATAAAAACCCACATAATCGTTCCATGGGCATTGGACTCGACCTTCATGCCATGCGTAAAGATGGAAGCGAATTTCCGGTTGAAATTAGTTTGAGCCCCTTTACATTGAATGACGAATCGTATGTAATGGCTTTTATTATTGACATAACGGGAAGAAAAAAAGTTCAGGCACAGATGCTTGAACAGAAAAATCAGCTCGAAGATATTACCCGTATGCTAAAACAAAGCAATGAGCGTTTGGAAGCAAAAGTTCTTGACCGTACAAAAGTTTTAGAAGAAGCACTCAACGAAATTGAAAAGTCCAGAAAAGAATTAAGCGAAGCTCTTGCAAAAGAAAAGGAATTGAATGAACTCAAATCACGGTTCTTGTCAATGGCATCACATGAGTTTCGCACACCACTCACCACCATTCTTTCATCAGCATCATTAATTACCGCATATATTGAAAAGGAGCAGCAAGACAAGCGTATCAGACATGTTGAACGAATAAAATCTGCCGTTAATAATCTGAATGATATTTTAAGTGACTTCCTTTCGTTGAGTAAAATTGAAGAAGGAAAAACAAAAACCGATTATGAAGTATTCAATCTGAATAATATAATCAGTGAAATTATTAATGATCTGGCTACAATAAAAAAACCCGGACAAGCAATTAATTATGTACATACAGGAAAAAATGATGTATTGCTCGATCCAAGGTTGATTCGAAATATCGTCATCAATATTCTTTCAAATGCCATAAAATTTTCTGATGAAGGAAAGCTCATTGAAATAAAAACAGATATTGGTGAGAATACCACTGTGCTTGAATTTAAAGATCAGGGAATTGGAATCAGTAAGGAAGATCAACAACATTTGTTTGAACGCTTTTTCAGAGGATCGAATGCTACCAACATACAAGGCACAGGACTTGGCTTAAATATTGTTGCCCGCTATGTTGAGCTGATGAACGGTGTAATTGAAACCGAAAGTGAACTAAATAAAGGAACTGCTTTTAAGATTACTATACCCTGTTAATAATGAATATTTCTAATCCAATAATTTTCAATGGTCATGGCAGTGCTGTATATTGCCTGTTACCAAAAAATCAAAATGCATTTTATTCCGGTAGTGGCGACCATCATCTGATTGAATGGAGTATTGAAACACCTGATAAAGGCACTGTTGTTGCAATTCTTCCGGCAGGTATTTATAGTTTTACTTTATTTAACGATTTGCTCTTTGCAGGCTGTGGCAATGGCGAAATACATAGTGTTAATATTAAAAATACATCTGCTTTAGCAAAGGCACATTTACACAACAGTTATGTCTTTGATTTATTTCTTAATAATCATCAACTCTACACAGCCGGTGGTGATGGACAAATAATTCGAACAGGCTTACAATTAAACAAACATGCATCCGTTCGCTTAGGTGACTTTAAAATCAGAAAACTATTACCACATCCGGACGAACAACACATAATTGCAGGTTGTGGTGATGGCACTGTCAGAATTATTAACTCAAACACCTTGAAAGAAGAACAGATTATTACTGCACACAACACAGGTTTTTCTGTCAATGCACTTTGCTTTACGCCTGATAAAAAATTTCTTCTGACAGGCTCTCGTGATGCACGACTTAATGTATTCGATGTACAACAAAATTTTAAGCTAATTGAAAGTATTGCCGCTCACAATTATGCAATTTATGCTATTGCTTTTAACCCCTCCGGAAAATTGATGGCAACAGCCAGTCGTGATAAAAAAATAAAAATCTGGAATGATGATTTATCTTTTATTTCCCGTATTGAAGAACATCCTGTAGGTCATAAAAATTCTGTGAACACACTTTGTTGGCTCTCAGATACAGAGCTAATCACCACGGGTGATGACAGAAGTATAATGTTATGGCATCTCAATGCATAACAAATAATTACCCCTCTTTATGCGCTAGTGCATAGGCTTTCATCTGCTTAATCATGCTGGCCAAACCATTAGCACGGGTAACAGCAATATGTTGGCGCAGACCTATAGCATCAATAAATTTCAACTCTGCAGATAGGATCTCTTCCGGTGTGCGTCCACTCAATACTTTTATCAGTAAAGCAATTTCGCCCTTTACAAAAACAGAATCGCTGTCGGCTTCAAAAAAAAGCAAACCATCGTTTTCAAAAGCATTGAGCCAAACACTACTCTGGCAGCCTTTAATTTTATATTCTTCTTTCTTAAAACGCTCTTCTAATGCCGGCAGTTGCTGACCCAGTTCTATGATGTATTCATACTTCTGTGTCCAGTCGTCAAACAACTCAAAGTCTGCAATAATTTCTGCCTCCACTACATTTATATTTTCCTGCTGCATGACTATTTCTTTTGTTTCTTTTGTTCTTTCGCCCACTCATCTTTTAACGTCACTGCACGGTTGTATATTCTTTTTGCAGAGGTGCTGTACTTGTCTTCTACAAAATAACCCAACCTTAAAAACTGAAAGCGTTCTCCTTTATCATGATGTAAAAGGTCGGGTTCTACTTTGGCATTGCTGAAAATTTGTAATGAATGTGGGTTGATAAACTTTTTAAAATCTTCGTCCTGAGCATCGGGTGCTTCAACAGTAAACAACTTATCGTACAACCGTACCTCTGCATCCACAGCAGTGGCAGCATTCACCCAATGTATCACACTCTTTACTTTTATACCCGACTTATCCTGTCCACTTTTGCTCTCAGCAACATAGGTACAATGAATCTCCTTGATAGTACCATCATCATGTTTCAACACATTTTCGCATTTGATAATGTAAGCATGCTTTAGTCGCACCATGCCTCCAACAGTAAGTCTGAAAAATCCTTCTCCGGCATGTTCCATAAAATCATCATGCTCAATAAAAATTTCTCTGCTGAATGCAACATCTCGATAGGTTTTTTCAACTGCTTCCGGATTGTTTTCTGCCTTTAAAATTTCAGTTTTGCTTTCCTCATAATTCAACAACACCACCTTCAGAGGATTGATAACTGCCATGGTTCTGACAGCAACTTTATTCAAGTGTTCACGAAGACAAGATTCCAGCAAATTAAAATCAGTAACATTTTCACGTCTGGAGATTCCTGCCACTTCTGCAAAATTGCGGATGCTTTCAGGAGTATAACCACGTCTGCGCACACCGCTGATGGTGGGCATGCGCGGATCGTCCCAACCGTCAACAATTTTTTCGTTTACCAATTGCAAAAGTTTACGTTTACTCATCACCGTATAACTAATGTTTCGTCTGGCAAACTCAAACTGTCTGCTGGGATAAATATTTAATTTTTCAATAAACCAATTGTACAAAGGTTTATGTACTTCAAACTCCAGAGTACAAATACTGTGTGTGATATTTTCAATGGAATCACTCTGCCCATGTGCAAAATCGTACATGGGATAAATACACCATTTGTCGCCAGTGCGGTGATGATGGGCATGTTTGATGCGATACATCAGCGGGTCGCGCAGGTGCATGTTGGGCGATGCCATATCTATTTTTGCACGCAATGTTTTCTCGCCTTCTTTAAATTCACCATTACGCATACGTTCAAATAAGTCCAGATTTTCTTCAACAGAACGGGTTCTATAAATTGAATTTTTACCTGCCTGCGTAGGTGTACCTTTCATGGCTGCAATTTCTTCTGCTGTTGAATCATCTACATAAGCTAATCCTTCACGAATAAGTTTTAAGGCAAACTCATACAATTTTTCAAAATAATCACTGGCATAAAATTCATTGGCCCATTCAAATCCCAGCCAACGTATATCTGCTTTAATGCTCTCTACATACTCTGTATCTTCTGTAACGGGGTTGGTATCATCAAACCGCAGATTGGTTTTTCCACCAAAACGCTTTGCAATGCCAAAGTTTAAACAGATAGACGAGGCATGACCCAAATGCAAATAACCGTTTGGCTCAGGTGGAAATCGGGTAAGCAGCTTTCCCTGTTGTACTTTTTCTGAATGAATTTCTGCGTCAATCATTTCTTCCAGAAAATTCATAGTTTCTTTTCCGGTTTTTTTGGCCTCTGACATATATCTATAATTGAAAAGCAAAGGTAAGGAAAAGCTATTGCATGGTTTTTGAAGAACAAGGTACTGCGAAAAACAGCCTTTAATGCTATATTGAAAAGAGGCGCATTGCAAAGATTTATACTTGAAGAATCAAAAAAAAATTTAAACTGAATTATTTCACTTTCACCATGCGTTTGGTTTTAACGGTTTTATTATTGACCACCAACGAATAGCTGTATTGACCCGATGAAAGATTGCTTCCATATACCAACAGTGAGCCTGCTCCTGCCTGATGTATTTTAACCGACTTTAATATGCTGCCGTTCTGATTGTAAAAAACAAGCATGGCAGTTATTGTTTTTGTGTCCTGTTGCGGTATGTTCCATGTGATAGTGGTGTTTTCTGCAAATGGATTGGGGTCATTGCCCAATATGATTGCCGGTGTGTTATCCAGCTCTATGGTTTGTTGATTGTTGCTATTGTTTTGATTTAACAAGGGTGCATTGCAGCATGAGGCTACCGCCATCACCAACGAATCGAGCCTGCTTTGCAATGTAGTTAGTTGGCTGGTTAAGGTGTCTATCTCCTTAGCCTGACTTTTATAGCCTGCTATCAGCAGCGGTATAAACTCTGTGTAGTTTACTGCCTGAATATTTTTTTGTTGTGATAGCACTGTGCCTGCCGTATCGTATTCTTCGGGCTGTATAAATTCTTTTACCAACTGGGGTAGCACTTGCCTTACTTCATGTGCCAGCAAGCCGTAGTGCTTGCCTCCCTGCAACGTCAATCCGTAATTATTCAACGTATCGTAATTAAATGTATAAACAGAAAGATTATTGAGCAAGGTGTCGCTTTGTATTGCCGGTGTTATGTTTTGTTTTAATGACGAATCGCTGGTGTTATAAACGGCTGTTGTGGTATAAACTTCGCCATTAAAAAATCCTGCTGCCTTAGGGCATGTGTTCACTCCGCTACTACATTGATGATTGTAGGTGCCTGAATATATTCCGTAATTAAATAACGTCCCTCCTTGTGCCAAGGAATAGATGCCATAGCTGAATGTTGATGTGTTTCTGGACAAGCTAAATACACCGCAATTTACGTATCCGGTTCCCGTACTTGTAAAATAGCCACCATAGTTATTTACTCCGGATAGAACGGTGCCAAATGCCTCGCCTGATACACCATAATTATTAGCCAAAGGCCTTGTTGTGCCGGAGACTGAGTTTGCACCTGTACCTTTGAATTTGCCTCCAATATTATATATATTATTTCCGGTGCGTACTCCTGTACATTCCCCATTTACACCTGTCATTCTATTGCTGAGTAAAGTGTTTACATTTGTATTGTTGTTTACTGCTTTTACTGCATCTGTCATGTTGTTTCCTGTGTAGTTTAACGGTGTACGGGCTTCAACATATAGTTTAGAATGATTTCCACTTACAGGACCATTATAATCATCTTTCATATAGCACGTATTGGTTGCAGGGTCAAAGCTCAACCAATGGTTTACATTGCCTGCATTATCTTCGTGGTCAATGGTTAAACTGTTTACAATACTATTGCCTGTAGGCGTTCCTACCATACGCAGGTGATATTGTTTATTTGCATCGCCATATAATTTCAGCAAATCTTTTACATTGGGACTTGTTGTGGCGCTGTGAAGTATAGAAAGCCCTTCATCATCCTTTGATTCTATCATCACCGCAGGTGGATTATTTTGACCATGCACCGTTAATCCAAATGGTGTGCTTATGTGATTGCATGTAAACAGTGCAGTGCCTTCCATCTGAAATTTATACTGAGGAGTAGTGGTAAAAAATCCAATACGATTGTTAGGTGTTGCTGATGCATTGTTGTAAATATCGCTGCATTGTAGCACGTTGCCTGTATTGTCGAAGAGGGCAACTATATCTTGTATGTTACAATTGCTACTTACCGTGCCGCCAATGTCATTCACTAAAATCACATCCTTAGTTATAGGGTCAACACTAAGTACTTTACCATTTGAATTGCTTGTTGTACTTAAATTTCTTAAGCGCAAACCGCTAATTGCTGATGAGGTAGAATTAATATCAACAACATTTGCAGGCGAAACAGACAAATCAAATCCGGTAAAGTGCCCTGTTGGATTGATTTTCAAATCACCACTTGCTGTTGTTTGAAAGTTGGTGTGAATATTATTTCCATAATCATAAGAAATACGAAACTGTGGTACATTTAAGCTACTTAATATTTGTAGTTTGGTAAGAGGGCCGCCTGCAACACCTGACATGCCTATGCCCACGTTAATATCATTATCTCCCAATATCATTACTTTATCATTAACAGCTGTGGCATTGGTGCCTATAGCTGATGCATTGGAAATACCAGATGCCGTGCCACTCCCGCTACCTGCACCAACAAATGTATTTTGATGACCATTTCGGTTGGTAATGCCTGACTCATAGCCTATAAAAGTATTTCTCATGCCTCTATCATTGTTTTCACCTGAACTCTTTCCGATAAAAGTATTTTGATCGCCCTGTATATTACTTAGCCCAGACTTGGAGCCGATAAATACATTAAACCGAGCTGTATTAACTATGCCGCTTTGGTAGCCTGAAAACACATTTTCATCTCCTGTTGCAAATTTTCCGCTCTCTGTACCGCAAAAAACATTGTAATTCCCCTTTATAAAATTTTCTCCAGAAGAATGTCCAAAAAAGGAATTACCATTACCATCATTAATATTTCCTGACCCACTGCCCAAAAAAGTATTTGTACTTCCTGTGTTATTGTTTCCGCTTAATACTCCCAAAAATGTATTTGCATTACCCTGATTGTTTTCACCGGAGCGACTCCCAACAAATGTGTTCTCATGTTTGTCGTACATTTTTCCTGCAAGCCAGCCAATATAGGTGTTGCCGCCAGAATGTACATTATTCATACCAGATTCTTTTCCATAAAAAGTATTGGCATAACCATTGGTATTATTAGTACCTGAATATGCCCCCATGAATGTGTTATCAATACCTGTATTGCTCTGCCCTGCGCCTACGCCCACAAAAATGTTATTTGCTCCCCAATTATGCAGCACCGTTTGATGGTTTATGCCTATTCCTGTATTCGGAAAATTAATATCAGGCAATATATCAAGCACATCATTGCCCGGTGTAAAGTTTAACCCTATGCCTATGTGACCGGGTGATTTATCTATTATCATCCGTTGGTAGTTAAAAGTTCCTGCTCCGGCATTGGTGTAAAAGTGAATGGGCTGGTCAAGTTCGTGTTTGATGTTTAAATCGGGGCTTCCCGGTGTGGTGTTCCAACCGACATAATTTGTATTCGCGGAATAAGTATTAGAACTTACTGACACTTGTGCAAAGGTTTTATTGATTAATAAAACCCAAAAGCAAGTTAATGCTGTTAAAATTTTACTTTTCATCTTTTTAAAGTTTAATAAATTTATAATAATATATGTTGTTGTTGTGAGTTTTTAATTTTATAAAATATATCCCTGATTTTAAATTGCCAATATTCATTTCTACAAGGTTAGTGTTTAAATTACTCATTTTATTCATGGGTTGCCCTGTAATACTAATAACAGAAACATCTTTAAAATAAAATTCATCCGTAACTATTTTCAACCTCTCCTTTACAGGATTTGTGAATTTAATCATCGAGAAATTAACGCCCTTATCATTTATATTCGTTGTGGTATCTTCCATAATGGCTATATCATCAATATAATAATAAGCCTGTGATGCAGGAGGTATGTAAATTGTGTCCGTATTTGTGTCATCAAAAAAATTGCCTATGGTCATATAAACATAATCGGAATCGGCAATAAAACTACCTTCAACATGAACCCAGTTAAGAGTATCTGTAATTATTGAATCAGTATAAAACTGAGAATAATTGCCAACAGGTGCAGGATTACTCAAATTATAATTAACCGTGCTGAATAACAGTCCCATTTTATTACTGGCTAAATTAACACATGAATTTGCTAATGAAAGATAATAGGAAACCCTATATTTAACTCCTGTAATTAACGGATTAATTAACTGACAGGTAAAATATTCTCTTTCATTACCACCATTGAGGTAAGCAGCAATAAATCCGCAATATGCAGAACCACTATGTGCATATTGATAGCCAAGAAAATTATACGGCACAGAACAATTGTCAGCAATAAAAGCACAATCATTAAAATAATCTGGACTACCTTTACTCACATGCCACCCCACAGCTTTATCTAACTGGTTGGCATAATGAGGGCACTCTATGGTATCTTCAAAACTCGGGTTGGGCACTAAATTAATTTGCGCATTGCAAAGGTTGTAAGCAAAAGTTAAAATAAGTAGTATAAGTTTTTTCATCACCTTTAATTTTTTGTTAATTGATTCAATTGTTCTTTTAGTTGGGCTATTTCGTTTTTCAGTTCGTTTAGCATGGCTGTTACATCTTGCTTTTGGTTTTCGTTTTTTATAATAATTTGTTTGACTGTTAGCGCTCCGTTATTTCTAACTCACATTTGCGAAACGGGAATGGTGTAATGTAGCGATGGTGGCTGCGGGCTAAGAAAAACGCAGCATGCGCTTATAGCGCATCAACCTTGCAAGTGCTTCTGTTGTTATCATGGTAGTTTGGTCTAATTTAAGAATTGTAAAATTAAAACTATTCAACTCAATTTATCAAATTTTTCTGAAATTACTTCTTACTAGAAGTTTACTCCCTTTTGTCCTTTTCTGAAGCCAAAAACCCTGCATAAGAAAAGAAGGTGTTTTTCTTTTTACTTCTTTCCATGATGAAAAAACTAACAATAAAAATACTGCCTGAAAAACTGCTTACACGGTTGTATGCTAATAGTTGACAAGTGTTGGCAGGTAAGCAAGATGTGTACTAAAAAACGTCAGGAGGTGCGTTTGTGGCTTGGCTTACGCCTACAATATCACTGGCGTAACTTGTCCCATTCAAACAATTCTATCCGTTAGACAATGTTTGTAATACTTAATAATCTGCTATCTTCTCAACCTACTAATTGCCATCTTCACTCCCTGCACAAGTGTTTCTATCTCGGCCAGGGTGTTGTAAAATAAAAACGAAGCACGAATGGTTCCGGCAATATTAAATCTTTGCATAACGGGCTCTGTACAGTGATGCCCTGTACGAACTGCAATGCCTAAGGTGTCGAGGTACATGCCTGCATCCATAGCATTAACTCCTTCTATGATAAAAGATACCACACTGGTTTTTTGATGTGCTGTACCTATAAGCCGAACGCCATCTATTTCGGCAAGTAATTTTGCAGCCCTTTCGGCCAACATAATTTCATGATTTACTGCGCCAATGCGGTCTAAGTTATTTAAGTAATCTATGGCAGCTCCAAATGCAATGACATCTGCAATGTTGGGTGTGCCTGCTTCAAAGCGGAAGGGAATATCGTTGTAGGTAGTTTTCTCAAAACTCACACTTTTAATCATGTCGCCACCACCGCGGTAGGGTGGCATGTTGTTCAGTAAATTTGATTTACCATAAAGCACTCCTACACCTGTTGGTCCCAACATTTTATGTGCAGAAAAACAGAGAAAATCACAATCTAACTGCTGCACATCAATAGGCTCATGCACTACGGCCTGTGCAGCGTCTATCAATACAGCAACTGTCTTCCCGGTTTTCTTCTCATGCTGGCGAACGGCATGTACAATGGCTAAAACAGGGTTAATAGTACCTAATGAATTAGAGGTATGGACTACTGCTACAATTTTTGTTCTTATGGAAAGCAACTTTTCAAATTCAGACAACAACAACTCACCATCATCATTCATGGGAATAACCTTGAGTAATGCCTTTTTTTCCATGCAAAGCATCTGCCATGGAACAATGTTACTGTGATGTTCCATAGCAGAAACAATAATTTCATCGCCTTCGCCAATATGTTGACGACCCCAGGTGGCAGCTACCAGATTAATGGCATCTGTTGTACCTCCGGTAAAAACAATTTCTTCTTCTGTTGCAGCATGAATAAAATTTTTAACCTTTATGCGTACATCATCATAAGCCTTCGATGCCGTTTGCGACAAAAAATGTACACCCCGGTGTATATTGGCATTATACTCTGAATAATACTTAACCAAGGCATCAATCACCGGTTGAGGCTTTTGCGAAGTTGCTGCATTGTCGAGATATACCAATGGTTTTCCATAAACACTTTGCGACAGCACAGGAAAATCCTTTCTGATGCTTTCTGCATCAAATACTACGGTTGCGGTTTTTGTCAATCTGCTCATTGTTCAGGCTTGTTTACACATCAAAACGGATACCTTGTGCCAAAGGCAGGCTGGTACCAAAGTTGATGGTGTTGGTCTGTCTGCGCATATAGGCTTTCCATGCATCAGAACCAGACTCTCTTCCACCACCGGTTTCTTTTTCGCCACCAAAGGCTCCGCCAATTTCTGCACCTGATGTTCCGATATTGACATTGGCTATTCCGCAATCCGATCCTGCTGCTGACAAGAACAATTCCATTTCGCGCATGTTTGATGTAAATATGGATGACGACAATCCCTGCGGAACATTATTCTGCATGGCAATTGCTTCTTCAATAGTATTATACTTCATCACATATAATATTGGCGCAAATGTTTCTTCCTGTACAATTTTAAAATTGTTTTGCGCTTCAATTACACATGGTTTTACATAACATCCCGATTCATAGCCATCACCGGAAAGAACACCACCTTCAACAATAATTTTTCCACCTTCTGCTTTGGCTTTTTCAATGGCATTAAGGTAATCCTGTACAGCACCTTTATCAATCAATGGGCCTACATGATTGCTTGCGTCTAAGGGGTTGCCGATTTTTAATTGAGCGTAGGCGTTTTTAATCACATCAAGGGTTTTATTGTAAACGCTTTCATGTATAATCAATCTGCGTGTTGAGGTGCAACGCTGACCGGCAGTGCCCACAGCACCAAATACTGAACCGATAAGAACCATATTTAAATCGGCCTGTTCAGAAACTATTATTGCATTGTTGCCACCTAATTCAAGAATGGTACGTCCAAAGCGTTCGGCAACCGATTTGGAAACATGTCGGCCAATGCGGGTAGAACCGGTAAAAGAAACTAAAGGAATGCGTTTGTCATTATTGATTAAGTCACCCGATTCATTACCAATTACCAGACAGCTTACACCCTCCGGAATATTGTTTCTTTTCAAAACTTCTGCAACAATATTTTGACATGCAATGGCACACATAGGAACTTTGGAACTTGGCTTCCAGATACAAACATCGCCACACACCCATGCCAGCATGGAGTTCCAACTCCAAACAGCGACAGGAAAATTAAATGCAGAAATAATGCCTACAACACCCAGTGGATGCCACTGCTCATACATGCGGTGCATAGGTCGCTCACTGTGCATAGTGAGACCATAAAGCTGACGCGATAAGCCAACAGCAAAGTCACATATATCAATCATTTCCTGCACTTCACCCAGTCCTTCCTGAAGACTCTTGCCCATTTCAAAAGAAACTAATTTTCCCAAAGGCTCCTTATATTTACGTAGTTCATCACCCATCTGACGTACAATTTCGCCACGCTTGGGTGCCGGCATTAAACGCCATACCTTAAAAGCTTCTTCAGCAGTTTTCATCACTGTAGCATAATCATCTGCAGTAGCGGCATCCACACTGCCTATTTTTTGCCCGTCAACAGGTGAATAAGAGTCTATGGTTTTACCTTTTGTGGTAATCCATTTACTGCCTGTGGCAGCACCTTTATTTATTTGTGCTATTCCCAACTGTTTCAGCACTTGTGCAATGCCATAATCTTTCTCAACTACTGTGTCTTTCATATTTGTTTATTTTTATTTGCTGATGTAATGTAATTTTAGCCTGCAAAATTAAGCATTTCAACGCCTTGTCTATGGTAAAAACAACATCTAAAGCATCAATTGCAATAATTATTTTATTGGCACTTGCATTACTAACAATAAAAGGCATTAAAAGTTGCCGTTCAACGAATGAAAATACTGAAGTTGCTGCACCTCAATGGAAAGATGATGGCCGCAATAAAAGAAGCGAGTGGCGCTATCAGCCTTTAGAATACACATCACATGCAAAGTGTCGCATGCAATGTCGCCAAATCAGCGAAGCAGAGGTTTCTGAAATCTTAAGAAGCGGAACCATTAACTACAAAAAAAGTAATCTTAATGACAAGCCATGCCCCACCTATGCCATTGAAGGAAATACAAATGACGGACAAAAAGTGCGCATTGTTTTTGCAGCCTGCAAAACAAATACACGTGTGGTAACAACGATTGACATTGGCAAAGAGCATGAGTGTGATTGCAAATAGATGTTCACCTTATCGCACCATTAAAAATTTTCCATAGAAATAAACCGCTTTTGCCGATTTGAGGGTATATAAATAAATACCGTTTTCAAGACCTTGCCCTGACCAATTGTTGCGATAGTCTTTTGTAGTATAGACTTCACGACCCTGTACATCATAAACAGTTAAACTTATGGGATTACTGAGACCGGTAACTACAAAGCCATCATCCTTATCCCATAATGTTGAAATCTTAGGATTGCAATTTTCAGATACAGCAACTTTTGAATTGCAGCTACCGTCATAAACATAAAGAGAAACGGCATTTACTCCCAATGCTGCGATAAAAGAGGTAATGTCCTGTGGCAAGCTGTTGTAGTTTTCTCCATTTGTACTGATATAATATCTTACCGCACCTTGGTAAGGCTGCCATGTAAATTTATTTCCATTTGCTGTAAGTATAGGGCAGTTTAATTGTGGTGCTTCCGGTTCAGGTTTATTGACGACATGAGTTGAATCCGCAACCATACAACCATCAGTTGTTGTAAAAAACATTTTGCAAAAACCTTCTTTAGTAACATCTAACCACGATTGATTATTCTGAAGTGTATCACCATCAAATATCCAGAGAAAAGTGCCGTTATCATTGATACCACTCAACAATTCTATCTGACTGTTTACACATCGTGCAACAGTATCTGACAATAGAGATAAAGGCACATTGTAAAAACTAACATGTAAAGTATCAAATGCCATACAATATCCTTCTGACCATGCCTGCACCACAACACTTCCGGTGTCGGCCGGAGTAAAGATATTGGTATCGGATGCATAAGGAATGTTGTTTAAATACCACATTACGTGTGAACTGTTGGTAGTACAATTTATTTCAGGGAAAGAAGACTCTTTACAAATATTAATATCAGTACCCAGACTTACAGATACTGCCTGTTTACGGATTATATAAATGGTGTCTGTTGCTTGACAAAATGACCCTAAGTATGCCTGTAAAATATACTGTCCGGTGTCAGCAGGTTGCAAATAAGAAAAATGTTGATTTAGCAGCGTATTGTTGAAATACCAATTGTAATTTGCAACGGGTGTTGAAGCAGAATATAAAACAGGTAACGTATCATAGCTGCATGTCCACAAATCGCTGCCTAAATCAACAGTCATATTGTTGTAGCTGTAAAATTTTGCAATTGTATCACTAACACTCACAAAGTTGCCACATAAGTCGGAAATAGTATTGCCATCGCTGCCATTGGCGGCAAGCAAATAAAAGTTGTTGCTTCCGGCAAATGGCTGAGCAAAAAATAACTCTGCTTCTGTTATGTAAGGATGTGCAGAATCACAGCCTACAAAAGTTATACTTACAGGTATTTGTAAGTTACCATTATCATCAGCAAGAATCATATCACTACCACTTGATGTTAGTGTACTGCAAAGAACAGGTTCATTAAACTTTACTTTTAAAGATGTTTGTGTACAAGCTATGGTGTCGTTGGATGCATGTGGCGGTGTAACATCAAAAATTAATGCCGTGGATGCAGAAAAGTCAATGGTATAGCCACTTTGTGAGGAGGAATAGTTACTTATGTTGATAAGGTATGATTCATTTGCAAGAACAGAGATGACACTTTCTGTCTGACCACAAGGACCAAAATTTCCATTGGCACCCGTGACACCATTACATCCAATATTGGCATCATAATTACAGCTGACTTCCATTGAAGAATCGTTGTAAATATTGCTGCATGACTTTTGTGTGATGTTAAATACTGCCCAATCATAATCATCAGCCACGTTAACCGGTGTAATGCTGAAACTGATTGTTCCGGCAGAATGTGTTCTGAACAAATACCAAACATCATTTTTTTCGCCTGAAGAAAGACACGAATATGCGTTGTTGATCTCATTGGGAATATTTCCTGACCCCGTATATGATGCCGTAGTAGAATAGGTTGTCTGACAAATAGGAATAGCACCAAAACAATCTTGCTCGGGCATACCCGATAAATTAGTTTGTGCATGACTGCTGCAAATCCAGAAAAAACCAATAAGGTGAAGTAAAAAATGTCTCATCCGTATTTAGTATGATACGAATTTCTGTTCGCTATGTTGAATACATATCCCGAAAAATCTTACACTATAAATTAATCTTCTGCACTATTGAAAATAGCTACTTTTACTCCATCTATTCAAACAACAAACATGTACGAAAACTATTCGCAACCCATACTCCCTTTTAAAAAATTCAGTCTCCGGCTGTTTAAAAACTTTCTATGGTCGTGTAGCATACTGTTACTTTCTCTCCTTGCCGGAATGGCAGGATATCACTATCTTGAAGGATTATCATGGATAGATTCCATGCTGGAGGCATCTATGATTCTTACCGGAATGGGACCACTACACCCATTAACCAACGACTCTGCAAAAATCTTTGCAACTATTTATGCCCTTTATAGCGGGGTAGCGTTTTTAACGGCTATTGCTGTTTTTCTGGCACCGGTCATTCACCGTTTTATGCATCATTTTCATTTTGATGACGATAATTAAACTTTTTTCTCTGTTCTCTTACAAGTCAATAAAATGCCGCAGACTATTAGTTAAATGCTATGTTACTTAAAAATTCTATACCAACAGCAGCCTCATGCACAAAACCGAACACTTGATTTATAATAACTTATGCCTGACATTAAAATAATTTTACCCTATCATAAAACTTTTTTATTGTATGGATGTTCCTAATAGTAATGAGTTTGGTTCTTTTGAAAGATTAAAAATTATCCAAAATCTTTTCAAAACATGAAATTTCTACTGAATTCATTGTTTTTTAATATTAATGTTGTACTTTAGCACTGTAATTTAGAAACGAGAAACACAAAATATTTTTTTCATAGGGTTAGTTTTAGGTTACGAACAGGGAACTCAACGGAGTTCCCTTTCGTTTTTTATATACCTGAGTAAATATTGCCGATGATGTTTTACTTTTGAGCGAATGAAAAAAACAGTTTTAATTTTTACTGTGCTCCTCTTGACAGGTCACATTGCATTGGCTCAGAAAATAAATCCTACCACAGAGGCCGAATTTCTATATGGCTCCGTTGGATACAAAATTCAGCTCAACAACAAGCTTCCTGTAAAAGAAGGATATTCTTTAAAAGATTTCAAACCGGTAGTTGAAGAAAATCGTCAGGTAGAATTTAAAGGCGTTTTCCGTAAAGGAGAAAACACCCCCTGTGCTGTGATAATGATTTATACTAAACTGCGTAATGCTCCGCAATACTATTGCATACCTACAGATGATGCATCAGCGGATTTATGGCAAAGGTTTAATGCAAGCCTTCTTGACGATTCGGAAAACCAGCAGCCACAGTTACAGTTTTTTGCTTACTGTTTAGCCTATTTGTCTTCTCAAAATCATCAGCCATGAGTGAGCGTATAAATGCGCTGGCAGTAATACCTGCCCGATATGCCTCTACTCGTTTTCCGGGTAAACCACTAGCCTTGATACAGGGAAAAACTATGCTGCAACGTGTTTATGAGCAAGTAAAGAAAAGCCATGTAAAAAAAATTATCATTGCTACAGATCATGATGACATTGAGACACACGCCAAAACTTTTAATGCCGAAGTGATGATGACACGGGCAGATCATGTTTCGGGCACTGACCGCATTGCCGAAGTGATACAACGTATTCAACAAAGATTTGATGTTGTTGTCAACATACAGGGTGATGAGCCTTTTATACATCCCGAACAGATAGATCAAATTATCAACGCTTTTAATGACCCAACAACAGATATTGCCACTATGGTGAAACCGGTTTCAGGAGCGGACGAATACCACAGTGCCGATGTGGTGAAAGCTGTATTAGCCATTAATGGCAATGCTTTATACTTCAGCAGACAGCCTTTACCTTATTTCAGAAAAGGATTTGACGAAAAAAAACTACAACAAAATGCTTACAAGCATCTTGGCATGTATGCCTACAGAACAGAGGTAATTAAAAAAATTGCGCAACTTCCGGTGGCACCACTCGAAGAGGCCGAACAATTAGAACAACTGCGGTGGCTTCAAAACGGTTATACCATCAGAGCAATAGTTACTTCAACAGAAACCATTGCCGTTGATACATCTGATGACCTGAAAAGAGCAGTGCAATTTCTAAACAAAAACAACGTCTGATATTTTTATAATATCATACTTTAGTACACTGAAAATTTTAATCACAGATACAATGAATAAAATCATCTTGCTGGCAGGAAGCCTGCTTGCAGCCACCACAGTGATGGGGCAAAGTAAATTAACTCCGGAACTTCTTTGGAAGCTGGGACGTGTTGGAGAGCAGGCATTATCTCCGGATGGAAAAACCGTAGTTTATACTGTCAGAAATTTTAATCTTGCCGACAACAAAGGCAACACCGACATGTACACCATAGCTGCTTCAGGTGGTGAACCCAAATTGATTGCAGGCACGGCAGACAATGAAACCTCACCTGCATGGAGCGCTGACAGTAAAAAAATCTATTTCCTGAATGACAAAGGCGGTGTCAACAATTTGTGGAGTATGAATGTTGATGGATCTGATGCAAAACAAATTTCGAACTCGAAAGATGATATTGCATGTTTTGGCATAGCCCCTGCAGGCAATAGAATATGGATGGTAATGGAAGTTAAGGTTGATAAAACTACACAGGACATTTTTCCTGACCTGCCCAAAGCCACCGGAAAAATTTATGACGACCTTATGTACCGTCACTGGACAGAATGGGAAGATGGCTCCTACTCGCATGTGTTTGTTGCCGATTTTAAAAATGATGTTGTAGGTACTGCCACAGACATACAAAAAGGAGAACGTTTTGACACACCAATGAAACCTAATGGCGGTGGCGAACAAATAGCCTGGAGCAATGACGGGAAAAAGCTTGCCTATACCTGTAAAAAACTTGCGGGCAAAGATTATGCAACAAGTACCAACTCTGATATCTATCTTTATGATGTAGCTTCCGGAAAAACTGAAAACATTTCTGCATCGAACGAGGGTTATGATATGTCGCCAGCATTTTCGCCTGACAACAACAGATTGATGTGGTTAAGCATGCAGACACCCACCTACGAAGCCGACAGAAACAGGATTATGATTTATGATTTTGTATCTCAAAAAACTACTGAGGCAACAGCCGGTTTTGATTATACTGTTGATGCTGCAAAGTGGGCACCTGACGGATTTAAAATTTATTTCATCAGTGGCATCAATGCTACCGATCAGTTATGGGTTTATGACGGACGACTGCGCAGCTACCCACCCCTTCGGCAGCTAACCACCGACATTGGCGACTACACAGGCTTTTCACTTTCTGCCAATAAAACCGAGCCTTTTTTAGTAGCTTCAATGATGTCTATATCATCACCTACGGAACTGTTTCGTGTAGATTTGAAAACAGGCAAATCAACACAGTTGACTTTCACCAATAAAAATGTTTTGAAAGACACCCGTATGGGAAAAGTTGAAAAGCGAATGATTAAAGCAACGGATGGCAAAGAAATTCTCACTTGGGTAATTTACCCTCCTGATTTTGATGCCTCCAAAAAATATCCAACACTGCTTTACTGTCAGGGTGGACCGCAAAGTACCGTATCGCAGTTTTTCAGCTACCGTTGGAATTTTCAGCTCATGGCTGCCAATGGCTACATTGTAGTAGCACCCAACCGCAGGGGTTTACCTTCTTTTGGCACGGCATGGAACCGCGAAATTTCCGGTGACTGGGGTGGGCAGTGTATGCGCGACTACCTGTCTGCCATTGACGAAGTAAGCAAAGAACCTTTTGTAAACAAAGACCGTTTAGGTGCTGTTGGTGCCAGCTTTGGAGGCTACAGTGTTTATTGGCTTGCAGGACATCATCAGAAACGTTTTAAAGCTTTTATTTCACATTGTGGTGTCTATAATCTGGAAAGTATGTATGGCACTACAGAAGAGCTGTGGTTTCCAGACTTTGATCTGGGAGGCTCCTTCTGGCAGACACCTAAGCCAAAATCATACACACAGTTTTCTCCTGTTGACTTTGTGCAGAACTGGGATACTCCAATTCTTGTCATTCATAACGAAAAAGATTTTAGAGTGCCTTTAGGTCAAGGTATGGAAGCCTATACCGCGGCAAGACTACAAAATATCCCTGCCCGTTTTCTTTATTTTCCGGACGAAGGACATTGGGTTAACAAACCACAAAACAGTGTGATGTGGCAGCGTGTGTTTTTTGGCTGGCTCGATAAATACCTTAAACAATAATTTGATTCAAGGCATATCAAATAAGAGGCTGTCTCAAAACAATAAATTGAGGCAGCCTTTTTTTATATACTGCTTTATAGAGGCAGATGATTAAAAAGAAATCAAGTTTTATTTTTATTCCTGAAGGACGTTATGGTGCATTAGGAGATGTTTTTAATGATTATGACATCCTTTTTTTGATTTTTTTCAGTTCAAGAGTGCTTTTTGTTTGAGATTAAATCCGATCAGGCACAATCCGGCCTCTATCTCTACTTTAGGAATAGATCGCAGCATGAACCGTTTAAAATTTTTGTTTTGCTTGAGGCAAGCAAACACAGGCTCTATGGTGTAGCATCTTTTTTTTCGATGGGCGATGCCTTGTTCACTTTTCAAATTTTCATTGGCTTTATTTTTCAGTTGGATCAGTTGCTGATTGACTTCGATTGTTCTGTTGTTTTTTGATTGATGACATACGCTTCTTAACGGGCATCCGTTGCAGTTTTGCGTCTGGTATTTTTTTACCTGTTGTGTATATCCATTTTCGGTTGTGCGTGTTGAAGTACTGATGTATTGCATGCGTTGACCCATTGGGCAGTAGTAGCAATCTTGCTCCTTATTGTAATAAAGTTCATCACTCTTAAATCCTTTCTTATAGGTGGCTTTGCGCTTTTGTTCTTTATCAAAGGTGTTGTATTTAACATAGCCCTCAATGCTGTTGTTTTGCAGGAACTGATAGTTTTCGTGCGACCCGTATCCGGCATCTGCTGTGATGCTCTTTGGATAACTACCGTAAAGTTGTTGATATTGATTGATGTGCGGAATGAGAGTAGTGGTGTCGGTTGGTTTTTGATGCAAGCTGTAGTTCACACAAAATATTTTTTTACCGGGACATGAACTGGCTTGTAAATTATATCCGGCTTTAAGTTGTCCGTTACGCATGTGGTCTTCCTTCATACGCATAAAAGTTGCATCCGGATCGGTTTTGCTGTAACTGTTTCGATTACCCAGTATGGCCTCTTGTTGCTCATACTTTTCCATGCGCTTTACAAAATCGGTTTTTGCTTTTTTGATTTGGTCAAGAGTTTTTTTTTCAACCTGTTTGTTTTTCAATGCCTCATCAATCTGCGCTGCCACAGCTTTTACTTTTGCTGCATCGATGTTCTTAAAATCAATCGGTTCGGTATCTTTTAATTCTTCTACGGCAACTTGCTGGCTGTAGTTCCACAACGCTTCTAACTGTTTTGCTATTTTTTCCTTTTGCGTTTTGATGGCTTTGCCCCACACAAAGGTGTATTTGTTGGCATTGGCTTCTATCTTGGTGCCATCGGTATAAACTTCTTCTATACTAACCAGTTCTTCCTTTACCAACAGGGTTACCACCTGGGCAAATATTTCTTTAATCTCATTTTTTAATTTCGAACTGCGAAAACGGTTAATCGTATTATGATCCGGTGTACTCATACCCGTTAGCCACATGTAATGGATGTTCTCTTTCAGGGCCGCTTCTATTTTACGACTGCTGTACGTATTGCTTAAATAAGCGAACACAATGGCGCTTAATAGCATACGTGGATGATATGAACTTGTACCACCTCCTTTATACTGATCAATCAGCCCATCTATTTTAATTTCGCTGATGATTTGTTGTACTACACGCACCGGATGATTCTTATCAATGAGTTCATCAAAACTCGGTGGCAACAACATTTGCGGATTAAACTGATATGGTTTGAATACTATATTGGTTTTGCTCATGCAACAAATTTAGTTGCATCACCTTTCCTTCTTTCCCTTTTGGATAACTATTCTTTTTTTGTTAATAACCTTTGATTTTCTAAAAAATCAAAAGAGGCTGCCTACTTTTGAGACAGCCTCTTTTTTATTCTGATAAAATTTCAAATCTACTGAACCAATGATTTCTAAATTTTAAATTCTTTCGTAACCACTTTCTTCTTACACACCAAAGTTAATGTTGCACACAACGCTACCCGTCAGACGAGGATGAGTGGGGGTTAACTCACCTTACTCCGGTTAGGTTGCTCTCGCAACTGATGTAATTGGAGGTAATTAGAAACGTTCTGCATTTTCAATTTGTATCATGACAGTTGTATAGTTGCATCATTCATGATATGAGTTTTGTTTGAGTACCTTTATTACACGAATTTTATTACCACTTTGCAATTTTAAAAAGTACAATCCTTCTGATTTTTGACTCCAGTCAAGTTGATAATTAAGCCTTTTAAATTTAACTTGTTCGTTTAGCTTTCCATAAATATCTGTTACTGTCAGCAACACTTCTCCTTCGGCTTCAGGAAAATTAATTCTTAAAGTATTGGTTACAGGATTTGGAGATACGTGTAAGTTATCTTTTTCTACTTCCTTGGTTGAAGTCAAAAAATTCAAATCGTTTGGGAAGTTAGGCAACCCGACAGAAATATAATTACTATCTAAAGAAACAGCATTGGTATCATAGCCACACATCGGCCCCTGAGCATCGGGATAATTGATTGCACCTAAATAGGTGCTCCATAATTCAACAACATAAATTTTGTTATCAGGAGCTAAAGCTAAATCGCACATATACATTGGTGTCTGGCCAACTACAACCGGAGGTAAAGTATTCTGTGTCATATCAAACTGATAAAGAATACCGGGATGATAATATGAAACATAAAGATATTGCCCGGATGGGGAAAAGGCGCTTGAATACAACCATGAACTATAATATAAAATATCGTTTGCAGGATCAAACGAAACAATTCCTGTTGAGTTATCAAAAGAATAGGTTTGAACACAATCATCATAATATACTACGCTCAACTTGTTACCGGCTACATTTGATTTCATTGTGCCACAACCCATATTGCCATTGGGTGTTACACCTGTAGTACTTACAACAGGTGTTAGAACGACTCCTGATGGCGTAACCCTGAAACTTAAAAACTTATTTTCAAGTTTTTTATGTGCTATTAGCCAGTAATCCTGACCATTTGAATGGCGGATTGCACTTTGTTTTTCTGACATTGCAGTATCCAATAGAAAATTTTTAACTGTAACATCACCCAAGCCACCATCAAGTGTAATGTCAACAACAGAATACCACAAACCATTTGATGAATCTAAACCTCTTTCTGTTGTAAAAACATAATATTCTGTTGTGCTTAGTGGTTTTTTTACAATCAGCGCAGCTTGTGTGGCAGAAGCACTACTGTTTAATCCAACACCATTGGGCATGGCATGATGTATTCTGTTAAAAACATGTTCGCCATCGGCATAAAAAAGTAGTGTTCCGGCACTATCACTTATTGAAGAACATCCTTCCTGGGTAAGTGAGCTTATTGCACATCCCGGCATAAAAACCGGACTACCGATGTTAAATGACAAATAACAGTATTCGCCAAACAACCAATTGTTATATTCCTTTTGCGCATTTGAACAGAGTGCAATGAATATAAAAAAAATTGTAATGTTTTGTTTCATATTACATTAATTTAATGCTTTATTTTATTTTCCTGCTCTCATGCAATCCTTTTTTATACCACCTCTTTTTTAAAAACCATGCTTGACTGCTATCCGGTTTGAAATCGGTTGGGTAAAATTTGTAGAATGCAGGTGTTTTATAAATAAGAATAGAATCATTAACATTATACCTGCTTGAATTATATAACTTATTCCACCAAGTGCATTTTTCTTCTGAAATAATCAAATTATTTGCACTCCCAATCCTTCCATACAAATCAATTGTATTTCTATTCATTAATCCAGTTTGATGTGTACCGTTATTATAGAAATATTGAATAATCAAACTATCGTTGATTAGGCGATAAATTCCCCATTTATCTCTTACTATACTTTTTATGTTGTAATCTTCTTTTAATTCCTGAAAAACGGAAGATTCTTCACTCCAAACTAGCTCATAATTTTCAATGTGTGTATAATTTGAGATTAATACCTGTCCGTTATTATAAAGAAACATAAAAATAGGCGAATGGTCGTTGTTACTTTCGCTTATTAAATAGATGCCATTCGTTTTTATATCCTGTTTTTGCTGTTTAATGGTCAATGGCGTTTTATAAATGTAAAAATATTTATGTACGTTATAACAACTTGACAGCATCAAAAATATCAATACATATAAAACAATTTGAAATTTCATCATATTATTTTATTTAAAATAAACCAAAGGGATTATACGTTCTATAATACAAATATAACTTAGATGGTGTATTATAATCAGTTATAATATATGGAGATCCATGCCATCCAGGAATTAAATTAGCCCACCATGACTGATGAATACCGTTTTGAAAAGCATCCTGTATCCAAGGGGAATCAATACCTATACGACTAACAGTGCCTGCACCATTTACTCCGAAATAAAGGGAACTATAAATTCTTTTCCCATCAGCATAAGACCCATTTCCCCCTCTATTTTTTTTATATATTCTACTTTCCCAAGTTTGGTCTATTTTACTTTTATCAGGATTGTTTGTATAAACATTCATCCCCACAGACAATTCTCCGTAGCCAATTTCAGCAGCTGCAGTTCTGTATTTATCACCACCGCCCCACGATGATGGTAAAAACGCATCATTGGTCATACTAAAAGAAAAATCACCATTGTGGTATGAAGCATACCAGTTGGTCTGAGCATCATAACCACCATAGTGTGTAAAGCCCAAGGTATAGCTGCTGTTGCTTTGGTTATAAGTTGCCCCAAAGCCATATTGCCATTCATTGCCTTTGCTACTTCCTGCTTTCATGCAGTCCTTTTTTATACCACCTCTTTTTTAAAAACCATGCTTTGCTGCTATCCGGTTTGAAATCAGTTGGGTAAAATTTGTATTCAACAGGAGGAGTGAATTTTTTAACAGCATTTTCATTGTATATCGTAGGGGACATGGACTGGCACCATCCACACTGTTTTTCCACTAACATTATCGTGGAATCATTGGTAATTACCCCTCGTAATTCAACCAAATCTCTTTTAACAGTAGTCTGATTAAATTTATAAAAATATTGTATATAAATTGAATCATTTATAATTTTATAACTTCCCCACCACTCTTTATTAGGAAACTTATTCCAATATTTTTCTAATGATTCTGCGTAATCTTTAGGATTCGACCAAAACAAATTAGCCATGTTTTCTACACCATGTGGTGGCACATAAGTACTGCCATCTAAATAAAAACAAATATATCCTGTTGGGTAAGATTCATTACTACTTTTTATGAAATAAATACCATCATAACGAATACGGAATTTATTCTTCGAAAAAGGAACTTCCTTGAAATAGTTAAAACGTTTATGCTTACTTATGCAAGCTGGTAAATTAATAATAGTTACAATCAGTATTACCAAAATTATCCGTTTTTCATATATCATAATATTAGATTAAGATTAATATAATGAATAAGGAGAGTTAAACTTATTAAACCTATAAAAGCCGGTAGGAGTGGTATAATCTATCTGAAAATACGGTGAGCCTCCCCATAATATTCTTGCAAAACGAGACTGATGTAACCCATTTTGAATGGTATCCTGAATCCAAGGGGAATCTATGCCTATACGACTAACAGTACCTGCACCATTTACTCCAAAATAAAGGGAACTATAAATTCTTTGCCCATATGTATAAGTCCCATTAGGATTATCTCCATAAATATGAGAAGTCCAATTATTGTTCGTTTCGGATTTACCATCAACATAAGGATTATTAGTATATAAACTCACTCCAAGTCTTAAATTTCCATATCCCAGTTCAAACCCTGCTGTTCTGTACTTATCACTACTATTACCATTTACAATATTTAAAAACGCATCATTGGTCATACTAAAAGAAAAATCACCATTGTGGTATGAAGCATACCAGTTGGTTTGAGCATCATCACCACCATAGTGTGTAAAGCCCAAGGTATAGCTGCTGTTGCTTTGGTTATAAGTTGCCCCAAAGCCATATTGCCATTCATTGCCTTTGCTACTTCCTGCTTTCATGAAGTCCTTTTTTATACCAGTGCTTTTTTAAAAACCATGCCTGACTGCTGTCGGGTTTGAAATCGGTAGGATGATAATAACAAAGAATTGTATCCTGATCGAAAAAAGTCTTTAAATCATAAGCATAAGTTGGATAGATTATCAATGTTGAATCATTTAAAATTTTAGTTTTAGTTTCCAAAACCATTCTTCCACAAAAGCAATCATTACATTTACCAAATTGTTGAAATATCATTGTTGAGTCACTTGTTACTTTATAATTACCCCATAATTCCTTATTATTAAAATCGTATTTACTCAATAAATAATTTGGATTAAAAGGTGCATGGATCATATAAGGATCCATTAAGATAGAATCCTGAGGAGTTTTTTCGAACAGCATGATATCTTTAACTAATCCATTCTCAAAAAAATAATAGGCTGTTTTTAATTTCTTGTCTGTAGATAAATAAACCCCATTCATAATAAATCTATTTTTTATATCGGCAACAGGCTCCTTATAGATCTTATAGGGTTTAATACAATTTAAACAAGATGATAAAAGCAGGACAAATACAGCTAATAATACAAATGAAAAATTTTTCATAACAAATAGAGCTAATAAAGTGAAAAGGTAGAATAAATACCATAACGTAAATACCAATTAGTAGGTGGTCCATTTCTTGTATCAAAATACGGACTTCCTGAAATGTATTTATGAATACCATTTTGGAAAAAATCTTGTACCCATGACGCATCTACTCCAATTCTGCTAACCGTCATCCCTGAGTTTATTCCAAAATATAATCCTGCATATACTCTACTTCCTGCTTTCATGCAATCCTTTGTTATACCAATGCTTTTTTAAGAACCATGCCTGGCTGCTGTCGGGTTTGATATTTATTGGAAAAAATTTATATTTTACTTTCGGTAAATAACTTTGTGGATTTTGTTTTTTATTGTATTCGCATTGATAGCAGTGAAACCACCGTCCACAATTTCTATCTGTAATTAGTAACGTTGAATCATTCTCAAAATATCCGTTCAATTCAATCATATATCTTTTAAAGATAATACTTTCCTGATCCGTCCTTGTAAAATATTGTATTTTTATCTTGTTTCCATTAATTTTATAAGCCCCCCACCATTCTTTAATTCCTTTATTGTTTTTATTTACATTGTTATTAAAAATATTATTTACATTTTGATAAGGGTCACTCCAGAAAATCGAGTCATAAATATGCATATAAGGCTCAATGCTTCTAATTAACCATGGTCTATTTTTATCATACCCAAATTCAGTTTCCACCAAATAACGATTATGTCCCCCAGAACTACGAATATAAGTCAATCCATTAGTGTATAGAAATAAATATACGAATGGAACACACCTTTCAACTGGTTCACCATTTAAATAATAGATACCAGTTGTTTTAATATTAAAGGTATTTAAGTCTTCCTTTGGAAAAGAAAAATTAGTAAATTTTTTATGTGTTGTATAACAACCAATTGTTAATAAACAAATTATAAAACTTGAATAATACGTAATTATTAAGATTATTTTTTTCATCAATAAAGTGAATAAGGAGAATAAAAACGATTAAACAAATAAAAACTTGCAGGGGTAGAGTAATCAGTAGGAAAATAAGGTGAGCCTCCCCATAATATTCTAGCAAATTTGGATTGATGTAATCCATTTTGAATGGCATCCTGAATCCAAGGGGAGTCAATACCTATACGACTAACTGTATTTCCATCGCTAACACCAAAATATGCAGCACTATATATCCTTCTACCATCTGCATATGCACCTTTTCCTGAAGCATTCTCTCCATAAATTGGAGATGGCCAATTTTCTCTGCTTTCTGAAACAGGATTATTCGTATAAATACTTACACCAATACTTAAATTTCCATATCCCAGTTCAAACCCTGCTGTTCTGTACTTATCACTACTATTACCATTTACAATATTTAAAAACGCATCATTGGTCATGCTAAAAGAAAAATCACCATTTTGGTATGAAGCATACCAGTTGGTTTGAGCATCATCACCACCATAGTGTGTAAAGCCTAAGGTATAGCTGCTGTTGCTTTGGTTATAAGTTGCCCCAAAGCCATATTGCCATTCATTGCCTTTGCTATTATAAGAGTAACCTCCAGAAACACCAAACATCCAGTTGCCCGAACGATAACCAACATTAACTCCTGCACTGATATCGCGCTGAATGCCAACCCCAACACTTGCTGCGGCTTGCCAATCGCCCTGGTTGTAGCTTGCATTAACTGAAACACCGATTGAATATACATCTAATCCTGCTGTTATCTTAAAATAATTGTTTTTGTATATTGTAAATTGACCCAACTGGCTCATTCCATTGGTTACGGTATTGGCAACATCACTAGAAAATTTCCAGTCGCCACCGCTTGACATTGCTGTACAAGAAAAGAAAAAAAGCCAGGAGGCTGCTTTTAGAAAATGCCCACTCGGATCCGTATATTTCAACGGATTATTGAGCGCATACGCATACCGGTTCATACCAATGGTACTCGACACATTGTTGTTGTAATTGTCAACACTTAACATGCGGCAGAGGGTGGGGTCGTACATGCGGCCGTTCATGTTTATCAAATCAAATTTTTCTAAATGCTCATGTCCGGTGTAACCTCTGTCGAAATACAGTGCCGATGGAGTTGGTGTAAGCGGAGCATTTGCCTGATACAGTGCCCATGTTTGTGGGTCTCTGCGCCTGCCCCAGGCATCAAAGCTCACCTGCTGCAGTACGTTACCTGCATCGTCTGTTATACAATCTATGCTGCCAAGGTAATCTGTAGTTATATAGCGTGTGTTATACTGCGTTGCCGGTGTTTTTTCCACCACTGCCACCAACCCGTAAGGTGAATGAATGTAATGCAATCTTCGCATTACATTATTGCTTGCATCTCTAAATTCCTCATAGTCGCCTGCATAGTATTTAATCTGTTCGGTGGTGTTGGTTTGCGTATTTATCAGTTCGGTTTTAAAACGCTCGTCATCAGCTGCATAGGCTATGTTGTACTCATAGTCTCCTTCGGTTATCTGACTTGCTTTGTTAAAAGCGGTGTAGGCGATTTTTTGGAACATTACCACATTACCCCTATTATCTAAAATATTTAATTCCCAAACTTTCTACATAAAAATAAGCATTAGTGCTTTTTTTATAAGTTTTTTTTGTGCGTAAACACTCATCAGTAATAATAAATTGCGTATAATTAGATTTATCCCAATATTCAAGCAAGGATGGCTCTCCTGGTCTTCTACAATCAACATCAGAAGTAAGCGATGTTGTTATAATCTTCTTTAGATTATTTAAATCTCTATCTTTTAGTATTACAGAATCTTTTTTTATCATTTTAATACCTTCTCCATCATTTGACAATCCAATTGTTTTATAAAAAGTAGCTGACTTTTCATGAAATTTTATTTCATACAAAAAATATATTCTTTCACAAGTCAGCTCATACGTTATGCTCGGTTTAATGTCAGTTCTATTTTTTAAACAAGATTGCTTTAAATTCGTGGGAATTAATATTCTTAACGAAGGGGTTTGCTCTTCAACAATCTTCTCTACCCTTAACTTTTTATATATATACGAAAACCTTGCATCATCTATTACTTCAATATAATTATTCACAACACCATTATTTACTAATGTTTTAACATCAGTGGAGTTTACTGAATGTAGAGGATTAAAAGTTATAAGAGTATCTGTACATTCAATATCAATAGTTTTTAACACATAATGCATTCCTCTATTTTTTTTATTTGAGCTAAAGATTTCACTATTGTTATCAATAATATTCACCATACCTATATTAAATTTAAAATTGCCAAAATCATCAACATTGTATGTTAGCGTATATATAGAATCGTGTGTTACATACAATACAGGTTTACGTTTAATGACGACCTCTTGGAGTTGCATAAACGAGTTTTCTTTTTGAGAATAACAATATGGCGTGTAGCCTATCAAAAAGATAAAACAATGTGCAAAAAATATTCTAATAGTTACCATTGAATAAATGGAATTATAGTTCTGGAATAAAATAAATCTCGGAAAGAAGATACTGGATTGCTTAAATAACGATAACCATAAATTTTAACACTACTAATTCTTTCTAAAGATTCAAATCGGTAGGTAGTACCATGAAGTTCTTGTTTTATTATGGTATTTCCTATTAGGGAGTTATTAGATGGAACTTCGACTCCTGTTAATCTATCAACATTTGATGAAGCTTTAATGGTTGCAACAAAATTACCATCCGAATTAGTGTTAATTTTAATATATTCTCCTTCCACTACTTGAGTGTCGTATGAACCATTCACCTCACTATAACCTACCTTGTTATCATTTAAAGCATTCAACGATGCATCACCAATTCGATTAATTTTAACAATCACATTTTGTTTTTCTGCACCAGTCCAAAAATTTCTGTCATGAATAACAGCATCTATTCCTCCTGTAACTCCACCAAGAACCCCTCCTACAACGGCTCCTATTGTTCCATCGTGAAGACCTGCTTGAAGCATTTGTCCTATATTTTTGTTTTCTATAATTGAGTTGCCAAATCCAGTTACAAAGCCTCCTGCAAAGCCCGCCCCCGTACCGGTCACAAACCCCGAAGCAAAGCCTGTACCTGCAGCCGTTGAAGTGCCCACAAAACCTGCTCCAAATCCCGCTCCACCAACTACAGATGCTATTCCTCCTCCCACACCGGCTGCTAATGCGCCTGCTGCTGCACCAACACCAAAAAAACCAAGCCCTTTTGCATTAAATTGAGCGCCATGTACAGCCCAATTTACAACTCCCCCCACAACAGCACCTATTACAATATGCCATATATGCCCATCTTCTTCATAATATTTTAAAGGATTGTTCCCAACATACGCATACCTGTTCATGCCAATGGTACTCGACACATTGTTGTTGTAATTGTCAACACTTAACATGCGGCAGAGGGTGGGGTCGTACATGCGGCCGTTCATGTTTATCAAATCAAACTTTTCTAAATGCTCATGTCCGGTGTAGCCTCTGTCGAAATACAGTGCCGATGGAGTTGGTGTAAGCGGAGCATTTGCCTGATACAATGCCCATGTTTGTGGGTTTCTGCGCCTGCCCCATGCATCAAAACTCACCTGCTGCAGTACGTTGCCTGCATCGTCTGTTATACATACTATGCTGCCAAGGTAATCTGTAGTTATATAGCGTGTGTTATACTGCGATGATGGTGTTTTTTCCACCACTGCCACCAACCCATAAGGTGAGTTAATGTAATGCAATCTTCGCATTACATTATTGCTTGCATCTCTAAATTCCTCATAGTCGCCCGACATACACTTTGTTTATATGATTATACTCTCAAAAGTAAAAAATTTTTTCATGTATTGTTTTTTGTATTCTATGGCAAGCGTTAATTACATCCTCGTCTCTCGCACACTATGCTACCCGTCAGACGAGGATGAGGGGGGATTCCAAAACCAACTGTATAATTAATTCAATGCTGCATATGTAATTCCTGCCAATATCATAAGGATTATTGAAAATGTCATATATGCAATAGTAATCAATATAAAATGTACTTTCTTAAGCCTATTGGTTTTGTCATAATACTCTTCTATTTTTTTATAATTACTATTATAAAGAAATAAACTTTTGTTGATGAAATATAATATAATAGGAAAAATTGAAAAGAGAAGTAAAAATAATATCTTATTTATTGGAAAGAATTGTATCACCTTAGTGAGAGTTAGCGTTACTCCAAAATAATTTGTTATACCGAACAAAAGCACATTTGTTGATGACTCAGGAACTAAATGTTGTAAGTTTTCCTTTGTCGTTAGCTTAACACATTTATAAATTATATAAAACAGATAATAATATGGATTCATGGCTTAACTCTGTTAGGTGTTAAAACTGGTGCAGGAGCATTACACAAATGTAATCAGTAAATGGTGTTCATAAAAATATCTTTTGGCTCATTTTATTTGAGCCTTTCGGCTCACATTGCTCAAACTACATTATGAAAAATAGCAATTATTAAAAAAACCTAACCGAAATCATAAATTTTCTTTATGAAAACTATGTGCTGAACCCCTGAAAAAAAAGAGGTTGCTGTATTTAAACAACAACCTCTTTATTATCGTTACTGAAAAATTTATCTCGAATACTGTGCTTCCAACTGTTCGAATCGTTTTTGCAAATCGTCAGTTATGGCTTTCTGGTCTTTAAGTTTCGAAAGCCTGATTAACTCCTGAAACACTGCCAGTGCCTGATTGGTTTCCCGTTCTACACTTTTGGCATAAGGTGTTCCTTTGAGTGATAAATAATATTGCAAATCGTTCTGATAAATATCGGCCAAACGTTTAACAATTGTATTCCCTTTTTCAATACTTTCTTTTGAATCCGTTTTCTTTAATTCCACATCATTGCTAAGCATCTGTAAACTATCAGGCAATACATTATTCATTGTACTGCGATAGTACAGCTCGGCAATACGCAACATCATAATGTTATAGGGAACTGTTTTATCAGGCATTTCTACCAGACACTTATCAAGAACTTTCACTGCAGAATCAGGCTCGTTTTCTGCAAGCAATGTTTCACTAAGACGTGCAAAATTATTACGGAAATTCATGGTCATGTTCAGGTTGTTCTGATCGAGGTAAACTCTTTCGTCTTTCATATTACCCCACATAAATTTATTCATCATGTTGTCGTACATGCGTTCCGAAGCAACACTACCGGTTTGCCCTGATGGGTCGGCAGCAGCTTTAATAGGAACAAAACGATAAGCCAATCCTTCTGTCTGAAAATAATTTTCGAGATTCAGATAGGAGTCGTTACCCACCGTCACTGCAAAATATATTGGGCGTGTCCAGTCGTTGTGTGCTATAAGATCCAATATCATCAGGTCGGCTTTCATAATATAGTTTTTGCTGATTTCAAATTCAATATAATCAACAATCTTGCTGGTATCTTTTGCCTCCACAACATGATTTTTTATCACTGCCTCTTTATCCACTTTTATTCTGAACTTTTTTGTAGGCAGATAATTAAATTCATCGCCACCTTCGCTGCGCACCTTAGCCTCGGGATTATCGCTGGTAACAAACTCAATAATATCTTTCAGGTCGCTATAGCCTTGTACACTTCTGTCGTAAAACGGAATATAATCACGCGTTCCCTGAACATACTGTCTTGTTTTTAGTGTAAATGGAACCGGATCTGATTCATAAGCCTTACGTTTTATCTGATCTATGTACCAGTCGGTGTTGAGCAGACTCAGGTTGATAACACGCACATCGGTACGAACGCCCTCTACATCCTGAATATACCAGAGCGGGAAGGTATCGTTATCGCCATTGGTAAAAATTACTGCATTAGGCGCACAGGAGTTGAGGTAGTTATAAGCAAAATCGCGTGAGGTATAACGGTAAGAACGGTTATGGTCATCCCATCCTTCTTTACCCATCACAGCAGGCACCGACAGGCAAAGCAACGCTGCCAGCATTGCCGCAGTTGTTTCGGGCATTCGCTTTTTAAGTGCATCTGCAATTGCAGCTACTCCCAGACCAATCCAAATACAGAAAGCATAAAATGCACCTGCATAAGCATAGTCACGTTCACGAGGCTGATAGGGTGTCTGATTCAGATAGATGACAATGGCAACACCGGTCATGATGAAAAGCAACATGACAACATTGGCATTGTTCATGTCTTTTTTATAGTGATAAACCAAACCTGCCAGCCCCAGCAATAGTGGTAAGAAGTAGAATGTATTTCGGGCTTTGTTATTTTTCATGCTATCGGGTAATTTATCCTGCGGACCCAAAAACATACTGTCAATAAAAGGAATACCGCTTATCCAGTTTCCTTTTAATATGCTGCCATGTCCCTGTATATCGTTTTGGCGACCAACAAAATTCCACATAAAATAGCGCCAGAACATGTGGTTCATCTGATAGCTGAAAAAATATTTGAGGTTATTGCTGAACTCCGGTTTTTGTTCACCTTTTATTCCTGACCATTCTTTGTAGGCTGAAACATGATTGGGCTCGCGGCTGTACATACGTGGAAAAACTGTACATCGTGCCGGATCATATTCGGGAATAACTTTAGCTCCGGTTGGAATGTATTTTCCATCAATAGCTGTGTAGCTCATTGCTCCTTCTGTCTGACCTACAACTTTGGCATCATAATATTGTCCGTAGCCTAAGGGGCGGTCGCCATATTGCTCGCGGTTGAGGTAACCTAAAAGTGCAAAGGCATTCTCCGGGTTGTTTTCGTCCATTGGCGGATTGGCTAAAGAGCGTACCACAATTTGCGCATAAGAAGTATATCCCAACAACAGAAATGCAAAACTCAGCAAGATGGTATTGAGCAAAGATTTTTGATTTTTCTGTGAGTAATAAATACCATAGACTAATGCAGCAATGATGATGAGTGAGTAAACCACAAATCCTGTCCACAGGGATGAACCGGACTGATTGAACCATAAGTCTATTTTAGCACCAATGTTTACAAACCCTGCAATAATTCCGTACTGCACAACCATTAAAATGACTAATGAAATACCCATTGTTTTGGCTATACCCATCCACGAAAAAGGATATTTGCGGAAATAATAAACCAAAGCCAGTGCAGGGATACAAAGTAAGTTCAGTAAGTGCACACCTATTGACAAGCCCATGAGGTAGGCAATGAGAATTATCCAACGGATACTGTGCTTTTCGTCTGCAACATTCTCCCATTTAAAAACAGCCCAAACAACAATACAGGTAAAAAACTGGGATGTTGCATAAACCTCACCTTCAACAGCAGAAAACCAAAATGAATCTGTGAAAGTAAATGCCAAAGCACCAACAACACCACTGGCAATTACTGTGAGTATTTGCGAAAATGTGGGCTCCTGATTTTTAGTAAAAACTACTTTTCTGGCAATGGCTGTGATGGTCCAGAAAGTAAACAAAACGGCAAATGCACTCATTATTGCACTGAATGCATTAACCATAATAGGAATGGATGCTTCATTGCCACCGGCAAACAATGTCATGATGCGTGAGAGCATAAGAAACAATGGTGCTCCGGGAGGGTGGCCTATCTGTAGTTTGTAGGCCGCAGCAATAAACTCGCCACAGTCCCAAAAGCTGCCTGTCATTTCAATGGTTGACAGAAATACCCACGCTGCAATGGCAAAAACTGCCCAGCCTGAAATGTTGTTGAATTTTGTATATTGTTTCATGTAAAACAAAGAAGGTTACAAGCGTGCGAAAATAGCAAATTATGCTTCTGAATGGCTTATAATTTTAAATAAGCTGTGAATACCGTTAACAACATTTAACCTCTGACATGATTTACTGATGAATATGTTAAGTGAAATAACACTACTCCTTATGTTTAAAACAAGAGGTTTGTAAAATGCCGTGCAATACGGTAACATTGCAAAATGAACTTAGTAATTGATATAGGCAACACCAGAATAAAAGCCGGGGTGTTTGATGGCAAGAAATTAATGACTTGTTTTCTTATAAAATCTTTTAAAAAAAGTTCTTTAACCTTTCTGATAAACCGCTATGCTATTCGTTCAGTAATTTTTTCATCAGTAGTAAAAGAAGAAAAGCTCTTAGCAGTATCAGAATCTTTACAAGTATTTTATTTGAACCATAAAACGGCATTACCCATCGTTAATGATTATGCAACACCTGCAACATTAGGCACAGACCGTTTAGCCAATGCCTGTGGGGCAGCCATTCTTTTCAAAAAGAAAAACTGTCTTGTATTGGATGCCGGCACTTGTCTGAAATTTGATTTTATTACTGATGAAGCACACTATAAAGGAGGAGCAATTTCTCCTGGATTGAATATGCGCTATCAAGCATTACATGACTATACAGACAAGCTTCCTTTAGTCAGAAAAACAGATTTAGTTGAATTGACAGGATATTCAACTAAAGCCTCTATTGCCAGTGGCGTGCAGAATGGTATTGTTGCAGAGGCAGAGTATTTGATAGGTGTTTATAAAAAGCAGTTTAAAGGCCTTAAAGTGATTGTTACGGGTGGCGATATGGCGTTTTTTGCAGATAGACTGAAAACACACATCTTTGCAGCCCCGGATTTAACTCTTGTTGGGTTAAACAGTATTTTGAATTTTAATCTGGCCCGGCAGTAAAACAAGTTGATAATGCAGAAACAAAAATATATTTTCATAGTACTTTTCCTTGCTTTAGGTCTGGCATCTCATGCACAAACAGGCACAGAAACCCCCTATTCACGCTACGGCATTGGCGAATTGCAGTATGGTGGCTTTGCCCGTCAGTCGGCAATGGGTGGACTGGGCGCAGCTTTTCAAAGTACCTCTGCTGTTAACTTTAGTAATCCTGCATCGTATTCATCAATTCGCATAAGCACTTTTGAAACGGCACTGCGAGGTGAGTTTGCACAAACATCAACATCGGATTTAAAACAGACAAAAAAAGGAATTTTATTAAACTATCTTTCATTAGGTTTTCCGGTAATGAAAGATAACTGGGGTGCCAGCTTTGGTTTAATCCCTGTAAGTTCTACAGGCTACAATCTCAAAGAATCCGGTCAGGTTATCAACCCTAACGATACCATTACAACAGATTTCACCAAATACTATAATGGTAGTGGCGGATTAAGTCGCTTTTACATTGGCAACGGATTTGCACCCTATTCAAAAACTCTTGATAAATACTATGCTTCACAACACTATAAAGACTTAAAAGAAAAAGGCGACACAGCTACCATCAATAAAGAAGTGCGATGGAGAAAAATTGTAAAAGGATTTTCAGCAGGTTTTAATGCATCCTATCTTTTTGGAAGCCTGAATAACGTACGCAGGGTAAAGTTTAGTAATTCGGCATTTATCAATACAAAAATTACTGAAAGCACTGCTTATGCCGATTTTTATTTTGATTACGGCATTCAATATCGCTATGATTTTACTGCCGACAATAAACTTATTATAGGCATTTCAGGCTCAGGAGGCACAAACATCAAAGGCAGACGTGATGTGCTTTGGGCATTGGTTTCATCATCAGATTTTGAAGCTAATATTGATACTGTCTATTTATCTGAAAACGAAAAAGGCAAAGCATTTATTCCAACATTTATCAATGCAGGGTTTATGTTTCAGCAAGGTGATAAGTGGCTGATGGGTGCTGAATATGCAACACAACAATGGAGCAGATACAAAGCTTTCAGCTCAAATCAAAAACTTAAAGATATGTGGCGGATTTCTGCAGGTGCACAATATATGCCTACAAATAAATTAGCCTACCGTGCGGGAATAAAAGTTGAACAATCGTATATAAACCTCAATAACAGCCGTGTCAATGATTACGCACTTTCTTTAGGTGTGGGTGTGCCTGTACGTCTCACCTCAACAGAAAGAAGGTTATTTGACAACCGTACGATGCTCCATTTTAGTATTGAAGGCGGACAGTTGGGTACTACAAAAAATAACCTCGTTAAACAACAATATGTGAGGCTTTATGTAGGTATTACTGCCAACGAACTTTGGTTTATCAAGCGGAAATACGATTAACAAAACGCTAAATCAGCCTTTTCGTCAGATTTTTTTAAGTTTTACATCGGCCTCCACACTAATACAATAGTGAGGTTCTTATATTTGCTGACAGAAAACAAAATGAATAAACGCTGGACACTGCTGAAACAGGCAGATAATGATAAGTCAATAAAATTTGGTAAAGAGTTAAATATTAACCCTGTGCTTGCCAACTTATTGATTCAGCGAAGTGTAAACACCTTTGATGAAGCAAAAGAGTTTTTCAGACCCTCACTGTCATTGCTTCACGATCCATTTTTGATGACAGATATGGAGAAAGCAGTAGCCCGAATAGATAAAGCAATTGCCAAAGGTGAAAAAGTATTGATTTATGGTGATTATGATGTTGATGGTACCACAGCAGTAGCCTTGGTTTATCGTTTTTTTAAAAATCGTTTTGCCGAGTGTAACTTTTACATTCCTGACAGAAATACTGAAGGTTATGGGATTTCTTTTCAAGGAATAGATTGGGCAAAAGAAAATGGCTTTACTTTAATCATTGCACTTGACTGCGGTATAAAAGCAATGGATAAAACAAAGTATGCCTCAGAAATGGGTATAGATTTTATCATTTGTGACCACCACAGACCGGGAGCAGAAATTCCACAAGCAACTGCTGTTCTTGACCCAAAACGGGTAGATTGTGCCTATCCTTGCAAAGATCTTTCCGGATGTGGTGTTGGTTTTAAACTACTTCAGGCATTTGCCAAAAAAAATAATATTGACCAGCAACAAGTGCTGGACCTTATAGACCTTGTAGCCATAAGTATTGCTGCAGATATAGTTCCTATTCTTGGTGAGAACAGAATTTTAGCATATTATGGTCTTGAGCTTATCAATAAAAATCCACGTACAGGCATAAAAGCTATTCTAGAGTTAAATGCCATCAGGCGCGAACTGAACATTACTGATGTGGTGTTTATCATAGCACCGCGCATCAATGCAGCAGGAAGAATGGATCATGGAAAGTCGGCAGTGCAGTTACTCATCAGTGATTCTGCTGGTGATGCCAACACAGAGAGTTTAAAAATTAATCAAAACAATCTTGACAGGCGCGATGCCGACAAGCAAATTACAGAACATGCATTGCAGCAGATTAGCCGCGATAATACTTTTGAAAGTAAACGAAGTACCGTTGTTTATAGTGCAGAGTGGAATAAGGGTGTAATAGGCATTGTAGCTTCACGACTTACAGAAAAATTTTATCGTCCTACAGTAGTATTGACAGACAGCAACGGACATATTGCCGGTTCGGCAAGGTCTGTAAAAGATTTTGATGTGTATAATGCTATTGAAGCATGCAGCGAATATTTAGATCAGTTTGGCGGACACATGTATGCAGCAGGACTAACCTTAAAGCATGAAAATTTTGAAGCCTTTAAACAAAAGTTTGAAGAGGTGGTTTGTGCCACCATTGAAGAACACATGCTTACACCGGAGGTGGAAATTGATGCAGAATTAAATTTAGAAAGTATTACCAAACCATTCTATAATGTGCTAAAACAATTTGCACCCTTTGGCCCGGGCAACATGTCGCCTGTGTTTGTTAGCCGAAATTGTGTTGCCGACAAAAATCAGACACGACCCGTAGGGCAAGATAACAAACACCTGAAACTATCTTTTACACAGCATGGTTTGGGCAAGAATTTTTCTGCTATTGGATTTCAGTTAGGCGAATATGCCGATGTACTAAAGTCAGGAAAACGATTTGATGTTTGTTACCATATTGAAGAGAATCATTTTAATGGTAACACTGAGCTACAACTCAACATTAAGGATATAAAAATTTCAGAATAGTTTTTTCTTTACTTTCTGAGGAGTAGAGATTTTCTTTTTTATCTCAATAGATATTTCAACACTATCTCCAATTGTTTTGCCAATTGCTTCGCGCCATTCTTTTTTAATTGTCAGCCAATGTGAGCCATCTGTCTTCGGTTGCAAGGCACCTTCAATAGGGTGGTTATCTATGAAACCTGTTATCTCTATAATACCTGTTTCGCTAAAGTGATTGCCTGCTTCTCTCAACACCACATAAGTAGAAACACCTCTGATGTCCCTGCGATGGAGATTTGTTTTTAAACTTAACTTTTTCGCCATAGCACTTCTGTTTTTATTTTACCCTATAAAGATAAGAAAATAAAAATGAAAAACTCCAGTATAAAAAATTGATACCGGAGTTTTGAAGTATTAGAAATTTAATATCAGGCTTGTTCGCTGCGGATAATGTTTAGAGCACCACCGGCTTTAAACCAGGCAATCTGATGTTCGTTATAAGAATGATTTACTTTGATTTCATCTTTTGACCCATCTGCATGATGTAATACCATTGTTAATGGAACTCCGGGTGAAAACGCTGTCAGGCCTATAATATCAAAGGTGTCATCTTCTTTTATTTTTTCATAGTCTGCTTTATCGGCAAATGTCAATGCAAGCATACCTTGTTTCTTCAAATTGGTTTCGTGAATGCGGGCAAACGATTTTACCAATACAGCACGCACACCTAAGAAACGTGGTTCCATTGCTGCATGTTCGCGCGAAGAACCTTCACCATAATTTTCATCACCCACAACAATAGAGCCTATTCCTTTTGCTTTATAAGCACGTTGCACTTTGGGCACTTCATCATAGCTGCCGTCAAGTTGATTCTTTACGCTGTTGGTATTATCATTAAATGCATTAACTGCACCAATAAGCATGTTGTTGGAAATGTTATCGAGATGTCCTCTGTATTTCAACCACGGACCTGCCATTGAAATATGATCAGTAGTACATTTACCTTTTGCTTTGATAAGAAGTTTCAAGCCTTTTAGGTCGCTCTTTTCCCATGCTGCAAATGGTGCAAGCAACTGCAAACGGTCGCTTGTGGGCGAAACAATTACTTCAACTTTACTTCCATCTTTTGCCGGTGCCTGAAAGCCTGCATCTTCAACAGCAAATCCTTTAATTGGAAGTTCAATGCCTTGCGGTTCGGCCAACTTTACTTTTTCCCCTTTATCGTTTGTGATAAAATCTGTAACCGGGTTAAATGTAAGGTCACCTGCAATGGCTAATGCAGTTACAATCTCTGGTGAAGCAACAAAAGCATGTGTATTGGGGTTGCCGTCATTTCTTTTTGCAAAGTTGCGATTAAAAGATGTGATGATAGAATTCTTTTTGTTTGGATCGTTGGTATGGCGTGCCCACTGTCCAATACAAGGACCACAGGCATTTGCTAAAACCACCCCTCCAATTTTTTCGAAAATGCCAAGGTAGCCATCGCGCTCAACAGTATATCGCACCTGCTCGCTGCCGGGAGTAATTGTAAATTCACTTTTAGCTTTAATTCCTTTTTCGGCTGCCTGTTTTGCCAATGATGCGGCACGCGTAATGTCTTCGTAAGATGAGTTGGTACAAGAACCGATGAGACCTACTTCTAATTTTGCTGGCCATCCATTCTCTTTTACTGCTGCTGCAAACTTACTTAGCGGCCATGCTAAATCCGGAGTAAACGGACCATTAATGTGGGGCTCTAATTCAGAGAGGTTAATCTCTATCACTTCGTCAAAATATTTTTCAGGTTGCTGATAAACTTCGCTATCGCCACGCAGGTGGGTAGCAATGCCATCAGCAAGATCTGCTACATCGGCACGTCCTGTTCCGCGCAGGTAGTCAGCCATTTTTTTATCGTAATTAAAAATAGAAGTTGTAGCTCCTATCTCTGCTCCCATGTTGCAGATAGTTCCTTTGCCTGTACATGACATGCTCTCTGCTCCTTCTCCAAAATATTCAACAATCTTATCTGTTCCACCTTTAACGGTTAATATTCCCGCTACTTTTAATATTACATCTTTGGCAGAGGTCCATCCGCTTAGCTTACCTGTAAGTTTTACTCCGATAAGCTTGGGCATTTTCAGTTCCCACGGTAATCCGGCCATAACATCACAGGCATCGGCACCACCAACACCAATGGCTATCATTCCTAATCCACCGGCATTTACGGTATGGCTGTCGGTTCCAATCATCATTCCTCCCGGAAAAGCATAGTTTTCTAAAATTACCTGATGGATAATTCCTGCTCCCGGTTTCCAAAAACCTATTCCGTATTTATTGGAAACAGATGCCAGAAAATCAAACACCTCCTTACTTTTATCCAGAGCAGAGGCCAAGTCTTTTGCAGCTCCGTCTTTTGCCTGAATCAAGTGGTCGCAATGTACGGTTGATGGTACTGCAACTTGTGGTCTGCCGGCTTGCATAAATTGCAACAAAGCCATTTGTGCTGTAGCATCCTGCATGGCTACACGGTCAGGATTGAAATCTACATAGGCTTTGCCACGCTCATAGTTTTTTACCTCAAACTGTGGCAAAAGGTGACTGTATAATATTTTCTCTGTTAATGTTAGTGGACGGTTCAGGTTTTTACGGGCCTGCTCAATGCGTGCAGGCATTTCAACATAAACCTTTTTAATCATTTCTATATCAAATGCCATGATCAATGTTTTTTTATTTTATCGGAACGCAAAAATACAGATAAAGACGATTCATAATTGTTTGATTGAATCTAAATAACCGCCTTAGCTGCATTTTAAAAACAGCGCTCCGCAAAAAGAGTTTCATTTTTTTTGAAAAAACTTTTCTTATTGAAAAGAATGAATTACATTTGAGGTGCCAAAAAAAATAAATATCATGAAAACACTACAAAAACAAATTATTGCATTTTGCATTCTATTAACACTTACAGGAGTTGTATTTGTATCCTGCAAAAAAGACAAAGACAACAACAATACTGTTCCGGCTACGGAATATGGTGTTGTCACCGGCAAAGTACATTCGCCCAACAATGTGGTTATTGCCAGTGCTAAAATCATTTCGGGAGAATACTCCACCATAAGTAATACACAGGGTGAATTTTCACTTAGTTTACCTATAGGATTTCATAAACTTATAATTCAAACCGGAAGCGGGCATGTGTTTAAGTCAGAAGTTGATGTTCAGGTAAATGCACACGAAACAATTTCTTTAGACAATGCACAAAGTGAGCTTAAACAGGTTAAGCAAATTGCATTCATACCGGGAGCTTATGATAGAATTGAAACTATCATTATAGACACTCTTGGATATACTGCAACTGCAATTACGGTTTCCTCTCTCGACAACTTGAATTTTATGCAAAGTTTTGGAGGTATATTTTTAAATTGTGGTGTTAACGGAAATTTAGATAGTTTAAAATATGCCAATCTTAATAATTATGTGAGTGGTGGTGGTAATCTTTATGCCTCTGACTGGTCAGTTGAGTTTTTAACCGGTGATGGTTTTTTCCGACCTTCCGCCTCTTCCTTTTTTACCAACAGTGCATTCAAAAATCAAACTCATGAAGCTGCTTATAGTACAATGTCAACCTGTACCTCTCCCTTAAACGGAGGTTTTTTACCTGACAGTGCTTTGTGTACAGCCAAATTTGGACCTGTCACCATGGTGCAAAATGCACATATTCTCGATCCGGATATTATTAATGTTTTGGGCAAAGATTCAATGGATATCTATTACGATTTAAATGCATGGGAAGTAATCAGCTTAGTAAATGCTCCATTTACCACCATCATAGAAGATACACAGTCCGGTTTAGGATCATTAGCCGTTACCTGCGATTTAAACGGAACCATACCGGCAGGACACATCACCTACACTACCTTTCATAATCATCCACAGGGCAACATCAGTCAGGATGTTAAATTAGTCTTGCAGCATTTTATTTTGAATATGTAGGTTGCACCTCTTTTACTGCTTAAATTTTAAAAACCCGAAAAGTATTTGGGCTGAATTTGATATTGTGTAAACATATTAAGAGTGCTTCATTTACCTTTGCCGCAATTTAATAAGTAAGCATGAGTAGTCAAGCAGAATATGATGTAGTAGTAATTGGTGGCGGATGTGTAGGCATGGCATCTGCCTATAAACTTAACCTGCGTTTTCCACATCTGAAAATTGCAGTACTTGAAAAAGAAGACCGCCTTGCTGCACATCAAACAGGAAGAAACTCAGGAGTTATACACTCCGGCCTTTACTACAAACCGGGCTCTTACAAAGCTAAAAATTGTGTGGATGGGAGAAGAGAGTTGGTTTCTTTTTGCAAAGAACATGATGTGGCACATGATGTGTGCGGAAAAATTATTGTGGCCACTGATGAAAAAGAATTGCCACACATGAATCGTGTTTTTAATAATGGTTTACAAAACGGTGTTGAAGGAATTGAAAAAATTAATGCGCAACAAATTAAAGATATTGAACCATTTTGTACTGGCATAGAAGGTATATGGGTTCCTTGCACAGGCATTGTTGACTACGTTGGGTTGACAAATAAGCTGGCAGAAATTATAGAACAAAAATTTACGGGAAGCAAAGTGTTCACAGGTCATGAAGTAACAGCTTTTGAAAAGCAAGATGGTCACACACTAATTGTCACCAAAAAACAAAACTTCAAAACCAAACACCTCATTAGTTGTACAGGGTTGTTCAGCGACCGAATGGCCAAGGCAGACGGTGTGGATCCTAAGATGCAGATAGTTGGTTTCAGAGGCGATTACTATGACCTGACAGAAAAAGGAATGCACAAAGTGCGAAACCTGATTTATCCTGTTCCCAATCCGGAGTTTCCTTTTTTGGGTGTTCACTTCACAAGGATGATACAGCACGGAGTAGAATGTGGACCTAATGCAGTTTTTACTTTCAAGCGAGAAGGTTACGGAAAAACAGATTTTGATTTAAAAGATACGCTTCAGGCATTATCCTACGGTGGTACATGGAAATTATTTTTCAAACACTGGCGTTTTGGTTTGGATGAATACAAAAGAGCTTTTTCCAAAAAGTTATTCCTAGAACGGTTGCAGCGACTAATCCCTTCATTGGAGATGGACGACATTACTCCCGGAAGGGCCGGTGTGCGCGCAATGGCACTCGATGCCAGCGGCAATATGATTGATGATTTTAAGATAGAATACAGCGGCAATGCCATACACGTTCTCAATGCGCCATCACCGGCAGCTACTGCATCATTGGCTATTGGAACAGCAGTGATGGAAATGGCAGAAAAACATTTTCAGATTCATTAGTGTTAATTTTGTTTAATAACTTGAACAGAAACTAAGAAAACACATATTTCAGCTTACGTCTATTCATTGAGGTAAACTACTCATGTTTATGAATGACAATAATCATTTCAATCTTTAACCTTTAAAGGCTTTTAATATCTAATTTTGTGGTGTATTTAAAGATAAGTCACTATGCATACATTATTCAAATTTTCTGTTTTACTCTTAAGTATTGTGTTTTTTAACATAAGCAGCTATGCACAGGAAAGTAAAACAGACACCATTAAAGTTTTTGGTAACTGTAATATGTGTAAAGAAAAAATTGAAGGTTCTTTAAAAGAGAAAGATGGTATAACAGCAAAAAATTGGGATAAAAAAACCAAACTTTTGGTCGTAACTTATGATGCTGCAAAAATTTCAAAAGAACAAATAGGACAAAAAATTGCAGATGTCGGCTATGATAATCAGTATGCAACAGCTACTGAGAAAGCATATAAGAAACTGCATTCATGCTGTCAGTACGACAGGCCTAAACAACCTGCCGGTGATGAAAATAAATAGTCACGCAACAAACATAATAAAATGAAAAAGCAACTCCTTACACTTATTCTTTCAGCCATAACATCTTTAGGTATGGCACAAACAGCTACAGATTTTACAGCAAACGACTGTAATGGCAACTCACATAATCTTTTTACAGAATTAAATTCCGGAAAGGTTATTGTCTTATGTTGGGTTATGCCATGTGCATCATGCACAGGACCAACATTAACAACTTATAATGTTGTTCAAAGTTATCAGGCTTCCAATCCAAATAAAGTTTTTATGTACACCTGCGATGATTATGCAAACACCAATTGCACTTCTTTAAACAGTTGGGCAACCGGAATTGGTGTTATGCAACAAAGCTGGTCGCTGCGATTTTCAAATACAGCAATTAACATGTCGCATTATGGTTCACCCGGCATGCCAAAGATTGTAGTTATCGGGCCTAATCATACTGTGTTTTATAATTCAAACAATACTGTTAATGCCACTAACCTGCAAAATGCCATTAACAATGCTTTGGCAACAACAGGTTTAAGCGAAAATAATTTACCTGCATCATCATTATCTGTGTTACCAAACCCTACTCAAGATGTAACAAAAATTAAACTCAATCTTCTGAATAACGCTGATGTAATTCTGGAGTGCTATAACCTTGAAGGAAAAAAAGTGCAGGAAATATTTTCCGGAAACCTGAATAAAGGAGAGCATATTATTCCTGTAAATCTTGAACCTTTTACTAATGGTATGTATCTTATCAAATTTTCTGATGGAAAACAATCAAAGTATATTAATTTGATAAAATCCAAGTAATAGAAAAACAGTTTTTCGGTTGGCATTAAATTTTGTAAATTAAATATCTATGTGTAATAAAGCTCAACTGAAGTTTTCTTTAGTTCTGTTATTAATTTGCTTCTCTGTTTCAGATACTTTTTCACAATGTTGTGCCGGTGGTAGTGGTAGCCCCATTGCCGGTGGAACATCACAAGGGGTACTTCAGGAAAAACAAGTTGAAATCAGTACTAACTTTCAATTTATCAGCACCAATAAATTCTATAAAAAAAGTTCCGTAGCTCCGGATTCTGTAAGAACATTTGATGGCTTTAAAAACACTTATGAATACTTCAGGGTAGCTTATGGTATTACAAAAAACTTAACTTTTTCTGTTGAGAGCGGTTATTATTATCAAAAGAAAGAAATAGGCCTGAATAATGATGAGGCTACAACATACAATGCAAAAGGTTTTGGCGACTTAATTCTCTTTCCACGCTACGATATCATTAACTGGACAGAAGAAAAACACCGTACAGAAGTAACTATTGGTTTAGGTTTTAAAATTCCACTTGGAAGTTATAATGACTCAACAGGCAATGTAGAGCCTTTTTCGGGAAACACCTATTATGTTACCAACCCGACATCGGTACAGCTCTCATCAGGGGCACATGATATTATTTTTTACACCTTTCTTTACAGAGGGTTTACAGAAAAAAACTTTAGGGTTTTTGCTAATGCCTTATACATAAAGAAAGGTTATAACCCCAATGGAGAAAAACTTGGTGACTTTGCCAGTGTAGGGATTTTTGCTGGTAAAACTTTCTTTAATAACCTAGGTGTAACCTTGCAGGCACGATATGAATGGATGGACAGAATGAAGGTAAATGAATCTATTTATCTGTTCGGAAAGCCATCAAACTATTTTCCGGAAGCCACAGGCTATAAAAAAGTTTTTATCTCTCCACAGCTCAGTTTTACAAAAGGCAAGTTTACTGTTTATGGCTCCTACGATATTCCCGTTTATCAATATTTAAATACATCGGAACATTACACCCAAATGGGTTCGCAGCATCAGGCTACTATTGGTATTACTTATCGTTTTCTGGCGTTAAACAGCTTTTTAAAAGAAGGTTCCGGCACCACCTATGTTTGTCCAATGCATCCACAAGTCACTTCCGGTAAACCGGGAAAATGCCCTGATTGTGGAATGGACTTGGTTAAGAAGAAATAAATTTTTAGTAATCCCCATCAACGATAACCAGCTTCTGCTCTCCCTGATTGTTTTTGGCAAGTAGATGTTGTTGCTTTAGCCAATGCTTTAGGTTCAACTGTCTTTTATAATAAGTACGTTTTACTACAGTTTGCTTGTGGTTTATATCCACAAAACACAAAGGGTTTATTCTGGCTTAGTAGCAACATCAATAAAAATATATACTTTTTTTTTTGATGACAAAAAAATAACGGCTGCTCAAATCGAGTCAGCCGTTATTTCACTTAATTCTTCTGTTTATTCTAGTTGCTTATTATAAATCTTCCGGAGTATGATTTTGCATTACCCTCTGGCAGCAATCTGAAATAATACATGCCCTCTGCAAGATTTTTGCGTTCTATACTAATTCTATTCATGTTAGTAGTGGTGTGCAATATCTCTTTTCCTGCTGTGTTATAAATAACAAGATGATATGTTTGATTATTTTCATTATCAAAAACAATATCGGCCTTACTGTTAAATGGATTGGGAATTACTCTTACCATTGACTGCGATGAAGCAGGTATTTCCACAACAGAAGTTGGCAAGCCAATTACCATAGTATTGAAAGTTTCATTGGTAATTATCGGATCATTCTGATCAAAATATATGGCTGCATCATTAAATACAGTTGTGTTATTTGGCAACCACTGATTTGCCATGATACTGTAACGCACATATCCGTGACTTAGCAATTCGTTGGTGTTACTGTCAACTAACATTATATTGGGGAAAGTAAACACCACTTCACGGTTGCTGATGTTAACCTGTGTTTGTACATTATGACTGGCATCAATCAATGCAAAAGTATTCAGGTCAAGACCGGCATCAATAACATCTCTGACAACCACTGTATAGGCTGTATCATTTCCGGTATTCTGGAATCGTATCAAATAATCCAATTGACTACTCATGAGTGTGTAATTGTTACTTAAGATTCCGGCAGGTGTCACCGACTTATCATTAGGATCATAACTACAACTAACAATATTACTTGAAATTAAAGTATCTGTTTCCATCACTGTTCCGTTTATCAAAGATTCCATAATGATGGTATCTGAAACTAAGCTACCTGCTGCGGGCATTCCAAGTTCGAATATGATTAAGCCGGTTGTCTGTGCAGTTAATCCCGGAAAATCATAAACTACTGTTTGTCCATTGACAGAAGTTGGTGTAATGCTTCCGGCAATGAAAGTTTGATTGGGCGAGAATTTCATGGTAATTCTAGCATCGTAAGTTACATATCCGGTGTTTTTATATTTGACTGTAGTTGCATTGTTTAAAAGGCACCTGCGTAGGCCAACCCGTGATACTACTTTGCAATCATAAACCGGTAAGGTAGAATTAAGACCAAAATCGAGACCTGTAGTGGTGGCTGAAGCATTTACGGTGTAACTTGGTTGACTACCTGGCGATAAGGAATAGCCGGGCATGGTATTTTGCCACTGTACGGTATGAGTACCGGCATAACTTCCCGCACTATAATTTCCGGAGTTATCCGTAAACACAAATACATTATCAGGTTGTACAGTTACTTTCTGGCCTGAAAAACCAGGTTCTCCTATATCTTTTATACCATTACTGTTTGCATCATAAAATACATTGCCTTGCAAAAACAGCGAACCCTGATCAACATAAAGAGCATTTTGTAAATATAATGTTATGTAAGAACCGAATCCAGTAGTATCATAAACTACACGTAGATTGTACCAACCAACAGGTGCATTGGCAGGAATTGAAAAATCTGCATAAAAGTGGAAATCGTCTATTACAATAAAAGTATTTGCATTGGCATGGTACGTAACTGCCGTATCTGTACGGTATAAGTAGGCATCATATATTGCTCCTGTGGGTGGTGACGAACTTTGAAAGATAGTATTTGCTCCGGAAATGTATGCAGTAAAACCTGTACCTGCCAGCACATTGAATGGTGACATTGAAGTTAAATATTGATTGGTAGAGCTTAAAGGGAAGTTGAGCCCTGTTGTAGTGATGGTATAGTTACCACTGATGGTAGCGGCACTAGGTGGATTAACCACATTGTTTGCTGTTGGTGTGATTGTAATAGTTTTGCTACCCGGTAATGTTGGTATTTTATAGTTACCTAAATAATCAGTCTGAACGGTTTGATTGTCGGGCTGAAGCGTGATAGTCTGCCCCGCCATACCAGGTTCCTGAAATCCTAGCAAGCCATCCGGGGTGACATCACTAAATGCAGTGCCTGAAAGGTACATGCTGGCAGCATAAACGGTTACAGCATTTGGTAGGGTTAAAGTATGAATATCTCCAAGAGAGTCAATATAGAAAACAACTAAATTATAAACACCGGGTGCTAAATTATTCCCAATACTAAATGAACCTGAAAACTGTGTTTGATTAATTACAGTTACATTCCAGCCAAAAGCTACAGGTATACCTCCTGGAGTTATAAGATAGGTGTTCATAATTGCCCCAATTGGTGATCCATTTTGTAAAGCCACACCTGCACAGGAAATAACTGCATTCAAAGTAGTGCCCTGCAGCATAGAGTCGGGCGAGATATTGAGAACTGCAGGCCCTGTGGCCGTTAGTCCAAAATTATATCCCGTTGCCGGTGCTGTAAAATTTCCGGTATAGGAGGCCTGACTTCCTGCTGATATCATGTAACTTGGCGATGGTTGCCACATAATGGTTTTTGTTCCTGGAGAAGTGTTAACAATATAATTTCCGTTTGAATTGGTAGTAAATAGAGTATTATCGGGTGTTAGTAGTATTTGTTGACCGCCTATACCTAGCTCCCCTGCGTCCTGCACCCCGTTTCCATTCTGGTCGTCAAATACTACACCTGAAATGGTAACGCTTGCCGAAAGAATTTCTACGGCATTAGGCAATATCAACGTAATAAAAGTTCCCTGACTGGCTGTATCTTCATAGACATAGCGCAAATCATACCAACCATAGGGAACAAAATTGGATATTGCAAAATCCATCTCTGTCTGTGTTTCGGACAAAGCATTCATGGAACTCAATGACCCTATAATGCTGTTTGTCCCCTGCTCCAAATAAAAACCTATGGTTGATGAGGACTGAAATAGGGTGTTGGCTCCGCTGATAAGAGCCGATAGGGTTGTACCCCTATAAGTTGAATTCGGTGATACCGATGTTAATGTTTGTGCCAACGTGGTTTTGCACAACATTACAATTACGAGTACTGCTACTAACTTTTACATGATTTGCGATTTTTAGTGAATATTATTTTTAATAGAATCTATTTCATGTCTTATTACCTGAACAAAACTTTTGTTTTGCTTCATGGCTATACTTTCATAATACCAAAGATTGGTCCCTGTATATTTTACTTTCCAAACCGGATTTACATTAGGATCAAACCCAACCGAGCGGAATATACTATCGCCTACATGTTGTATAACAACTATCATGTAGTCTGCATACTTGGCAGGCGGATGCAGCGCTCTTACTTCTCTAAACAAATTATAAGCTCCCAATTTGTTTCCTTTATTGAATACAGCAATGGCCTGATTGAATTTTGCATCCGGAAAACGTGGATTGATTTCAAGCGCTTTATTAAAATAGTTGTTTGCCGTATTGTTATCTCCTGCATTCATATAAACAGCGCCAATATCATTCAGTATTTGTACATGATACGGTGCCAAAGCAATGGCATCCTCATAGTAGCTTAATGCCTCCTTGGGTTGGCTATTCATAAATGCTGCTGCTCCTTTATACCAGGCAATGGGTGTTGCATTATAATCAATAGGGAAATAGGTTTCATCCATTGACTTGGCAATTCTATAGGCTATGGGCCATTTGTTTTTTTCTTTGGCAGCAAGCAATTGCTGGTACTGCGACTCTGCATTTAAGCGTGCCGCTGTTACCTTGGTAGAATAAATAGCAAAAAACATGAAACCAACCAATGCCACCGGCACAAGTTTAGATTGGCTTAGTTTTTTACTTTCTTTCATTTTGTAAAATATCAACAGTGAGAAATAAGTCATCAATATTACCATCAGGAGCATTTTCTCCATCGGGAAACCAAAAAAAGAAACTGTTGTAAATGTAACTAGTCCTGCCAAAAGTACCAAATTTTCTTTTGCTTTATTAGTTACATATTGCTTTATAGACATAAAAATACCCCAGCCCAACAAAAAAACATAGGAAATAAATCCGCCTATTCCGGTTTCAGCAAACATTTGAAGAAAATCGTTATGAGGCCGGGTAAATTTAATGTTGTCGGTAGTAAGGTAATTGGCTCCTGTAAACCCATACTTCGGTGCCAGCAATTTCCAGTTTGCCAATCCGCAGCCTGTCCAAAAATTTTCAACTATCAGTTTACCCGAATTTCGCCAAAGCATCATTCTTTCAAAAACACTGTTGGCATTAAACTTCACATCCGTAGTGTTTCCTTTTAAATAGGATACTGCAATTTCTGCTTTCCTGAAACCATCAATTTTATTAAAGACTAAAATTAACCCAACTATTGAAGAAAAGAGAGTAGCAATGGTAACCAAATTAATCCGCTCCTGCCTAACCTTGAATTTTATGGTAATAGTATTTCGAATCTTTGAATAGGATAGAAATGAAAGAACTATCATCACTAACACAAGCGCTACAAAAACAGAAGATGATTTAAGAAGTATCAAATAAACCAATGATAAGGCAAGAGAAACAATTGCAGATTTTTTCCACCTGTTTGAGTCCGCTATGATGCACATAACTTGCAATGGCATGCAAAGTGCAATCATTTCGGCAAATGAATTTTTATTGGATAATAATGAGGTAAGCCTAAAACCTATCTCAAATTCTTCTTTGTGTTCGTGCGCATAGTTCCACATATCAATCAACTGCCAAACGCCAACCAATTGAATAATATAAACCAGTAAAACTACTGTTCTTGAAACCATTTTCATTGGGTCAGCAACTATCTTACTCAAAATCGAAAACGCCAATAAATAGAACAACAACAATGTCCACTTGATGAATTCAAACAAGCCGTCATTGCTACTTAAGCTTTTATTCCATGCCATTCCGGTGATGACAACAACAGCAAACATGATAAACACAGGAGCAAAAGAAGTATCGAATATAGAAAATGTGATTTTTTTACTGTAGATACCATATAAAATTAATGCAGCAAACGGAAAAACAAATACCGATGCTGTCAGTAATCGTAAAGTATGGTCAGGGTCGGGCAAAGTGCTTGAAAAGGAAATAGTAAGCACTATCATAAAAAGTACAAACAAATAAAAAGCAACTTTATGTATTGACATAACTATCCTTATAAATTTACCAAACACAGAAAACAAACAATGCTAACAAAGATAGTTGCAAAAGGTGAATTAAGGAATTAAAATTTATGCAAAATAGCCGTTTCAGTATCCACAAATTGTACAAAAAAGATTGATAACTTTGTTTATCAGGAACAGTTTTATTTTAAATCAGTTAAGACCTACCTATATGTTGTATTTGTTTAATCAATATTATAGTTCATTGTTTATTGAATTCTGTGCTATATTGGTAAGTGTCTTTTTTAGCTTAAAAGTTGCAGGTAGCTTAAAATATTCTTTTTGTATTCTAAAAACAAGAAACTATATCTTTACATCTTTAAGCACATGAAATGAACACAGAAGCTCTCATTCTTACCATCAGAAAAAACATCGTTTGGATATTAGTCATTGCATTGGTAGCTTTTATAGTCAGTTATAAAATATCAGGAAGATTGAACAACTATTATAAAGCTGATATTATGTTTTTGTTAAACGATTTAAATCTTACTGATGATTCACCAAAGGAAAACAGCATTAGCAGCGTTATCAAAAACAAATCTATAGAAAATGAAAGGATTCTTGCTATCATTTACTCAGATGCACTCATCCAAAAAGTAGATAAAAAACTGAAACTTGGAAAGCATTATGGTTTAGATGACAAAGATCCAAAATACACGCTCAAACTAACCGCTTCTTTTGTTAAAAATGTTGCTGTAGAAATAACCTCCAGCAAAATTCTGTTGCTGAAAGTACGTGATAGAGAAGGACCAGAATTTGTTGCTAATTTAGCTGAGTCTATTATGAATGAGCTTTTGGCTTTTAACCGTGATCAAACCCAAGAATTGTTAAATGAAAAACTAGCATTTAACAGAGCCTTATTTAATACCTTGGATTCACGCTATATCAGTAAATTAAAAAAATTGGAACAATCAGTAGAGCAGCTTAGACACAACCGTCCAAAAGAAATGACATTTAATGATTTCCTTGTTATTAAATACAATATTATGGAAACCACCAAACAAATGGGAATGTTGACTTCTGAAATTGAAGATAACATCAGGAGCAATCTTTTAATTAATAAAACATTAGAAGGTAAAAAACTGGAAAGAATAATTGTCTTAAACAAAAAATACCTGATGCCGCAATCTCAAAATACAATGTTAAATCTGGCCGTTGCAACCGTTGTTTCCTTTTTAACCATACTTTTATCAATAATTGTGATTCATAGTTACGGATCCAATAAAGATTTAATTCATCTGTTTATTTTTGGTAAAAAGAAAGTGTAATTTTTATTCAATGCTTTTTGTTCAGCCCTCTTTTTTAATCAGAAATTTTTACGCTCGTTTGTTATGGCGAATGTCTGTTCATGAACCTATTGTTTACCTTACGTTTGATGATGGTCCTGATCCCGAAGTTACGCCTTTCGTATTGTCGCAGTTAAAGAAATGGAATGCTCTGGCAACCTTCTTTTGTATTGGAAACAATATTGAAAAACATCAGCAGCTGTTTAATCAGGTTGTTGCTGCAGGACATCAGATAGGCAATCACACACAGAATCATTTGAATGGTTGGAGTAACAACCTCAATACTTATTTGACTGATGTTGAACAATGCAGCACACATATTTCATCAGGTTTGTTCAGACCTCCTTATGGAAAAATCACGCTGAAACAAATTCGTTCACTACGTTCAAAATGGCAAATTGTAATGTGGGATGTTTTGTCTTACGACTTTGAAACTAAGGTATCACCAACAGCGTGTATTCAGAATGTGATGCAGCATGTACGTCCGGGATCTATTATTGTTTTTCACGATAGTAAAAAGGCATTTAAAAATTTAAGTGAAACGCTGCCTTTTGTTTTAGAAAAGCTTTCAGCAGAAGGTTATTCTTTTAAGGCTATTCCTCCTTACCGGCCACAACAATAACAATTTCACCTTTAGGTGGATGGTTGGTATAATATTCTGTGATCTCTGCTAAAGTACCTCGCTTTTTTTCTTCAAACATTTTTGAAATTTCACGTACCACACAAACTTTTCTATCAGGTTCAAAGTAAGTCATAAAATCCTGCAGTGTTTTGATTAACTTGTGTGGCGACTCATAAAAAACCATAGTACGAGCTTCTTCCTGCAAAGTCTTTAATTTTGTTTGTCGTCCTTTCTTAACTGGTAAAAAGCCTTCAAACACAAAACTGTTGCAGGGAATACCTGACATTACCAAAGCAGGAACAAAAGCTGTGGCACCGGGCAAACAAGTGAGTTCTATTTCATTCTCAATACAGGCACGTGTAAGTAAAAAACCCGGATCTGAAATACCCGGTGTTCCGGCATCACTGATTAAGGCAATTGATTTTTGTTCTTCTTTTAAAAGTCGCACCAACTCATTCACAGCTGCATGTTCATTGTGTTGATGGTGTGTAAAAACCTTTTTTGAAATTCCGAAGTGGTGCAACAGCACAGAAGCAGTGCGTGTGTCTTCTGCAAGAATAATGTCGCATGACTTGAGAATATTTAATGCTCTGAGGGTAATATCTTCGAGGTTACCAACCGGTGTGGGAACGATGTATAACATTCATCAAAAGTAACCAATAGAAGTTAACTTTAGTTTTTTATAAATTTTGCATTATAAACATGATCATCAGAAGTGATTGCCTCTAAAAAATAAACCCCGTTTGACAGTCCTTCAACTGTTATCCGATTTGACAAGTCAAAAGAATAGTTTCTGACCTCCTCACCGGCAGGGTTGAATATTCTTACCCTTTTAAGGTATAAATTTAAAGGCACATTCAGGTAAATAAACTTGTTGGAAGGATTAGGAATCACGTCAAATTTACTTCTGTCATATTCATTTACGCCAACAAACGGTAGAAATAGTACACAGGCTAAGTAAGGGTTGTATTTAACCACCGTGCCTCCTTGTGTACTGACCGGCCAAACCACAACTACATTACTGCCTGCTTTGTAATTAGCACCATTGAAAAAATAAGGTGACTGAATTAAAATGTTTATACTGCTATTTGGTTGAATAGTATATGACGTTCCAGAATTAAGAATTATTGAATCTTCCGGAAGTGAATCACTCTGTAGTTTCAACATCAAACCACCAGTAAAAGTGGCATTGGCATTATAATTCTTAATGGTAACCTGAATATTTGCATAAGGCTGTTGTTCAAGGGCAGAATCAGGGCATTGTGGAAATTGAGGTGAAATAGCTATGACAGCTAATGAATCTGTTTGTGCTGAGGCAAATTCACAAAACATCAAACTTATAAACAACACTAATATCTGAACCCTTTTCATGATGAAGTTTTTTAAAATAAAGACTAAATAAAAGTATAAATTGTTTTTCAATGCTGAATATTTATTTTTGCTTTATCTTACCTGCCCAAAAAGGAAATAATGGATATTTTAAATCAACTGATTAACGGACTTAACAAAGAAGAAGTACGTTTTTTTAAAATGTATATCAATCGTTTTGAGAAAACTGAAAACCGTAAAGATGTTCAATTGTTCGATTATATCCGTAAATCAGCAGATAGATTTTCCGATGATATTATCTTTAAAAAATTATATCAACCCAAAGAAAAAAATTCTTATTACCGCTTAAAGAACAGGCTCATCAGAGAGGTAAATAAAAGCCTGACATTACAGCATTTTGACGATGATACTGTTGTATATATTTTCAGGCTGCTGGCATTGGTAAAATTCTATCTGAATAAAAATGCTCTAAAGCCTGCCTATTTTTTTCTTTGCAAAGCCGAAAAAAAGGCCAATGAAACAGAAAACTTAGAATTGTTAGACATCATTTATGGCGAGTACATCCGACTCTCGCGCGAAATGACAAGTATAAATCCGGAGTTTTATATTGAATGTAGAAAGCAAAATTCAGAGAAGCTAAACCAACTCCGGGTGATTGATGATATTCTGGCTGTAGTTACCTATCGGTTAAAAATTACTCAGAATTTATCATCAAAAGACGAAACGGTAATTTCATTACTTCAAAAAACTACTGATTCTTTCATTGGTGACCCAAAGGTTATTAAAAGCCCTCTCTTTCGTTTTAGGATTTATAACGCAATTAGTCAGTTGCTACTGCAATCGCATCAATACATACTATTAGAAGATTACCTGCTAAAAACGCTAAAAATATTTAATCAGGAGAAACTGTTCACTAAAAACAATCACGAAACCAAACTTCAACTGTTGGTGTATTTGGTTAATAGCCTATATAAAAATAACAAGTTGAAAAAGTCGCTTGAATACACAAACATTTTACACAATGAAATGAAAGCATACAACCATCTTTTTTATGATAAATTTTTATTCTATTACTTCAATGCACTGGTGATTAACTATTCAAAAACTGACAAACAAAAGGAAATAGTTACGCTGCAGGAGATGGAGCAAAATGAAAAAATTAATTCTAACTTTTTTTACCGTCAGTTTATCCTGTTGAATTTTGCATTGGCATATTTTGACCAGAAAGAGTTTACCATGTCGGCTAAAAGTTTTACGCGGTTACAGATGCTGCCGGACTATAAAGAAACTGATGAGTCGTTGCGAATGAAAGTTGCCGTTGCAGAACTTATGACACGCTATGAGTTAAGCGACTACAACACTTTTGAATATAAGTTAAAACAATTTAAAAAAGACTTTAAAAGTGGGTTGAATATACTTGAAAACAAACCAGAAAAACTGATGAGTGAGATATTAAATCTAATGATGTCCATAAGTAACAGAAAAAACAAAGCAATTGAATTACGTTTAGCACAACTCAAAACCCTATCTAATGATGAAGACCAATGTGGCTTGATTAACTATATTGATTGGCTTCAGGAAAAAAAATTATTCAAAAATAAAATCAATTAGTTGCCTCCTTTTCCAGGCGCTCAATATCTTGCTGCATGGCAGAAACAAGTTTCTCAAACTGTTCGGAACATTGTTGCAATAATTCAGTAGCAGCTTTTTTTTCTGTTCCTTCAAGCATTAACCATTCTATATTCTTTAAGATTGATGCAAAGGTATCTAAGTCAAGTTGCCTGAACCCCGGAATCATTCTGTGAACAGCTGCTGCCGATTGCTGAAAATCTGATTCCTTAGCAAAATGAATGCTCTTTTCAATCAAACTTTGATTGCTTGAAATAAAAACCTTCAACATCCTGATAACAAAATCACTTTTTCCGTTTGATGTCCGAAATAAGTTTTCGAGAGAATAGCTCAATAACGGTTGATGCTGTATCTCACGATTTTTTTCTATCAGCGGTAAAAGAATTTCAGACAGCTCGTGGAGCTTAAATGGCTTCAGAATAACTGCATTCATCCCTGCTACTATACATTCGTTTTTTGCGTCATTCATCATATTGGCAGTGATGCCAATCAATGGTAACATGGAGCTAATGTGTTCGCGAATAAAAGAGGTAGCATTTCGCCCATCAAGTTCAGGCATCTGAATATCCATTAACACACCGTCAGGATTATACAACAGAATTTTTTCAATTGCCTCTTTACCACTTTCTGCAGTTATAACTTCTGCACCACCATCTTTCAACATGGCAGAAATTAATTGTCTGTTGAGTAAATCATCTTCTGCAACAAGCAAACGCAATCCATGTAATGAAACAAACTTTGTTTCTGCAATATTTGTTTCATCACTTTCAACTATAGGAAAGTGTAGCATAACAGATACTGTTGTTCCTTTTTGAGGAACACTTTTCATGGATATTGTTCCCTTCTGCAGCTCAACTAATTTCTTTGTGATTGCTAAACCCAGACCCGTTCCACCATAGTTTCTTTCAATATTTTCAGCCTGCTGATATGGGTCAAATAACCTGGCAATTTTATCTTCTGCAATGCCAATACCGGTGTCTGTTATCTCGAAATTAAAAAAGTCATCTTCCTTTTTCTCAACTTTTACAAATACGGTTCCTTTTTCTGTAAACTTTATTGCATTACCAATAACATTGATGAGCACTTGTCGCAACCGCAAAGCATCGCCCGAAACAGTCATATTACGAATAGTATTTGCTTCTGATAATAAGGCAACATTTTTTTCGTCAGCTTTTTGTCTTAATAAAGTTACTACATTATTTACTTCCTTATAAATAACAAAAGGCTCTTGTAAAAAATTTATTTTGCCTGTTTCAATTCTTGAAAGGTCCAATACATCATTTACAATATTCAATAGGTGTTGCCCTGCCATATTGATAGTGTTTACATAATGTCTTTGTTCTGTAGTTGTGTTGGTTTGTTGCAGCCTGTTGATAAAGCCTGTCAGTGCACTTAAAGGTGTTCTGATTTCATGACTCATTGTTGCCAGAAACTCTTCCTTAAATCGTGCAAGCTGTTCTGAACGTGCCCGTGCTTCTTCAAGTTGAATTTTATATCTGTTGGCACGACTGATATCCGTAAGAATAATTATTGAAAGTATTAATATGAGAATTGAAGCTGTAATAGTTGCAATTACAACAGTTTTTAACTGTTGCTGCGACTGACTGATAACTTCCAGTGATCTGCTTTCGTTATTATGTCTGATGTTTTCCTCGAGTAAAGCAATTTGTGTTTGAATCTTTTCTTTCAACATTCTGTCTTGCTCCAGTAACAACAGCTCACCATCACTTAGTTGAGCTACCATTTTAATCTCATTCTCCTTAGCTTCAGAAATGGTTTGTTTGATGGTGTTTAACTTCTGTGCTTGCAAGTTGTTTAAAGAATCGAGTAACATTGCTTTTTCTTCAAGTTCTTTTAATTTCTTACCTGAACTAAAAAGCTTTTTAAAAAACCCAGGCTTTGTTGTTTCTATACTATCAATACTCTGATAAATAATATCATCCTTAACCTTATCAGAAATTTTACTCATGGCAGCATTGATGAGCTGTCTGTAGCGTAATTCAATCAGCTTTTGATAAATTTCGAACTTATGATGGATGGAGGTTGTAAGTGAATCAAATGCCTGACTGTTTGCAGGAAATAAACTTTTAAGTTTTATAAGCTGAGAGTCCGTCTGAGCTACTTGTTCATAATAATTTTCTAAATATTTTTCGTTGCGTGTAATAGCAAAAGAACGTACATGGCTTTCAGCAAGGTTAACATTCAGAATTAATTCTTTCAGGTCAGAAAGTCTGGTATCGGGTTTTTGAAGTAGTGTAATTGTTCTGCTTAATGCTGTTGTATTCTGATAATTAAACCATGCCAGAAAAAATGCTACTGCAAGTGCCAGCAACATCAGAATAACTATATACAATCGTTTCTGCATAATGACTCAAAAATACAACGCTGAATCTCCCAATGGTGGAAATTATTTCCCAAAATGAAACAATTTTTCAGAAATCGGATATCTGTTGTATGGGCGTTAATAACTTTATAACTTATTGATTGGTAAAGTCTTTAAATGTGTACAAGCCTGTTGAATCATCAACAGATGCTGCAATGGCACATTATTTAATAATCTATTGATGATAAACATTAAAAAATCAATTACAATGAAAAAGCTAATTTTAATTGCACTTCCAATAGTAGGTATGACCTTGTTTGGTTGCGAAAACTATAAAGAACAAGCTGCACAGTTAACACGTGAGCGTGATTCTTTAGTATCACTGAATGTTGCAGGAACACAAACTATTGATGAGTTCATCACAACATTAACAGACGTTGAAAACAGTCTTGGTAAAATTACTGAAAAACAAAATTCCATTGCAATGACTGCAGACCGCAATCCGGAAGCAGCACGCAACTCACGCGAGAGACTCAATGCACAGATTGAAGAAATTAATCGTATGATGCAGGAAAACAAAGAAAAAGTTGAGCAGTTGACTAAGAAAATTAAAGGCTCAAATGCATCTGCAGCAAAATTTCAGAAAATGGTTAAGTCGCTTCAGGAGCAGCTTACTCAAAAAGAACAGGAACTTGCTTTGTTAAATGAAAAATTAGCAGGGTTAAATGTTGAATTGGCTACTTTAAAAACCAACTTCGATTCGCTTTCTACAACAAATCAAAATCAGGCTACAGTAATAGCTGATCAAACAACTAAAATTCACACTGCTTATTATACCGTAGGAAACTACAAAAACCTTCGCGACAAACAAGTGCTTTCTAAAAAAGGTGGTGTCCTTGGTTTAGGTAAAAAAGCAACTGTAGTGCCTGCAATTAAAAACGACAATTTCACCAAAATCGATTATACCCAAATCAGCACTATTCCTGTGAATAGTAAAAAAGTTGAGTTGGTTACTACACACCCTGATGGATCATACAAAATTGAAAAGAACAATGATCTTGTTAGCGACATTTTGATTACAGACCCTGAAAAATTCTGGAGTGCATCAAAATATCTTGTTGTATTGACCAAATAATAAAAACAGAAAATAAAATATTCTTTGGTTTTAGGTTGGGTAGCGGGGCAGCAATGCTCCGCTTTTTCTTTTTAAGAGATGAATGTTTAATAAAATTTTTTACCTAAGTATGTTATGTTACAAAGTCACCATACATTTGTCCCTCCTGACATTAAGAAGTTATGCAAAAGAAATTTTTTTGCCTTATACTATTGGCATTTGGGTGTTTAAACCTCCATGCACAAACAAATCCTGCACAAGCAACTGAAAAAGAATCGTTAGTTAACTGGATTAGCTTAAACGAAGCTGAAAAACGAAACAAGGAAATTCCAAAGCCCATTATTATTGATTTTTATACCAGCTGGTGTAGCTGGTGCAAGGTGATGATGAATACAACTTATTCAGACCCATCAATAGCCTCATATATCAATGCCAATTTTTATCCGGTTAAATTTGATGCTGAAACCAAAGACACTATCGAGTATGATGGGGTTACCTACAAACCAACAGGCACGCAAAAGCGCGACCCGAATGAATTTGCAGTAAAAATGCTAAATGGTACCATGATGTATCCTTCTACTATTTTCATGAATAAGGCTGCTAACTTTACCATGTCTGCACAGGGATATTTGGAAACAAAGAAGATAGAACCCATGTTGGTTTTTACCTTGGAAAATGGCTTTCGAAACAGCAGCTATGAAGATTTTAATGCCCAATTTCAAAAAGCATTTTACGATTCCTTACAAACCAATATTTACGAATCTGTTAAATGGCAAACCCCTGCACAGTTTTTTATTAAAGACAAAAAGCCGGATCAGAATAAGAAAATTGTATTTATCAATACAGACTGGTGCAATACGTGCCGTGTTATGTACAGAACAACTTTTAGTGATACTGCTGTAAGCAGCATGTTATCCAAACATTTTGAATTGGTAAATTTCAATCCTGAAACTAATGACAAATTATTTTTTCAGGATAAAGAATTTGAGAACATACATTCTAAAGAAATGCCGTTTCATCAGTTGGTGTATGCACTTAGCCGAAACGGATTAATATTTCCACAAGTAATATTTATGGATGAAAAGAATACCGTTGTTGATGCTATTCCATTTTACCTGAATCCAAATGTTTTTAAAAATATTGTACGCTTTTACGGAGAAGATATTTATAAATCAAAAAACTGGGAGACATATATCAAAGAACAGGAAACAAAATAATCCCTGATAATTATCTTAGATAAAATTTAAAGGCCTGATAACACAAATCTCTTCCGTATGAAAAGCTTAAAAAATCCTGTTACTTTTATATTTATTACTGTATTAGTTGACTGCATCGGTATTGGAATTATTTTTCCGGTAATTGCATCATTGATAACAGAAGTTAGTCATGTTCCCGTCAACAAAGCAACAACATACAGCGGTTGGATGATGACTCTTTATGCTTTGATGCAGTTTGTTTTTTCTCCTGTCCTTGGTGGCATCAGTGATCGCTATGGTCGCAGACCGGTGCTACTCTTGTCATTGTTAGGTTTAGGTATTGATTACCTGTTTTTATCAGTGGCACACACCCTCACGCTATTATTTATTGGAAGAATTATTGCTGGAATATGTGGTGCAAGTTTTACTACCAGTTTTGCCTACATTGCCGATGTTAGTCCGTCTGAAAAAAGAGCTCAGTATTTTGGAATGATGGGTGCAGCCTTTGGTGTCGGATTTATCATTGGTCCTGTTCTTGGGGCATTAGCAAGTCATTGGGGTGTGCGTGCACCTTTTGTTGTAGCTGCATGTTTGTCTCTACTAAATTTTCTATATGGATATTTTATTTTGCCCGAATCATTGAAACCCGAAAACAGAAGAGCATTTCAGTGGAAGCGAGCGAATCCTTTGGGTGCATTTATTCAGATTAAAAAAAGCAAGAATATCAGAACACTCATCTTTACCATGTTTTTACTTTATCTTGCAGGTCAGGTAATGCCTTCTATCTGGGCATTCTACACCAAGTTTACCTACAACTGGTCTGATGCAGAAATAGGTTATTCATTAGCTTTTGTCGGTGTGATGGTGGCTATTGTACAAGGCGGATTAATTAAATGGTCACAAACAAAATTGGGTAGTCACACTTCAATTTATACAGGACTTGCTTTTTATCTGGTAGGATTAACACTGTTTGCCATTGCCAATCAATCGTGGATGCTTTATGCATTTACTTTTATCTATGCATTAGGAGGCATTGGTCCGCCATCAATTCAAGGAATCATTTCAGGTTTAGTACCGCCTAATGAACAAGGCGAACTACAAGGAATGATGACTGCACTAATGAGTGTGTCAACAATTTTATCTCCACTACTCATGACTAATTTGTTTTACAATTTTACAAAACCCGAAACGATATTTTATTTTTCCGGAGCACCATTTGCTGCTGCTGCAATTTTAGTGTTGATTTCATTCTTTGTGGTAAAACGGGGCATAAGAAATTTGTCACGCGTAAATGCCTGAACCGTTATTTCTCCGAAAGACTTACTTTGTAAAAATTGTTTGAAGCACCACACGTCCTACCATATTTAATGTGTTTTTATCAATTATTGAAAGGTTGTCGCCATGTGTATGATGATAAGGTGGATATTCTTTCTTTACATTGTCGTAGTGAACAATATCAATGGTTCTGATATTGGCAAGTTGATTTATGTATAAATGGTCATCTATTGTTTGTGGAGCAGGTTCATTAATAAAATATTGTCCATAGCCCATGTTTTGCGCTATGTTCCAAACCCTGCTCAACACATCCGGTGCATAATACAATGATGTTCCTTCCTTTGGAAAAACCGGATGAACACCACCAACCATATCGAGAAGTATTCCGTATTGCGCAAAATAATCGGAGCGATGCATGTTCTTTGCCCAGAATTGTGAACCCAAGCACCATGTATTTTCCTGACGTGGAAAACGGGTATCATCTTCTTCCTGCCCGTAATCTTCAAGGTCAACCAACAATATATCAATGCCTGTTTCAAGTCCTGATGCAGGCAACAACCTTGCAATTTCAAGCAACACTGCCACACCACTCGCTCCATCATTTGCTCCGTCAAAAGGTTGATCCTTTCCAATTGAATCATGATCGGCCCAAGGGCGTGTGTCCCAGTGCGCAAGCAACAACACTCTTTGTTTTGCCTCAGGTTTATATTCAGCAATAATATTTTTAAGTCTGAATTTTTTATTATCGAATGTGGTTATTGTTTCAGACTGAATTTGTGTCTGTAAACCAAAAGATTTTAATTTCTGAAAAAGATAATCAGCGCATTTTGCATGTGCATCAGTTCCCGGAACACGTGGACCAAATTCAACTTGTGTCTGTAAATAATGCAAGGCCGAATCACTATTAAATGCCGGCACGGGAATATTAATTGCGGCTGGAGCTTCCTGTTTTGTTTCTGTACTCTCCGGTGCAGGCTGTTTACACGAACCTATTACAAGTAAACTAGCAATGGTAAGTAATTTTAAAAAACTATATTTTTTCCCAAGTACTGCCATCTTTTGAGTCTTTAACATTTATTCCCATTGCATTTAAACTGTTACGAATATGATCCGAAACAGAAAATTCTTTTTTTGCTTTAGCCTGATTACGCATTTCAAGAACCAATTGCATTACATTATCAAACATAGACTGATCGCCTGAAGCAACTGAATCGTCCATCAGTCCTGCAATATCAAAAACAAAATGCTGAATAATTGATTTTGCTTCTGCAATATCTTCTTTAGTCATCTTCTCTTTTCCATCATTGGCAGAGTTGATTATCCGAACTAACTCAAACAACTGTGCAACCATTACCGGACTGTTGAAGTCATCGTTCATGGCATCATAGGCGTTCTTTCTTATTAAAGATAAATTTACAGAGGTAACGTCTGAGGCCTTTACGCTGTTGAGTGTTTTAACGGCAGACATCAATCGCTGATAGCCCTTTTCTGCTGCCTGCAAAGCTTCATTGCTGAAGTCGAGCGTACTTCTGTAATGCGTCTGCATCATAAAAAAGCGAACAGCCATAGGCGAATAGCCTTTTTTGAGTAAAGGATGATTGCCTGTAAAAAGTTCACCCGGAAGAAATCCATTACCAGCAGATTTTGACATTCGCGTACCGTTAACCGTTAACATGTTGGTATGCATCCAATAGCGGCATGGCTGCACGTTGCTGCATGCCTGCGACTGTGCAATCTCATTGGTATGATGTGTTGCTGCAAGGTCCATTCCGCCACCATGAATATCAAAGGTAGTACCCAAATATTTAGTACTCATTGCCGAACATTCAATATGCCATCCGGGAAAGCCAATTCCCCAAGGCGAAGGCCATCGCATGATATGCTCAGGCTTTGCATTAATCCACAGTGCAAAATCCAATCGCCCTTTTTTTTCATCCTGTCCACCCAGTTCACGTGTGTTGGCAATCATATCTTCCAACAAGCGGTTGGTGAGCTGACCGTAGTTAAATTCTTTACTGTATTTCTCTACATCAAAATAAACAGTGCCATTCACTTCATAAGCATAACCATTGCTGATGATTTGCTTAATCATTTCAATCTGCTCAATGATATGTCCGGTTGCAGTAGGTTCAATACTTGGCGGCAAGGTGTTGAATGCACGCATCACATCATGAAAACCTAAGGTGTAACGTTGCACAATTTCCATTGGCTCTAATTGTTCCAGACGTGCTTTCTTAGCAAACTTATCATCACCTTCATCTCTATCGCCTTCGAGGTGACCGGCATCGGTAATATTTCTTACATAACGCACTTTATATCCCAGGTGCAAGAGATAACGATAAATGAGATCGAAAGAAATAAATGTGCGGCAGTTACCTAAGTGCACATCACTATAAACAGTAGGACCGCAAACATACAGTCCTACGAATGGAGGTGTTAATGGCTCAAATTGTTCTTTCTGTCGTGAAAGTGTATTGTAAATATTCAGCGGTTGATATTCCATGTTTATTTTTTGTATTTTTCTCTGATGTGTTTTAACATTTCTGAGGTCATTTCTTTGAGATCGTACTGATGCTTCCATCCCCACTCTTTTTGTGCAATACTATCATCAATGCTTGCAGGCCATGAGTCGGCAATTTGCTGACGTGAATCAGGTGTGTATGTGCAGGTAAAAGTTGGAATATGTTTTCTTATTTCTTCAACCAATTCAGCAGGTGAAAAAGAAATACCTGCAAGATTATATCCACTGCGTGTTTTAATTTTTTCTACAGGTGCATTCATCAGTTCCAACGTTGCACGAATAGCATCGGGCATATACATCATTGGCAGTGTAGTATTTTCTTTCAGAAAACAGTCGTAAGTATTTTTCAAAACTGCATCATGAAATATATTTACAGCATAGTCTGTAGTTCCTCCTCCCGGGTCAGCTTTGTAACTTATCAGGCCGGGATAACGAATACTTCTAACATCAACGTGATGTTTTTGATTGTAATATTCGCACCAGCGCTCACCGGCTTGTTTACTGATGCCATATACTGTTGATGGCTCCATTATTGTTTGCTGTGGTGTTGAATTGCGAGGGGTTGTTGGACCGAAAACAGCAATGGAGCTTGGCCAAAATAATTTGATGCCGGTATTTTCTTTGCAATAATCGAGCATTACAAACAGTCCATCCATGTTGAGTTTCCATGCTGCTTTAGGTTTTTGCTCTGCCACTGCCGATAATAATGCTGCAAGTAAATAAACCTGCTTTACATTATTTTTCTTTATGAGGTCGTACACCTGCTGTGTATCCAACACATCGGCCATATAGAATGGACCCTTCGCTTTAAAATCGGCAGGCTGATCTTTTATGTCTGTTGCAATAACATTGTCAGACCCATATAATCTTCTGAGTTCTTCTACCAGGTCTGTTCCTATCTGACCTGCGGAACCCAGCACAAGCGTTCGCTCTGTTTGTGACATATTTTACAAATATCTGTGAAAGGACAAAAGTAAAATTTCTAGGCGTTTGTTTAAATGCCTTCTACATAAATCCTTCGGACTTCTTTTATTTTGGTTACTGGCGCTATTATAGCGCAGGTTTTTTCTTTTATAAAAATGCTGAAATTAAGATTGAGAAGGCTTTTGCAATTTCTTAACTATTTATTACAAGATGCTTTCTACTTTTGAAAAAAATCTAAACAATGAAAAAGCAAGTTATATACCTCTCTGTATGCTTCCTTATAGCGTTAAATTGCCAAGCACAACTTTTTAATGGTGATAAACCTGCATTTACCCATGCTGATTCGTTACGTGGTTTTCTGTCGCCAATAAGAAGTTGTTATGATGTTAAATTTTACGACTTGTCAGTTACATTGAATATTCCTGATGAATCTATTTTGGGTAGCAACAGCATTTGGTTTGAAGTAGTAAGCCCAACAAAAATGATTCAAGTTGATTTAACAGAAAAGTTATCAGTTACCGCTATTACTGATGAGCATAACAATAAACTAAACTTTAGTCGTGATGGTAATGCCATAATGATTTCTTTTCCAACAATATTAAATAAAGGCATGCATTACAAAATAAAAATTGACTACTTCGGGAAGCCTGTTGTTGGCAAGATGTTGCCCTGGGATGGTGGCTTTAAATGGACTAAGGACGAAGATGGTTTGCCATGGGTGGCTGTTGCCTGTCAGGGAACAGGTGCTAGTGTGTGGTGGCCATGCAAAGATCATCAAAGTGATGAGCCTGACAGTATGATGATAAATATTACTGTTCCAAAAGAATTGATGGATATTTCAAACGGAAGACTTCGTAAAAAAACTCCTGTGGGTAATGATATGATGCAATATAGTTGGTTTGTCAGTTATCCGATAAATACTTACAATGTAACCATAAATGTTGGAGCCTATGTTCATTTTAATGATTTGCATGTAAACAACAACGATACTTTAACACTTGACTATTATGTAAAATCATACAATTTAGAGAAAGCAAAAAAACAATTTGAGCAAGTGAAACCTATGTTGAATTGTTTTGAAAAATATTTTGGAAAATATCCTTTTTACCGTGATGGTTATAAGTTGGTAGAAACACCATACCTGGGCATGGAACACCAGAGTTGTATTGCCTATGGAAACAAATATAAAACCGGATATTTGGGAGCGGATTTTTCAGGTATAGGTCTAGATTTTGACTATATCATCATTCATGAGACAGCACATGAATGGTGGGGAAATAATCTAACAACAAAAGACATTGCTGATATGTGGGTACATGAAGGCTTTGGCAGCTATGCAGAAGTGCTTTATGTAGAATGTTTGTATGGAAAAGCAAAAGCACTTGACTACGTCAATGCACAACGTAAAAAAGTAGGAAACAAAACTCCGGTCATTGGTCCTTATGATGTTAACACAGAAGGAAGTGGTGATATGTACCCTAAAGGGAGCCTGTTATTAAACACCATCAGACATTATATTGATAATGACTCCTTGTTTTTTTCTATTCTGATGAACCTGCAAAAAACATTTGCTTATCAAACCATCACCTCTGCAGATGTTGAATCATTAATGACAAAACAGTCAGGTAAAAATCTTGCACCAATATTTGATCAATACCTGCGCCAAGCAGCAATTCCTGTTTTTGAATATGAAGTGGTGAAAGAAAAACCATTACAAATACGTTATCGCTGGACAGCAAATGTTGCTGCTTTTAATTTACCGGTAAGAGTAGATTGTAACAATGAAAATAAAAGGTTATCCGTAACAACACAATGGCAGGAAACAACACTTGAAGGGTTTGACAGTAATTGTTTAACTGTAAGAGATGACCTTGGCTATTTTCACATCACTAAATTGAATAAATAAAAAAGGCTGCCCTTTAACAGACAGCCTGATATTAAAATCAACTCAATATTATTGTACAACCAATTTAAGTTGTTGTAGTTGTTTGCCGGTGTCAATTTTTACAATATAAATTCCCTTTGTGAAATTTTCTGAAGGAATTGTTATGTTACTTAGCCCATTTACTTGCTTTGCAAATGATGAAACCAAACGGCCATTCAATTCTGTAACAACAATATTAACTGTTGTGGCATTGTCGCTGTTTATAATAAGTTGCGAGTTACCTGTTGCAGGATTCGGATAAAGTGCAATAGCTTCAATACTGTTGTTTTCCAAAACCGATAATGGACCCATGTCATATTTATCAAAATAGAAGTTGCCGTTAGCAGAACCACCAAATCCGGTGAATACCATTTTCCATTTATGATTATTTTTGTCTATGACAAAATAAGCAACAGAATCTTCAATTACGAATGTTGAGCCGTTGAAAGCTTTCCAGTCATAGCCAATAAGGTTGTTTTCGTATGAATACCCATAACCTGCATCGGTGGCAGTAGTTACATCATTTACCGGATAGGCTTTAACAGATTGTACACTGTCGTTGGTGAGTACCCCTGTAACTTTGTAATTGATAAAATGATCAACATATTGCTGGAAACAAAGATCCCAACTGTCCTTGGTTGGTTCGCGGTCCAAGAACTGATCGTTTGCAATTGAGTAGTAGCCGAAGTTCTTTGCAGGATAGCTCAACTTTTGTAATGAACGTTGAATTTCATTGCTGCCATCTAAATCAGCAATTCGAAAATTATAGGTTGCATTGATAAGCGATTCAATCCAGATTTTTTTAACTGTATTACTATTTAGTTTTATAAAATAAACAGAATCACCCATTACAGCGTGCGAGCCTAAATCATACTCTCCCCAGCCGAGATCAAACATATCGGATGTGTCTGCTGTGGTGTTGAATGCACCGTTAAACATATGTGCTTCGTTATTCAACAACTCGTAATTGTACATACCTGTTGTATCTGCAGCTGTCATGGTACTCCACTCCGAGGCATCTTTATTTGCTTTAAAAAGTTTTACATTATTCTTTGAATTGATGAGAATGGCTGCTTCAAAACCTGAAATCTGAAATCCAAGGTCCCAATCAGTATTGTCAATGGTTGATATGGTAGCATTGGCCATACTGTAAAAAGTCTGATTGGTGTAGCCGGCATTAATGGTTACTGTTTCGCTTACTTGTGCAATTGCAGTAAAAGGCAGTAACAGTGCTATCAATAATTTAGTAGTTGTAGAAATGTGTATCATTTGATTATTTAATTTAAGAATTTAAAAAATACGTTGATAATAAAATGCAGGATAACCTCTTTCGCCTGAAGTATTGTAAAAATCATAGAACTTTATTTTATAATACTGATCGTTTTTATCCTTGAGTATATAATATATGTCGGGTGTTATGTAATATTTATTGTCGTTAAAATTGAAATACTTCCATTCAAATCCAATAATATTTCCTGTTGAATAGAATGGATAAGAAGAAATATCGTTATGATTAAAATTCTCGAATGGCATATAACCGGGCAGAGAATCTTTTTTAAGAATTGCACAGGTAATATTGTTCCATCGGTTAGACAGAACACCGTTTACAGAATAATATCTGAATTGCAATGGCTCGTCCCAATAGGTGTGAATATAACGGGTAAACATCATTTCCCATTGATCTTTAGGTGGAGCAAAGCTTACCATTTGACCACCATTGTTGAAAGAAAAATAAACCTGTGAGTAGTTATTGTCTTTTGTTATAACAAACTCATGATAATCGGAATTATTCAATTTGCTGTATCGAATCGTATAGGTACTGCTGTCAATAGTCACAATTTGAATTTTACGATAACGGTCACTGCCTATATGGCTGAATTTCCCTCTGTCAATAATTACTATTTGTTGATTTACATCGCCACTTGAAGTTAAATTACTTCCAAACACAGTGCTATCACCCAGCATATTATCAGAATCGGTGAGCCAGTTAAGTCCTGTTGTATCAGTATTTATAATATCTGTACATTGAGTACGCCAAGCAAACATGTACTTGCCTGTGTTGAGATAAATATGCTTTGATTCGGGTGAAGCATCAAATGACAGATCATAATCTTTGACTGCACTGCTTTTTACAACACCGGCTGTCAGACTTACAAAAACAACTGTATCGTAATTTACTCCAATATTTACTTGCATGGATTGTAAGGTTGTGTCAATAGGAGGCAGCACAATTGCCTTGTCATTATCTTTTTCGCAAGAGGTAAAAAGCAATGTTGCAATGAATAAGCTAAATAAATATATGCTGACTTTGTTTATCATGTTAAATATTCACTGAAAGTTTTAAGAAAAATAATCGTCCGGGAAGCAAAGAGGAAGATGATGAACCACCGCTGTGTATTTCGCCTGTGGAGAATCTTCTTACATCGGTAACATTAAAAATGTTTTTAAGTCCACCTCCTATTTCAATTCTGTCCTGCCATATTTTTTTTGAAACGGTAACATCGAGCAATTGATAATCTTCGTTGGTTTGTTTGAGGCTGTTGCCTTTACTGTCTAAAACATACACAGGAACTTTTCCATTGTACTTGTAATACATTCCTGCTGTCAATCCGAAAGGTTTAAAACAATAGCTTACAGAGCCATTTACCTGTGGATACCATGACAAATCATTAACAAGTGATTCGTTGAAGGATGATGTTCCCGTATAGGAAATACCTGCTGAAACTGAAAAACTGCCAACATCAATTTTATTTGACCATTCAATGCCTTGTGATGTAAAGTGTCCGACATTGATGTAGGTATATAGGTTTGATGTATCACTATAAGTTGCTAATGTTATCAGGTTTTTTACTTTGTTGTAATACAGTTTTATCTCTGAATTTATTTTTACACCTTTTATCTGTGGCAATAAGGAATATATTAACTGAAAATTATCTGACGACTCAGGCTTTATGTTACTATTTCCCTGAACATTGTGATTAATATCAATAAAGTCAAGATAAAGTTCTTTAATTCCGGGAGTGCGAAATCCACGGCTATATGCAAGACGAACCGCTTGAATTTTTGTTAAATCATACTTTAGATTCAGCGAAGGAATTAACGGAATTGTAAAATCTGAATGTAATGCATAACGCAATCCGGGTCGGATAAGCAGTTTAGAAAAAGGTTTGTACTCTGCACTTGCAAACACTGCATATTCCTGCATGGCAGCTTTGTTGCTAATACGTTTACCTGTTCCATTTTCAATATTAAAATCTATGCCTCCCTGATAATTAATATTTTTATTTTCATCAACATGGCTGAATGCATTTCTAACATTCCAACTGTAAAATTTTGTTTCATCACTAAAATCAGGGCCTGTAAGTTCTGTCTGTTCAAGGGCAACCATATCTTTCAGAAAAACTTCTTTATGCCTGTCGTATCCTGAAAAAGCTACATGTCCATTGATTTTATTTTTTCCTGAAAGGAACCAATCGTAACTAATTGAATGGTTGTTGCGAAGGGTTTTAAAATAAGTGTCGTAACCATAAGCCGAAAATGGTGTAATTGTGACAGGGCCTTTATCGGTAATTTTCTCATCAAAGATGCCCATTTGATATGCAACCTTCACCTTGTTGAAAGTATATTGCAGCAATGCTGTACCGAAATATTGTGTCTTGGGTTTCCACTCAAAAGCTCTTCTGTCATCAATAAGGTTCCATCCTTCAAAAAAGTTTCGCCCTCCTGTAATTTTAAGCCCTGCATGTTTAAAGTTTACGGAGGTATTCAGGTCCGTGTTGTAGGTTCCAATGTTTTCGTAATAAGCCGATGCGCCTGCAGTAGTTTTTTTAATAGTTTGTGGTTTTGTAATCAGATTTATGGCGCCTGCAATTGCATCTGTACCATAAGCAGTGCTCATTGGTCCTTCAACTACTTCTATTCTTTCAACTGCTGCAAGATTAAGTTGGTTGAGATCAATATTTCCGTTCATTCTTCCTATTACAGGTACACCATCTATCAGCACTTTTACATTTTTCATATCCATGCCCATCATGGTTAGTGTGCTGCCGAAAGCCTGATCATAACCAGTGCTCATATTGAGTTGTTTGCTGAGAACATCGGCAACATTAACAGCGCCCATATTGTCAAAAGTTTCTTTGCCAATTACTTTTATGGCATAGGTAGATTGTATGGTAGGTGCAGGTGCATAAGATGCTGTGACAGCAACTTCATTGAGGCTGACCTCATTTCTGGTTAGCCAAATGGTATCACCGGAATTTTCTTTATTAATTTTTTGGTTCTGATAACCAAGACAACGCACCTCAATTAAAGAACCCGATTCTCTTGTTGCCGGCAATTTAACACATCCTTTGTTGTCGGGTAGTAGAATTTGTGATTTCCCGGAAGGCATTATCCAAAGTACAACGGCCTCATTTACCGGCTTGCCATTGGATTTATCTTTAATAAATAATACTTGATCGGTAGCAAAGAGCGTTACAGATAACAGAAAAAATGTGAATAGGAGTATGGGTTTTTTCACGGTTGCAAAAGTAAAAGCACCTCCCTTCAGCACAGAAAAGTTGTGTTGATAAATATCAGTCAGCCAATAATGTTGACAGTAGTATGACAATTAATTTTGCTCATGAAAATATTCTGAGGTTACAGTTAGATTTTCCAAATCAAAAATGAATTAATTTATTTAGCGTTAGCATAAAAACACAATTTCATGACAAAGCAATCTATCACCAACGAAATTCAAGTTGCAATTGAACAGATCTATAGGCAATGGGGCGTTTTTTCATTAGACAACCGTATTCCTGAAAATGATGAACTGGATATGTTGAAAAGCAAACTGATGAAACTACACGATAAAATCAATCATCTTCAATTACTTGAATCCGTTTACAATAATGAGCAACCTGTGCAGGTAGCTTTTACAGAAACAATGAAGCAACCATTACTGCAAACTGTCATTGAAAAAGCTGAGCCAGAACAACAAACACGTGTTGAAACAATGGAACCGGAAATTAAAGTAGAAACTACAATAGTTTCAGAAGTAAAAACAGTGCTGGTAGAAGAAGTAAAACTTGTTAAAAATTCTGAGCCTGTTATTCCACCTGTACAATCAGTAAGAGCCGAGGTTTTTAAAGTGGTGGATCAGACTGTGGCAACTATGTTTCACGAGACGGAAACCATACATGATAAAATAGGTGTTGAACAACCGGCTTTTGCTATTGCAGATAAATTAAAATTATCACCTATCACTGATTTGGTCAAAGCCATTGGCATTAATGAAAAATTTTTGTTTATCAATCAGTTGTTTAATGACGATTCTATAAAATATCAATCAGCGATAGACAGGTTAAACTCCTCAGCAAATTTTAACGAAGCCTATATGTACTTCGACTCTGAAATTACCTCCGGCAATCAGATAGACAAGAAAAGCGATGCCTTCAGGCAGTTTGTAGATTTGCTGCAAAGGCGATTCATGTAATGCTGCGAAAACATACTCTTGCATCACTGATTTTTATTTGTGTACTACTCCAGAGACATCTTGTATTTGCACAGCAAGACGATGCACGTAAAGTCATTACAGAATTAACTTCAAAAAAATATTTTGGTCGCGGCTACCTAAAAAATGGCGATAAGAAAGCGGCACATTTCATTAAAAAACAATTCAGCAATCTTGGATTAACGCCTGTTAATAACAGATGGTTTCAACATTTTACACATCCGGTAAACCGCTTTCCAAAAAATGTAAGTTTGATTACCGACACAAAAAGCTGGATTCCCGGAAAAGAATTTATAATTCATCATCAATCATCAGCTGCGAATGGAACCTGGCCTATAGCATGGGCAGATTCTTCAGAAATTATTTCATGTCTTAACAATGATTTCGACAGTTGTTATGTTATAACACGTCCGGTTTACAATAAGCATCAAAAAGAAATTACAACATTACTGTTTAAACGAAAAAAAGGAGCATTGGTGATTCTTGAAACGAATAAATTAACATGGAGTGTTGGCACTTCTGTGTTTAATACTCCTGTTGTTGAAGTATATGATAGTTTATTCAGTCGTCAAACTAAAAACATCACCATAAAAGCAGATGCTGAATTTAATACACGATATGAATCAAAAAATGTAATTGGATTAATTACCGGAAATAAAAAACCTGATTCTTTAATTGTAATAACTGCACATTACGATCATTTAGGTGGCATGGGAAATAAAACATTTTTTCCTGGTGCTAATGATAATGCAAGTGGTGTTGCCATGTTGCTTTCTTTAGCAGAATATTTTTCAAAACAAGAAAACAGACAACCCTATTCTATTTTATTTATTGCTTTTGCAGGTGAAGAAGCCGGGTTACAGGGTTCAAAATACTATACAGATCATCCTTTGCTTCCATTATCAAAAATTCGATTTTTGATAAATCTCGATTTACTTGGTACAGGCGATGATGGTATTATGGTTGTTAATGCAACTGAATTTGAAAAAGATTTTTCAATTTTACAATCCATCAACGACACAGCCAAATATGTAAGCAGCATTGGCAAAAGAGGTAAAGCAAAAAACAGTGACCACTACTACTTCAGTGAAAACGGTGTGCCTTCATTTTTTATTTATACACTTGGTGGCGTTACCTGGTATCATGACGTAATGGACAAGTCAGAAACTCTGACTTTAACCAAGTATGACAATGTATTTCAGCTTTTAAAATCATTCGTCATTGCTTTGCAGTGAGCAAACTTTATCACTGAAAAATCGTTTCTCCTATTCAATTATCTTTGTAAATTATTATATTTTATAAAAGTGCAGGAAATACTTTATGCGGATTTAGGTTCATCGGACTACAAACAAACCTGGGATTTTCAAGAGCAACTTCTTCAACAGATTATGCAACTGAAATTAGAAGGACGTAATCAGGGATTTGGCGATCATGCACCAACACCGCATTACTTATTGTTTTGTGAACATCCGCATGTTTTCACCTTAGGAAAAAGTGGAAAGCCTGAACATTTGCTTTCTAACGAGCAGCAACTTAAAAATGCCCATGCTACCTACTATAAAATAAATCGTGGTGGCGATATTACTTATCATGGTCCCGGACAAGTTGTAGGCTATCCCATTCTGAATCTTGACTTGTTTTTTAATGACATTCATCGCTATATGCGCTTCCTCGAAGAGGTTATTATTCGAACCTTAAATGAATATGGCATTGTTGGGAGTAGAATTGAAAAACTTACAGGGGTGTGGATTGATGCAGGAAAGCCAAGTGCCAGAAAAATTTGTGCCTTTGGTGTACGATGCAGCAGATGGATAACTATGCATGGGTGGGCACTCAATGTGAATACACAGTTAGATTATTTTAACCACATTGTTCCATGCGGCATCAGCGATAAAGCAGTTACATCCATGGAAAAAGAACTTGGAAAAAATATGAATCTTGATGAAGTGAAATCCATTTTACTAAAGCATTTCAGTGAGGTTTTTAACGCATCAATTAAAAATGTTGGAAAAGAAAAACTTATTGTAAAAGAAAGAACATGAAAAAGATAATCAAATACCTGCTGTTTATTTTACTGATAACAACAGGAATACTTGCAGCTTCAGGAAAACTGTATTACTACAAAGCTCTTGTTTACAACTTTGTTGATATTGACGATCTTAATTTATTTCACAACAGAGAGGTTAAAAATGGAACCGGATTGCCATGGAATTTTTCTACAGACTACAACAAAAAAAATCTGACCGACACACTAACTGCATTATTGGAAGCCAACAAATCTGTTGCATTTTTAATCGTAAAAAACGATTCCATTTGTTTTGAAAAATATTGGGAGGACTATGGGCAGCAATCACTCTCCAACTCATTTTCTATGGCAAAAAGTATAGTAGCATTATTGATAGGAAAAGCAATTGACGAAGGAAAAATTAAAAGTCTCGATCAGCCGGTTGCAGATTTCATTCCTGAATTTAAAGATGGAGAAAAATCGAAAATCACCATACGTCATCTGATGATGATGAGTTCGGGGCTTGATTGGAATGAAGGTTATTCATCTTTGACATCACAGGTTACGGAAGCCTATTATGGTACAGAACTTTACAAACAAGTAACCTCATTGGGTGTTGCCGAAGTTCCCGGTAAATTTTGGGAATACAAAAGCTGCGATTCGGAATTGTTAGCCATCATCGTCAACAAAGCAACCGGAAAGAGTGTTGCAGCGTATGCCTCTGAAAAACTTTGGAAACCATTGGGTGCCGAACACAGTGCACAATGGAGCCTTGACCATAAAGATGGTTTAGAAAAAGCTTACTGTTGTTTTTACAGCAATGCACGTGACTTTGCACGGTTTGGAAAATTGATGCTACAACATGGTCGTTGGAATGACACACAAATTATTGACTCTGCTTTTATACACCAGTGCATCACACCAAATAATTTACCTAATAAAGAAGATAATAAACCTGTTCAACACTACGGCTATCAATGGTGGTTATCCACCATCAGTAATCACCCTGTATATTACATGCGTGGCATCTTAGGACAATATGTCATTGTTATTCCCGATATGCAGATGATTATTGTACGGTTAGGCCATAAAAGAAGTAATAATCCGGATGGAAAGCCTAATGATTATAAATTTTATGCCGAACAGGTCATTAAAATGTTTGAATAACACGCTGTCACGGTAACTTCTAATTACATTACTCGTTAAATATTATATGCTAAAAGATATTCCACAACTAAAAGTTGAAAATGTAGCCGTTGCCATAGTAAAAGAGCAATCAAACGGTGCTGATGTTTGGAATGCCTACATCATTAACCTGAAAAATGAAGTGTTGGAGGGTGTGTTGATTACAAGTAAAGGCTATGGCATGATGGAAGGTGAAGAAAGAAAAACGTCAACTCTCAGACATTTTATAGAGAATATTCCTCCTCTTTCGTGTGCAAAAATTGAACCTATTACAGATAATGTTCTTAACTTGAATAATGAGTACTGGGTAAGCTTTTATCTCAACAACACCATGTACGATCGTAAATATGTCTTTCTTCCAGGCGTAATCAACGAAGAATTTTTTACACAGATACCATTGCTTGAAAAGCGTGGTGTGATGATAAGGTAACCAATAAACAATCTGTAATCGGTTTGCTTTTTCTGTTTTCAAAATCGAAAATAGTTTAAAACACTTGTTTGGTTTTAAAATATTTATGCGAAAACATTAATTTCATTTTAATCAACGCTACCTACCCCTTTCATCATATTAATTTCCTTTGCATCATATCCATTTTCGCAAAGCCATTTTGAAAATGTTGCTGTACTTCCATGAGTTACATAAATTTTTTCTGCACCACTTTCTTTAACTGCTGTATTCAACTCCTCCCAGTCGGCATGGTCGCTTAGTGCAAAACCACGGTCAACATGACTGTAATATTTCGATTTACCATGCAACATCCAGCCACTGCAATAACCAACACTATAGTTTTCAAGTTTCTTGAATAATGCTGAGCGCGCCCCTGATGGTGATGCAAATATTAATGCCCCTTTCAGGTTTTCTTTTTCATAGTTTGATTTCAACTGTTTAACATAAGGCAAATCACAACCGGCTTCGCGCAATCTGTTGTTGACAGCAACAACATCGGGTGTTCCATAAATACCAAAGTCAAAATGGTTTAAGTGTTTAATAAGCCTTTGCATTTTACCAAGCGTATAACCCATCAGCACAGAAGTAGTTTGTTGCTGATTATTTGTATTTATCCATGCAGAAATATCCTGCATCACCTGTTGTTGTGGCTGCCATTTGTAAATGGGTAAACCAAACGTTGACTCTGTAATAAACACATTACATTTTACTTGTTCATATTTAGGACAGAAACCATCATCGTGTAGTTTATAATCGCCAGCTGCTACCCATACTTCATCTTTATACGCAACCTTTATCTGTGCACTGCCAATAATATGACCTGCCGGATGCAAAGAGAACTTTACTCCGTTAATGGTAAATGTTTCACCATAATCAACCGTACGCAAACTGATTTGTTCGCCCAATCGCATACGCAGCATGGCTTCTGAATCTTTATGAGCAAGATAGTGACTGCTTCCAGGGCGTGCATGGTCGCTGTGCGCATGTGTGATGATGGCATTTTCCACTCTGCGATGTGGATCAATATAGACATCTGCCTGTGGACAGTAAATACCCTTGTTTGTCAACTCTAATAACATTGCCATGACGATGATGCAATTATTTGTAATTACGTAAAGATATAAATGTGTTGTTAAAATAGAATTAACATCATACAAAAATGGTTTAAACATGTTACTTTGCGTCCATGAATCAGACTATGCGGCTTATCCTTTTGGGAATATTGGTGTTTGCCAGTCGTTGGTTTTTTCTTGATGCCGGTTATGGTGCCGAAGAAGATGCATGGGGCTATGCCATGAATGCACTTGCAATGGATTCAACACATAGTTATCAGTATTCACGTTTGCCCGGACACCCTGTACCTGAGTATATCTATTACCTTTTGCCTGTAAGACATTCTTTTGTTTTTAACCTATGTACAGCGCTGTTAAGTACCATTGCTGTGTTGCTGTTTTATTTAATCTGCAATAAGTATAAACTCAATGCTACAGCCGGAGCGTTGATGCTTGCTTTTACTCCAGTATTTTATATTCAAAGTACCAATGCAATGGATTATAACTGGTCTTTGTGTTTCTTATTAGCATCACTCTATTTTGCAGGAAGGAGAAAAATATTTTTAGTTGCCTTCATGCTTGCTTTAGCTACAGGATGCCGCATCACTGCTATTCTTTTTATACTACCACTGTGTATTTATCTCTATAAAGCTGATAAAAGCTGGAAACATATCAGGCAATTGCTTTTTCTTACACCCATACTCAGTACACTATGCTATCTTCCATTAATTCTGAAATATCAATTAAAGTTTCTTACCTACGTAAATCAGTTTGGATATCCCTCTGTTTTAAAAACCATCTATAAAGCATCTTTTGGAGTTTGGGGTACATTGGGTTTTATAGTTATAGTTATAGCTTTTGGATATGCTCTTCAAAATATTATTATTGGAAACCAAAGCCGAAAATATAAACCCATATTGTTGTGTGCCGCATCAACAATTATAATTTATACCTTACTTTTTTTCTATGAACCGCATAAGTCTGCATATCTCATTCCAATAATTCCCTTCGTGTTTATAATAATTCTGATTGCATTGCAGGACAAAGTTTGGCCCGTAGTGATTACAGCTTCATTGGCAACAAGCTGTTTTTTTGCAGGTATCAATCTGGCCGAGCCCAACCGGTCGGCACTACCCGGTAAATTTGCATTAACAAGAAAAGTTAATAACCAACGGATATGCTTCGACCCTTTGAGTGGTAATGTTGTTGACGATTATGCCAAAAGAATACAGCGAATAAAATATGCTGAAAGTGTTATTGAAAAAGTGCAGCATCTACAAGGTGGCAATGCAGTGATTTGTGGCTATTGGGTTAATATGATTTCCATTTTGAGTATAGGACACCTGAACGAGCAAATAACACTGTTGCATTATGCCGATGAGCAGGAACTGATAAGATTGAAAAATGCCAATATGAAGATTTATTATATACCGGGGCAAGACAGTTTTAATGATGTTTGTTTTAAAAGTGTCTTTACACATAAATGGGCAAAAAGCCTATTTCCATAAAAATTATCAATCTCAATAGCTAAATTTAGTCTTCATTTAAAGTTAAAGTTTAATCCTTTTACCTGCATATCAACGACTTTAACAAAATATCGTTAAAATTTTGCCGGTGCAAAGGGAATTTTTATATATTTTTGCATACGTAAATTTTAAGAGAAGAAGATTGCATGATTAAAAAGCCCAAGGTCCTGTTCATATCGCAGGAAATTTTCCCTTATCTCGAAAGTTCAACAATAGGTAACATTGCAAGACATCTGCCACAAGGCACACAAGAGAAAGGTAAAGAAATAAGAACCTTTATGCCACGCTTTGGCGTTGTTAATGAGCGTAGAAATCAATTACATGAAGTTATCCGACTTTCAGGTATGAATCTGATAATTGATGAAAGCGATCATCCTTTAATTATAAAGGTTGCCAGTATTCAGGCTGCTCGCATGCAAGTGTATTTCATTGATAATGAGGAGTATTTTCAAAGAAAACACACAACGCATGATGCAGACAACAACTTTTTTAAAGACAATGACGACCGAACCATTTTCTTCTGTCGTGGTGTTCTTGAAACGGTTAAAAAACTCGGTTGGGCACCGGATATAATTCATTGCCATGGCTGGATGTCGAGTCTGATTCCATTATTTGTAAAAACAGCTTATCGCGAAGACCCTATTTTCAGAAATGCAAGAGTAGTGTATTCTGTGTATGATGATGAATTCAGTGAATCCTTTCATGACAGTTACTCCAAAAAGTTAATGATGGAAGGAATATCAACTAATGATGTAAAAGACATAAAAAGTCCAAACTTCGAAAACATTACAATTGCTGCAATTAACAAGTCCGATGCTATCATTAAAGGTGCTGAAAAACTCAATACCAAGATTGATAATCATATTAAAAAATCAGGCAAATTGATTTTACCATACCAATCTCCTGAAAATTACGTTGAGGCATACAATACTTTCTATGACGAAATCATGGAAGAAATATCCATTGAAGCCTAAGCAGAGTATTGTCCAACATAAATTATTTTCAAAAACCACGCCTTATTTATATGCAACACTTTAAGCGTTTGTGGATGGCATGTGTCGTGCTTCTAAGCATTTCATGTAACAAACCCGATTCTGTAGGTTTGAACCTCTTACCCGGAGAAGATGCCATGAATGTTGATTTTTTCGACACATTGACACTTCAGACTTCATATAAGCAGGAAGACAGTTTGCGTACCGATGCACATCTGCTTTATGAACTTCAGGCCACCAATCATCAGTTAATGATCGGAAAATATGTTGACCCTGTTTTTGGTGAAACAAGTGCTGAGTTATTTACACAACTTAAGCCATCAGCAGTTTTTTCCAATACCAACAAAACATTTGATTCGTTATTTCTGAATCTGGCATATATTTCTAACTACGGTGACACTTCTGCCTTGCAGACTTTTGAGGTTTATGAACTCACTGATGCCATGTATGACACGGCAAGTTATTATTCTTTCAACAATCTTAATTACAGCACAAAAGTTGGCGAAATAACATTTAAGGTTGAAGATGTAAAAGACAGTATTGTAAATATTGACTCAACAAAAAGTGCCCCACGACTGCGTCTGCGACTAGATGATGTTTTAGGTCAGAAAATATTTAACTCCGACTTAAGCGATCCATCAAAATTTAAAGAAACGGTTAAAGGTTTTTGTATTAAACCGGCAGCAGCATCGTATGGAAGTATTATCAATTTCGATGCAAAAACAACCGTTTCGTCAATGATAATGTATTTTACAGATCCGGCTACTACAGGCATTGACTCATTACCGTTTTATTTTTATAGTTCTGATGGCAGCATAGCCCGTTTCAGCAGGTTTACACATGATTATTCAGCATTTGATTTCACCAATCCTCTGACTGATAAAGCCTACGTTCAGACAATGGGTGGTATAAAAACAAAGATCACCATTCCCTATCTCAACAACCTGAAACAATTAGGACCTATATCCATTAATAAAGCTGAATTAATAATTAATGTTGACCCTGGTACCGTAACCAATTTTCCTGCTCCTGATGCATTGAGTCTTTATGCCATAGATTCTGAAGGGCAAATACAAACTTTGCCTGATTTGACACGTTCATCTACACTTTTTGGCGGTGGACTGGCAAATAATCAGTATCGTTTTAATATTGCACAGTTTTTGCAACAGATTTTATATGAAAAACGTATAGACTACGGAATGTACTTAAGAGTCAGGGTGCCGGTAGCCTTTCAAACACCAAATCGTGTGGCTTTGACAGGAGGTGATTCTATGTCAACATTACGAATGAAACTACAAATTACTTATACAAAATTAAATCCATAAAATATCATGTGTGGAATCGTTGCCTATATAGGAAATCGTCAAGCTTATCCAATAGTTATTAAAGGACTTCAGCGTTTGGAATATCGCGGTTATGACAGTGCCGGTGTGGCATTATTGAATGGCGAATTGAGTGTTTACAAAAAAGCAGGAAAGGTTGCTGACCTGGCCGCCTATGTATCTGATAAAAATTTAGTCGGACAAGTAGGAATGGGACATACACGTTGGGCAACACATGGTGAACCGAACGATAGAAATGCACATCCGCATTATTCCGAATCGAAAGATTTAGCCATCATCCACAACGGTATTATCGAAAACTATGCAGCCATTAAACAAGAGCTGATAAACTTAGGTCATACATTTAAAAGTGATACAGACACTGAAGTGCTGATACATCTTATTGAAGAAATAAAACATAAAACCCATGTAGCTACCGAAGAGGCTGTACGTCTTGCTTTGGGCGAAGTTATTGGAGCTTATGCCATTGTTGTTTTATCAAAGAATGAGCCTAACAAAATGATTGCTGCACGTAAGGGCAGCCCTATTGTTGTGGGTATTGGTAAAGACGAATTTTTTATTGCTTCTGATGCAACACCTATTGTAGAATATACTAAAAACGTTGCCTACCTTAACGATGGCGAAGTTGCAACAATAGATAATGGTAAGCTGACTGTAAAAACTATTGATAACGAAACCAAAATTCCTTTTGTTCAGGAATTGGAGTTAAAGCTTGAAGCCATTGAAAAAGGTGGTTACGATCATTTCATGATGAAAGAAATCTATGAGCAACCCCGCTCTATTTGGGACAGCATGCGTGGTCGTATTGATGCTGACAAAGGCAGGTTGAGATTAGGTGGTATCAGCGAATTCGAAAATAAACTTATCAATGCAAAAAGAATAATCATTGTTGCCTGCGGAACATCATGGCATGCAGCATTGGTTGCAGAATATCTTATTGAAGACCTGGCACGTATTCCTGTAGAGGTTGAATATGCCTCCGAATTCCGATATAGAAATCCTATCATCTCAGAAGATGATGTAGTAATTGCTATATCGCAAAGTGGCGAAACTGCCGACACCCTTGCAGCCATTGAAATGGCTAAAGAACGCGGTGCAACAATCTTTGGCGTTTGTAATGTTGTGGGAGCATCTATTCCACGTGCAACACATGCAGGCTCCTATACACATGCCGGACCGGAAATTGGTGTGGCTTCTACCAAAGCATTTACGGCACAAGTAACAGTACTGACCTTAATGGCACTTCAGATTGCTAACAAAAGAGGTACCATCACACAATCACGTTTTCGTGCATTGCTCAACGAACTTGAGACCATTCCTTCAAAAGTAGAAATTGCACTTAAATCAAACGATAAGGTTAAAGAAATATCTGCATTGTTTAAAGACTCCAGAAACTTCCTTTATTTAGGTCGTGGTTATGGATTTCCTGTTGCATTAGAAGGTGCATTAAAACTTAAAGAGATTTCATACATACATGCCGAAGGTTATCCTGCTGCAGAAATGAAACACGGGCCTATTGCTTTAATTGACGAAGAAATGCCTGTAGTTGTTATTGCAACAAAAAATTCTTCATACGAAAAAGTGGTTTCAAACATTCAGGAAGTAAAAGCACGTAAAGGAAAAATAATTGCCATTGTAACAGAAGGTGATGTTGATGTTAAGAAGATGGCAGATTATGCAATTGAAATTCCGGAAACGGATGATATTCTTGTACCATTAGTAAGTGTAATACCATTGCAGTTATTAAGCTATCATATTGCAGTTATGCGTGGTTGTAATGTTGATCAGCCTCGTAATCTGGCAAAAAGTGTTACCGTTGAGTAACATTTGTGTTTCATCAACTTCTCTCATAAAATTTCAGTTAACATTACCATATCGCTGCTGGATAATTCATACTTCAACAGGATTTAACTAATATTGTCTGCTCATAGTCAAAAAACTTTGAAAAAACGAATTGCAATTCTTGGTTCAACCGGTAGTATTGGCAGGCAGGCACTTGAAGTGATTGCCGCACATGCCGATGTTTTTGAAGTTGAGTTATTAACTGCAAACAGTAATATTGAACTACTCGAAAAACAAGTAAGGCAATTTACCCCTGCTACAGTTGTTGTAACTGATAAAGAGAAATACAAAACGCTTAAAGAAAATATTGCAGACCTTCCGGTTAAAGTTTTTGCCGGAATTGAGTCTGCTGAACAAGCCGTACAGTCCGACTCCATTGACATTGTTCTTACAGCCATGGTAGGCTATGCAGGATTGTTACCAACGATTGCAGCAATAAAAAGTAAAAAGACCATTGCCCTTGCCAATAAAGAAACACTTGTGGTGGCAGGAAAAATTATAACCTCCCTTGCAGAAGAAAACGGTGTGAGCATTTACCCTGTTGACTCCGAACACTCAGCCATTTTTCAATGTCTTACAGGAGAGTTTCATAACCAGATAGACAAAATTTATTTAACAGCATCGGGCGGGCCATTCCGAGGAAAAAGTAAAAAAGAGTTAGAACAGGTAACATTGGCTCAGGCATTGAAACATCCAAACTGGAGCATGGGTGCAAAAATTACGGTTGACTCTGCTACCATGATGAATAAAGGCCTTGAAATGATTGAAGCCAAATGGCTCTTTGGATTGCAGCCACATCAAATTAATGTTGTTGTACATCCACAGTCAATCATACATTCTGTAGTGCAATTTACTGATGGCAGCATGAAAGCACAAATGGGTTTGCCTGATATGAAACTACCTATACTGTATGCGTTAAGCTATCCACATCGCCTGAAGACCGATTTCATGAGATTCAGTTTTTTTGACTACCCTCAACTTACTTTCGAGAAACCGGATACAGAAGTTTTTCCTGCCTTACTCCTGGCTGAAGAAGCAATGAAAAAAGATGGAAACATGCCTTGTATTCTTAATGCAGCAAACGAAGTTGCTGTTGCTGCGTTTCTCAAAGAGAAAATAAGTTTCTTTCAGATTCCCGGCATTACAAAACATCTCATGTCAAAAATTACCTACATTGAAAAACCATCGCTTGAAGACCTTATTGCAACAGATACAGAAACACGATTGCAAACGGAAATATTATTGACTAAAAAAATTAACTTCGCATAAAATTTTTAAAATCTGATGAGTGGATTGATTATGGCAGCTCAGTTGATACTGGGCCTCTCAATATTGGTAACCCTGCATGAACTGGGACATTTTCTTGCTGCAAGAATGTTCGGTATCAAGGTCGAAAAGTTTTACCTGTTTTTTGATGCATGGGGAATAAAATTATTTAGCTTTAAAAAAGGCGATTGTGAATATGGTATAGGATGGCTTCCTTTTGGCGGCTATGTAAAAATTGCAGGCATGGTTGATGAAAGCATGGACAAAGATCAGTTGGCACAGCCTGCACAACCTTGGGAATTCAGGAGTAAGCCCGCATGGCAAAGATTAATTGTCATGGTTGCAGGTGTTGTAATGAATGTTATCCTTGGCATTGCCATTTTTTCAATGAGCTTATTGCACTACAAAGGTAGTTATCTTAAAAACGACTCTGTTAAACATGGCATTGTTGCCTATAAACTGGGTGAGGAAATTGGTTTGCGTACGGGAGATAAAGTTGTTGCTATTAATGGAAAACCATTCGATCGTTTTGATGACTTACTTTCAACACGTGTATTATTTGGTGCAACATTAACTGTTAACCGCATTGGTGAGACAATACAAATTGAAGTGCCTGATGATTTTTATAAAAAAACAGGTCCTAATGCACGTTCACTTTTTCTTGGAGCAGGACATCTGACCTATGTTGTTAAAGAAGTTGTAGTTGGCGAAAATGCATTCAAAGCCGGTGTAGAAAACGGTGATATCATTACAGAGGTAGATAAACAAAAAATTACCGGTGAAGATTTTATGCAACGCTACTTTGCTGATAAGAAAGGAGAAACTGCATTACTCTCAATAATTCGCGATGGCAAACCCATGGACATTACAGTAAACATCAGTTCAAAAGGAACTATTGGCGTGCGATATAATGGTGACGTAGTAATACCTGAGGAATATATTAAAACACCTTACACATTATCATCAGCATTGGCATTTGGTACATCAGATGCATTTGAAACATTAGTGAGCAATGCTAAAGGGTTTAAGAAACTCTTTAAAGGTGAAGAAAAATTTCAGGAATCTGTTCAAGGGCCTATTGGTATAGCAAAAATTTATGGTGGCACTTGGGATTGGCCACATTTTTGGGTGCTTACCGGCTTGCTGTCTATGATTCTTGCTTTTATGAATATACTTCCTATTCCTGCACTCGATGGCGGGCATGTTTTATTTCTGCTTATTGAATCTGTAACACGTAAAAAATTCAGTGATGCATTTATGGAAAAAACTCAGGTTGTTGGAATGGTTTTACTCCTCTCATTAATGGTCTTTGTTATTGGAAACGATATCTGGCGGGCATTTATTAAATAGTTTTTTATTACAACTTTTTCTTCCTTATTTCAAAATTAGTTGGCCTTCTTGCAGCAAGATTTATTTTACCTGTTACCTAATAAACGAATTTAAATTAGAAAGTTTTTTTAAGTAATAGAATAATTGTCAAAAATTAAAAAGGCTATCTCAAATATCATTCTGAGACAGCCTTGTTCAATTATAAACTTTAAAAATTTCTATCAGGCAATCAATTCATCATCCGGTTTTTTCATTAACGGCTTTGGTCTTTTGTAAATTTTTGATTTCAGATTTTCTGACATCAGATACATTACCGGAACTAAAAACAGTGTAAGGAAAGTGGCAAACATTAACCCGAATATCATTGTCCAGGACAATGGTCCCCAGAAAGCTGTGCTGTCGCCACCAAAGAAAATATGAGGATTAAATTCTGTAAACAGCGTTACAAAATCAATATTCAAACCTATTGCAAGCGGAATAAGTCCTAATGATGTTGCAGTGGCTGTAAGAATTACGGGAGTCATTCTGGTGCGACCGGCTTCAACTATTGCCTCGAATGTTGGTACGCCTTGTTCACGAAGTAACTCTGTAAACTCAACCAACAATATTCCATTTCTAACAACAATACCTGCAAGTGCTACAACACCAATACCTGTCATCACAATAGAGAACCCCATTTTGAATAGGGCAAACCCAAGTAATACTCCTATAATACTAAATATAATTTCAGATAAAATTATTATGGGCTTACCTATTGAGTTAAATTGAATTACCAATATCATAAAAATCAATCCTAAAGAAATCAACAATGCTGTTCCAAGAAACGACATTGTTTCTGCTTGTTCTTCCTGCGAGCCTGCAAACTTAATTTCTACACCCTCTGTCTTTGGAAATTGTTTAACCGCAGCCATCACATTACTCACAACCTCTGCTTCGCGACTTTGATAGTCGGTCAGCAGGTTTGAAGAAACCGTTACCACCCTTTTCTGATTCTTTCTCTTTATGACACCATAGGTGTTATCATATTTCACTGTTGCAAAAGATGCTAATGGAACATTACGTACCAACCCGCCCATTGACATGTCGCGATAAAGTATTTTTAGATTATTAAGCAGGTTTACATCATAGCGCTGATCTAACTTATAGCGAAGCATAATTTTATACTCATCATTTAAATCGCGATACTTTGACGTTTCGCGGCCAAGAACTGCCATGTTGATTTCATTTCCTACAGTACCTGTCATAATTCCAAGACGATTCATGTGTTCGCGATTGATATCAAATACTATTTGTGGCTTGCTATCCTGTAAATCAGATTTTAACTCTTCCACACCTTCAATCTGTAAAGAGTCGAGATATCGCTTAAGGCTTTTAGAAGTTGTAGTTATTGCCTGAAGATCATCACCACTAACTTCAATAGAAATTGGTTTTCCTACAGGTGGTCCACCTTGCTCTTGTGCAACAGTAACTTCAGCACCGGGAACAGTGTTTTTTACTGCTTCTCTGATTTTCTCTAAATAGTTGCTTGTTGAAACACCCTTTCTTTTACTGTACTCGACAAAAGCAACTTCAATTTTACTCTTGTTGGCATAGTATCCCTGATCTTCGTCTGAAGGATCAGATACGTTTACACCCACGCTTGCCATAACAGATTTTACGACATCATTCTTTTCTCCCAACACATTATACACCTTGCCCTCCAGAATTTTTGTAACAGAGTCTGTATAGGCCTGATCGGTTCCAACAGGCAGTGTTGTGAAAACATAAACAAAGTTTGGATCTGCAATAGGGAAAAAGTTTACACCACCGTTTCGAAGTCCAATTGCAATGAATGATAAAAACAGCAATCCAATAGTTCCTGCCATCATTGTACGTGGGCGATGAAGTACTTTAATCAACATTCTTTTATATGATTCCTGTACTGAAGGCCAAGTTTTAGTCTGAAAACGAACAATAACTTTATGTAGCCAAAACCTGTGAAGCAAATTCAGAAGTAGAATAAAAATGGTAAAATTTCCCATACCAAAAACACCAGTCACATAAAATATCAATGCAATAGCAATAAAAATGATAGAAGTAATTTTCAAACCTTTATATGGGTTGTGCTTTTCATCGTGTTTTTTCATAAAACTAACGGCAAACACCGGGTTGATAATGTATGCAACGACTAAAGATGCCAGTAATGTTATGATAAGAGTAATTGGTAGAAAGAACATAAACTTTCCTATGATACCTTTCCAGAACGCCAAGGGTACGAATGGTGCAAGTGTGGTGAGTGTTCCTGAAAGCACCGGTAAAAACACTTCGCCTGTTGCCATTTTTGCCGCTCTTACGATATCTGTCTTTCCGTTGTCAAAAATTCGATGTGTGTTTTCAATAACAACTATAGCATCATCAACAACAATTCCCAAAGCAAGCAGAAAGGAGAACAACACAATAAAGTTAATTGTAAAACCAATTACAGGTAATACTAAAAATGCAACACACATAGACAGTGGTACTGACATAGCAACAAAGAATGCATTACTTGTTCCCATAAAAAACATCAGCACCATTAATACCAACACAAATCCAATGATGATTGTATTTATTAAATCATGCAACTGAACACGTGTTTGTTCGCTCTGATCTCCTGTAAGTACTACATTCAAATCTTTAGGCCATGAATTTGCTTTAAGTTCATTAACAACATCCACAATTTTATCTGATGCATCAATCAGGTTTTCACCGGAGCGTTTGATGATGCTGAGTGTAATTACGTTTTTATGATTTAGTCGCGCATAGCTTTCCTGCTCTTTGTAGGAGTCCACTACTTCTGCAATATCTTTTAAATAGATAGGAGCACCATTTATTGAATTTACGACTAAGTTTTTTATCTGATCAACATTAGTAAACTCCCCAGAAACACTCAATGACCTGCGTGTTCCATCGGCCATTCGTACACCGCCACCGGGTACAGTCATGTTCTCGTATTTAACAGCACGTTCAATATCGCTCATTGTCAATCCGGATGATTGCAGCTTAAGCATGTCAACATTTATCTGAATCTCACGCTCCAACTCTCCTATCAGTTTTACTTCCTTAACTTCTTTGAGGCTTTCAATTTTATCTTTTGCATCATCAGCATAGCGTTTCAATTTTGCAAGATCATAATCACCGGAAAGGTTTACTGCCATAATAGGTAGGTCAGAGAAGTTTACTTCGATAATATCAGGCTCGTTGGGTAAATCCTGAGGAAGGTCATTGCGCGCGCGGTCAACAGCATCTTTCACCTTTCGTTTAGCTTCTTCAATCTTTACATCGCTGTTAAACTCTACAACAATACTACAATAATCCTGCAGTGCATTACTCTTGATTTTTTTTACACCTGAAATTCCTTTGCATTCTTTTTCAATATGACGCACCACCAAATTCTCCATATCTTTTGGTGAAGTACCCGGATAGACAACACTGACATAAATATTAGGTAAAGAAATATCAGGAAAGCTTTCTTTAGGAATATTGATGTATGACATGATACCCGTCAGCGTAATAATGACGGTAATAATGTAGATAGCAGTACGATTATCAATCGCCCATGATGAGGGCTTGAATTCTTTAAATATATCTTTCATAAAACGTTTGCGGTTTATAGTTTAATGATATCGCCTTCAACTAAATCGTGATATCCTGTTGTTATTACTTTATCACCTTCATTCAGTCCATCAGTAATCTCAACATTGCCATTATAAATCATACCACTTTTTACTGCTTTACGTTTTGCAACTGTTTTTCCTCCTGAATTTTCAGCAACAAAAACATACTCACCATCAAGTCCTTTTTGTACAATACTTACCGGAAGCGACATTGCCTTTTCCTTATTGTAATCAGCAATTTTTAAAACAGCCAGCATATTAGGTCGCAGAAAATTTTCTTTGCTTCCAAATCGAACTTCCACATTAAAAGTACGGTTCAGGTTGCTGATGGCATTACCGGAATAATAAACTTTACTTGTAATTTCCTTACCCAAGTCTGGAAAATAAACCAACACATTGTCATTTTTGTGCACTCTTCCAATATAAGATTCCGGTAACTCTCCTTTTACTTTAAGCATTTCGAGGTTTACCACTCTGATGGCAGGAACCTGTGGCGAAACTAATTGTCCTGTTTTTATCATTACATTATCTACTGTGCCACTGAACGGTGCCTTAATACGAGTCATATCCCACTGCTCCTGCATAGATGCTAACTTTTTCTCTGCACCTTCTTTTCTTGTTTTTGCTTCCAGATACTGTACTTCGCTACCTATCTGTTGATCCCAAAGGTTTTTTTGACGGTTATAAAGCGTTGTTACCAGATTGAGTTCGTTCTGCACTTCAGCAATTGCCTTCTGCATTATCTGATCATCTAGAGTTGATAGCACCTGACCTTTGGTTACATGATCGCCTGCTTTTACATTGACTGAGGTTACTGTCCCTGCTGTTTTTGGACTCAGTATAACATCTTCATCACCTTCAATATTTGCCTGCACTTCAATATAATGAGTAAATGGTTTCAAACTCATTTCTGTGGCTGCAACAAACTTTACTTTGTCTTTCCTGGTAGAATCTGTAAGAGCTATTTCTGCTTCTAATGATTTTATTTTTTCATTTAACTCAGATTGTTGCTTTCTGAGTTTTTCAAGCTCTTCAACTTTCTTGCTGCTGTTTCCTCCACCGCAGGCAGTAAGAAATCCAATTGCTGTTAATACTATAATTACCTTTTTCATATATTTTATTATGTCAGAGTTTATATTTTATTTTATTAATGTTCCTGTTGCTTTTTCAAAATCTACTTTGGCAATAAATGCATCTACCATTGCAGCATAATAATTTGTTTCCGCTACTTTCAAAGCTGTTTCGGCATCCATCACTTCAAGACTGCTGCCAACTCCCTGCTGATATTTTATTTTTGTAATTCGAGCAACATCAGCAGCCAGTGTTCTGTTTTTTTCCTGACTGGAAAGAGAGCCCAATGCATTGGTTAAAGTTGTCTTTGCAGTCTGCGCTTCTAATTCAAACCCTTGTGTTGCAGTCCGAATTTGATTCTCCATTTTATTCAATGTAAACCTAGCCTGATTTACTCTTGCTGCTTTCTGAAAGCCATCAAAAATGGGTACATTAAGTTTAACCCCTATTATAGAAGTTCGAAACCAGGGTTTGTTTTCAAAAATATCAAAATCATTGCGTGAAGCACTTACGCTGTATGATCCAAAAGCTGCTAACGAAGGCAGGTAAGAAGATTTTTTTAATCGTAAATCTGCTTTAAGCAGTTCTTTGGTTGTATTCAACACATCCATTTCTATTCTGTTACTTATATCAATGTTTTGATTCAAACTATTGTCCGCAACAACTTTAACATCTTCTAATTTGTCTGTGAGAATAAGCTCATCACTAACATTTAATCCTATCTGGAATTTCAACAGATTTTGTGCAAGTACAATTAATCGGTCAGCATTTGCTTTCTCGGTTTCAATATTGTTATAGGCAAGGCTGATACGGTCTAAATCAATCTTTTCAATAAAACCATTATTATACATAACCTGCATTTCATCAAGCTGCTTTTTTAATCGTTTGACATTTGCATCAAGCATCTGCAAACGCTCATTATTTACCTGAACATTATAATATGCTTTGCTGATGAGTGCTGCTTTCTCTGTCTTGGTTTGAACAACTTGCTTTCGCATCAAATCGGCATACATCCGTGATGCTTTTACGCCAACTAAATAAGATCCGTCAAACAATAATTGAGATGCCGACAGTCCTGCTGTGGAACTATATGGCTGGCCAAATTGTACTGGTGCATAGCTGCCTTTTTCTCCGCCAAAAAATTCAGCAGGAACAAAGGTTGTCGGTATGTCAATAAAATGTGTGATGTCAGCACTGGCACTGACTTGTGGTAAACCAATTCCCAATAATTCATTGGCTCTGCTTTGTGCTGATTTTTGATCAAGAACTGCATTTTGAATATCCGTCTGATTTTGAAAAGCAAAATCAAGAGCCTGTTTCAGTGAGAAGGAATAGGACTTTTTGTCGGATTGCTGTGCTTGTATATTCATTGATATAAGCAACAGAAATCCTGTTAGAAATTTAATTTGATTTAGCATACGGTTGTTATTTATTCTTCGTCTGTTATGTTTTTATATTTATTAATGAGTTTATGCCCCTTAACGGTTACTATGCCATGCAAATAATGATCGAGCAGTGCAACCTGAACATCCTGCGTTTTGAAGTTTTTTAAGGGAAATACATTGGTATTCATTCCTAATGTAATCTCCTCGATTCTAAGCTTTACCAATATTTTAATATTGATATCCGGTCGGTAAAGTTTTTGCTCAATGCCTTTTAAAAGATTCCTTTCAATGACCTCTGCCACATGTTTATCTTTAAACTGCACATACATACTCCACACTCGTGGATAAAATTTCTGTAAGTCTTCAAACAAGGCCGGATTAATGGTGGTGAACATATCTTGTAATTTTTCCATTGTCAAAAATATCTCGTGAATGGCATCCTTACTTTCTGTTTCTACATGTTGGAACTCACAACGGCTGTTTTTTAAATACCCCTGACAACATTCAGATACAATTTCATCCTTATCATCAAAACATGCATAAATTGTTTTTTTTGAAACAGATAAATGCCTTGCTATGTCGTCCATGGTAATGCGCCTGACTCCATGCGCCAGAAATAATTCCAACCCCGACTCTAAAATTCTTTCTCTTATATCCATGCTAATTGTTAAAAACGGGACAAAACTATGGAAACTATTTTAGTTTTTTAAGTTTCCATAAGAAATTTTAAGAAGTATTTAACAATTTTTAACCTCGTTTTAGGAGATTCGATGAAAGTAAATGTCTATTTCAAAAACAATTCTTTTGATAAGCCCAGCCACTCCAAGGCTGTGCCACCAAGCAAACGTTCTTTAGTTTGCAAATCGAGTTTTGAATTTTTAATTAAGGTTCCCGGAATATTTTCACCTAACGGAAAAGGATAGTCGCTGCCTAATGCAACACGATTTGCGCCAGCAAAATTAATAAGGTAATGCAACATGTTTTCATCATGCACCAATGAGTCAAAATAAAATTTACCAATATATTTCTCCGGTGAAGTTGCATTATCTAAAGCTACCAAATCGGGACGGCAATCAAAGCCATGTTTAATACGTCCAAACGTTGAAGGAAAACTTCCTCCGCCATGTGCAAAAGCAACACGCAAGTTTGGTAATCTTTCAAATACACCGCCAAAAATCATAGAACAAATGGCGCGAGATGTTTCTGCGGGCATTCCCACTAACCAAGGCAGCCAGTATCGTTGCATTTCTTTCTGACCCATCATTTCCCATGGGTGAACAAAAAGTGGCATATCGTTTTCTGCACATGCCTGAAAAAACGGAAACAGGTTCGCATCATTCAGGTTCCAGTCATTTACATGTGAACCTATTTGTAATCCTTGAAGACCTATTTTTTTGCACCTTTCCATTTCCTTTATAGCCAAATCAGGTGCTTGCAGCGGCACAGTACCCAAACCCACAAAACGTTTTGGATATTGTTGAACTATGCTTGCAATATGATCATTCAGAAATTCTGATACAGCAAGCCCATCTGCAGGTTTTGTCCAATAGGAAAACATTACAGGTACAGTACTCAATGCCTGAACATGAACACCATGTGCATCACACTCATGCATTCTTGTCTTTGCATCCCAACAATTACTTTCAATCTCACGAAAAAAAGTACCGTCATCACGCAACATCCTTGCACAACAACTTTTGTGATGATCCAAAGTGATAAAACCACCATAACCAAATTTCGACTTCCAGTCAGGTAATTTTTCAGGCAATATATGTGTGTGTATGTCTATACTAAGCATTGTTTTAACTTTTTCAGTGCGAAAGTACAAAGATTAATGGGTAGGTGATAAGTGCATATTTAGAGTTCATATTAAAATAAGTGACTAAATAAGTGTTGTTAAGTTTAGATAACCATTTGTTTCGATAACGAGTAGTTCTTAAAATTTGCACAACTCCATACGCCATTAATAGTATCATAAATAGCCTTACTTATTCTGATAACTTTTCCTTTTGTATTTTTATGCGATAATAACGCAAAAAAAATATTGAAGCCTGCAGCAGTTTTAAACCTTTTATTGAAAAATTTTCCCTTTGAACCAACCAATGCTCAGAAAAATGCATTTGCCGGATTATCAAAATTCATAACAGAAGACACTTCATATAAATGCTTTCTGTTAAAAGGCTATGCCGGAACAGGAAAAACTACCGTCATAAATTCTCTTATTAAAACACTAATTCATTACGATTTCAGGGTAATAATGCTTGCCCCGACAGGGCGCGCTGCAAAAGTCATTAACCATTACACCGGTGATGATGCATCAACTATTCATCGCTATTTATATGAAATAAAAAGTGATAAAAATGGTGACATTAAGACAAAGGTAAAACCCAATAAATACAAAAAACAGATTTTTATTATTGATGAGTCTTCAATGATTTCGAATGAAGATGATAAGACTTTATTTAAAGGAGCAAGTTTACTTTCTGACCTTGTTGATCATGTTTACAGTCAGACAGACAATGCCATTGTCTTTATTGGTGACACTGCGCAATTGCCCCCCGTTGGCTTGCAATGTAGTCCGGCATTGGATCAGCATTTTCTTCAAAACAATTGTCAACTTGTGGTAAGACAATATGAATTGAAAGAAGTGGTGCGACAACAACTTCACTCCGGAATATTAGCTAATGCACATTGCACACGACTATTGCTTGAAAGAGAGGAGCGTTTTCCTCGTCTGAAAACATCAGGGTTTGACGATGTAAAACAAGTATCTTCTTCAGAGCTGTCTGAAGTGCTTTCGGGATATTTTCCTTCCGGTGACGATAACACAGTATCTATATTGTGCAGAAGCAATAAACAGGCAAACCGTTACAATGAATATATAAGAAAGACTTTTTATGG